>CAXBRM010000189.1:0-3579 GCA_963978305.1 uncultured Rhodospirillales bacterium
GTTTCATTACCACGAACCATTCGCATAATAGTCTTATCAGCTTGCGTTACATCGATCAAACCTGCGTCTTTGGTTTCAAACTCTACCCAGAGATTTTTAAAGCTCGCAATGGATACTGTAGGTTGATCCAACATGGCGACGTTTATCCTATAGATTATCGAGGCCGACGACGTTCAAATCAGCCTAAGGATATTTAGCACAACTACCAAACGTCATAGTCTCGAAATTTACCCCGGCGTGTATTCTGTTCTGGGTAGCAAAGTTAGCAATTTTCGGAAACGCGCTAAGGAGATTCTACGTTGCGGGTGAGTCTGTTCTGCGTTAATCCATTCGTCAGTTTTGAGTGTTGACACGGGCCACTATAGTGGAATATTTTCCGAAAAAACGGAAGATAATATGGTACAACGCTATCTCACACATTTGGACGAAACCCTCAAGGTGATTGAAGCAGATGGCCTGTACAAACGCGAACGCCTTCTGACGTCAGCGCAATCTAGCAAGATCAAAGTAAAACGCGGCGATCGTACAGCGCGAGACGTCGTCAATCTATGTGCAAACAATTACCTGGGATTAGCCGATCATCCAAAACTCATTTCTATTGCCAAAAGTGCCATGGATAACAAAGGATATGGCATGGCCAGTGTCAGGTTTATTTGCGGCACGCAAGACCTGCATCGGGAGCTCGAACTGGCGCTGGCCCGTTTTCTTGGCAAGGATGATGCGATCCTTTACGCCGCGTGTTTCGATGCGAATGGCGGGTTGTTTGAGCCCTTGCTTGGCGCTGAGGATGCCGTGATTTCGGATAGTCTCAACCATGCTTCAATCATCGATGGTATCCGGTTGTGCAAAGCGATGCGCTATCGTTACGCAAACAACGATATGGCCGATTTAGAGGTGAAGCTGAAAAAAGCACGTGAAGATGGCGCTCGTTTTATCATGATTGCTACCGATGGTGTGTTTTCGATGGACGGTTATCTGGCCAACTTGCCTGAGATCAGTCGCCTTGCAACCGAGTACGATGCGATGGTGATGGTCGATGATTGCCATGCGACTGGGTTCATGGGGGCCAAAGGTCAGGGCACGCCAGCCCATTATGGATCTGAGGTTGATATCCTGACGGGGACGCTGGGTAAGGCTTTGGGCGGGGCGATTGGTGGCTATACGGCAGGCCCCCAGCCGGTGATTGATTTGCTGCGGCAACGCTCCCGACCTTATCTTTTCTCGAACGCTTTGCCGCCTGCTGTTGTAGCTGCTGGGCTTGAAGCGCTGAAACTGGTTGAGAAAGGCGATGACCTGCGCACGTCTCTGTTTGAGAATACAGCATACTGGCGCGCAGGTTTGACACATTTAGGATTTGAACTGCTGGCTGGTGAGCATCCTATTGTCCCTGTAATGCTGGGAGATGCACGCCTGTCTCAGGCTATGGCTGCACGCCTGTATGACATGGGAGTGTATGTTGCTGGTTTCTTTTTTCCGGTTGTGCCCAAAGGGCAGGCGCGGATTCGGACACAAATGAATGCCGCACTGACGCGAGCCGATCTGGACCGCGCCTTGGCGGCATTTGCAAAAGTTGGCCGCGAACTTGGAGTGATTTCATAATGGACAAAATGAAATGCCTCACAAAGGCTAAGGCCGAAAAAGGACTTTGGATGGAAACCCGCAGCATCCCTGAAGTCGGGCCTGATGATGTTCTCATTAAGGTTCGGAAAACTGGCATATGTGGTACCGATGTCCATATCTGGAATTGGGATGATTGGTCCCAGCGCACTGTGCCGCTGGGCCTGATTACCGGGCACGAATTTGCTGGCGAAATTGTTGAAGTGGGTCGAGATGTTAAGGACCTGACGGTGGGTCAGCGATGTTCTGGTGAGGGACACCTGATTGGAAACCAGTCACGTCAGGCGCGCGCCGGAAAGTTTCACCTTGATCCCGAAACCCAAGGGATCGGCGTCAACGTTGATGGGGCGTTTGCTGAATACTTGGCCATGCCCGCCTTCAATGTCGTGCCATTGCCTGATGCAATACCCGACGAGATTGGCGCTATTCTGGATCCGCTTGGCAACGCTGTGCATACCGCGTTGTCATTTGGTCTTGTTGGCGAAGATGTGTTGATCACAGGGGCGGGTCCAATTGGTATCATGGCGGCTGCGGTCGCTCAGCATGTTGGTGCGCGTCATGTGGTAATCACAGATATCAACCAGGCGCGTCTTGACCTGGCAGCCCGCGTGACCGATGTCGTGCCCGTCAATGTCGCCACGACTGATTTACGCGAAGTGATGTTGGATCTTGGAATGAAACAAGGCTTTGATGTCGGGCTTGAAATGTCAGGTAACCAGGCAGCTTTCGCCCAAATGGTCGATTCCATGGTGTGTGGCGGTAAGATCGCCATGTTGGGCATTCCGCCCGGCAAATCCTTGGTCGATTGGACGGCAGTGGTTTTCAAATCGATCACGATTAAAGGCGTTTATGGCCGTGAGATATTCGAGACCTGGTACAAAATGATCGCCATGCTTGAAGATGGACTGGATGTCTCACGGATTATCACGCACCGTCTGAGCGTCGATAAATTTGAACGCGGCTTTGACGCCATGCTCGCTGGCACATCGGGCAAGGTGGTCTTGGATTGGAGCCACTGAGCAACGCGTTCGTGGCCTATGAACGTGGATCAGATAGCTCTTTGGATCTGAGGATCCGATGAAAATAGCTTCGATTTTGATTGCAGTGCTTCTGCCGAGAGCGTTCCCTCAGTCAATACTCGCGTTCAGAGTTAAGATTTGTTTTGTGTGGCCCCTGCAAACATCATCCTCCGTAATTCTTGATCGATTCTGTGTTGCATACCAAACCTGCCCCCGTGAGCCATTTTAACAACTCCATGTGTATTTCAGAGATCTCGTTTTTAAACGGGATATAAAGAATTCCGTCTGCATCAGACGGTGCTTCAAGCGTACCCTTTTTAAGGATCACAACCTTTTCTCTTCCCAACCGAGCCATTAACATGCCCATTTCTAAAATGACGTTTTGCCGGGCTCTCGGTTGCGCCATTTTTTCACCTTCGTCTTTGGAGTAACCCACGTCATCAGGTGTCATCAGGACGATGCCAAACGCTGCTTCCTTATTGATGTTATGTTCAAGTGCTTCAATGATGGTTTTACCTTGATTGCTGATGCTCTGCAGAATCAGTGGCTGAACGCCGAGTTGGCGAAGCCGGAGTTCAAGCTGGGTGAGGACATTTTTGTCGTGTCCGTGCACGATGAATACTTTGGGGTTTTTCATTGTTTGAGCAGACGCAGTTTGCCCGCCCGATTTTGGCTGTTGGGTTGTTTCATCAACTTGTTTTTGTACGCCTAGTTTGGCGAGCAGCGCCGTTTGAAATTCGTCCCGCCTTTGGCGCTTACCTTGAAATTGCAATGTGCCGGTTGTGGGCCACCAATTTAAGACCTCGCCTGCGAGTCCATGAAATGACACTTTTTGTTCTTCTTCCGACCATGAGCCTTTGGCGACACAAGACCTAACCTGTTCTTTGAGTTCATCCAGTTTGCCGAAAAATTTTGGTTTGTTCATTAAGGCTTTCCATCCAAT
>CAXBRM010000190.1:0-3565 GCA_963978305.1 uncultured Rhodospirillales bacterium
GGGCTGGTGTGGCTGCTATCCATGAAGATTTCCGCGAGTTATTTAGTGGTTGGGAGCGGGCCGATAGTATTGTTCTCAACCCACACAAATGGTTGATGACCGGCATGGATTGTTCAGTCTTTTTGTTGCGTGATCCTGAGTTGCTGACCAAAACGATGAGTATCATGCCGAGTTTTCTACACACCCATCGAGAGGAAGAACTTCTCAATTACAGCGAGTGGACGCCTCAGCTGGGACGCAGTTTTCGCAGTCTTAAACTGTGGTTTGTCTTGCGTCATTATGGTTCAGCGGGTCTGGCAAAAATTCTGCACAATCATGTGGAGTGGGCGCGGTCTTTGTGTGAGCGGTTGCGTCAAATCGACGGTTTTGAAATTGTTACCGAGCCTAGTCTTAGCCTCTTTAGTTTTGCGTTAGCAACCGATGAAGCTACTATTTCGTTGTTAAAGCAGGTCAATGATGACGGCCGTATCTATTTAACCCCGACGACATACAAAGGCCGCACGGCGATACGCTTTGTCGCCGGGACGGCGAGTTGCACGCGCGACGATGTCGAGATGGCTGGTGATGTATTAGAGGAATTGCTACGGCTTAATCAAAACTGAGGTTTATACGAGCACTTGGCGCGTTCATCTTTTACCGTAGTTCGGTGCCTCGCGCGTGATGCTGACGTCGTGCACATGGCTCTCAGTTAAACCGGCATTTGTGATTCTGACAAAGCGGGCATTTGCTTTGAAATCCTCAAGAGTGGCGGAACCAGTGTAGCCCATGGCCGATCGCAAGCCGCCGACCAGTTGATGTAGAACGTTGCCGACTGGACCTTTGTAGGCGACCCGGCCTTCTATGCCTTCGGGGACTAATTTCAACGAGTCGTGAACTTCGCTCTGGAAATATCGGTCAGCTGAGCCACGCGCCATCGCCCCAACGCTGCCCATACCTCGATAACTTTTATAACTACGACCCTCGAAAAGGTAGACGTCACCTGGTGCTTCGTCAGTCCCAGCGAGAAGGTTACCAACCATGCAGCAGTTTGCACCAGCTGCGAGTGCTTTTGCCGCATCGCCACTGAACTTGATGCCGCCGTCAGCGATCGTCGGAATATTGCTCTTTTGCGCTTGTTCCATCGTATCTATAATGGCCGTAAGTTGCGGCATGCCGATGCCAGCTACCACCCTTGTGGTGCAAATAGAGCCTGGGCCAATGCCAACTTTGAGACAATCGGCCCCAGCATCGACCAACGCCTTTGCGGCCTCACCCGTCGCAATATTTCCAGCGATTACACTCACGTCATTGCTGAGCTGCTTAACCTTATCAATTTGGGTTAAAACACCCCGCGAATGCCCGTGTGCCGTATCAATCACCAATACATCAACACCACTATCGATTAACATTTCGGCGCGCTCTAAACCATCCGATCCAATCCCGATCGCGCCGCCGCAGCGTAGTCGACCCAGCGGGTCAAGCGTCGCTAACGGATTCATACTTGCTTTTTCCATATCTTTGACGGTGATCAAACCAACACAGCGGCCATCACGATCAACAACGGGTAGTTTCTCGATCCGGTGTTTGTGAAAAAGCCGTTTGGCTTCATCATTGGTGATGCTTTCGTAAGCGGTTACGAGCCCATCGCTGGTCATGAGTTCACGAATGGGCTGATCTAAGTTTTCAGCAAAGCGGACATCTCGGTTCGTCAAAATGCCAACCAGTTGGTTGGTTGTTGGCGCGACGATGGGGATACCGCTAAACCCACGATGCTTCATAAGATCCAGTGCATCCCGCAATGGCTGGTCTGGATGCAGTGTGTACGGGTTGACCACCATGCCGCTAACATACCGCTTAACGGCCCGGACTTGCCGGGCCTGCTCTTCAGGGCTTAGGTTTTTGTGGACAATGCCAAGCCCACCAGCCTGGGCCATTGCGATTGCCATTGGCCCTTCTGTGACGGTGTCCATGGCTGCAGATAAAAATGGAATCTGCAGGGTGATTTCTTTACTGAGCCTCGTGGCGGTGTGGGTTTCGGCTGGCAACACGCTGCTAAATGCGGGTTCTAGAAGAACATCGTCAAAAGTGAGCGCTTCTCGAATTTTAGAGGAAAGGGAAGCATCTGTTGTCATGTGCGCGTCCAACTGGATACGTGGTAGATGCCGCGAACGCTTAGCGTGGTTGGCGAATCAATTCAATAGAAGATACACTGCTGCATGGCTAAGTCGCTCGATCAAAAGCCCCAGCGATTTTTCGGTTTGATGCAACAGTGATAGCGTGTCGCATCCGGAATTTAAGTGGTGAAAAGTCGAAACACCTGTGCCATCCAAGACATGAAACACTTTGCTAACTGTATTTTTAAAGGGCATGGCAATTTTTGCAAAAAATGCAAAAATTTCGTGTTGCGTAACCCTATAATAATAAACGAACTTCCGTGCTAGATCGTTATTAACGGAGTTGGCTACACTGGTAATTGTTAAAGGATTATTTGGAATGAACATATTTGGGCAGATTAATGAGCAATTGATGCGTTATAGAAAAGAACGCCGGGCTATTAGTGAGCTTCGAAGTTTTTCAGATCGCGAGCTAATGGATATGGGAGTGTCACGTGCGATGATACCCGTTGCTGTTCGCAAAGGTCTCCAAGACCGCTGAGATTAGTACTGGAGAAACTCGATTTTGGGGAGCTTAGGCTCCCCTTTTTTTTTAAAGTTGCGCTTTCAGTATTGTTGGTAATGACAATACACCCATTGTGACAAAGGCAATGCTCAATCCGATAAGGCTGAACCAGGATGGGACCAGCAGATGATCATAGTAATTGGTTTGTTCGCTATAGACGCCCATTAAGATCACAAAAGGCGCAATCATGGGCAGCAAAATGACGATGCCGATAGCGGAGCTGGCTTTAGTGGTTCGGCTTGTTGCGGCGGCAGTTAAAATTGAAAGCGCTGTGATGCCGGGGGCGACGGCGAAGACTTGGAGCAGCAACGTGAGGGTGGAACGCCAATCTAAAGCGTAGAGAATTGATCCGAGGCTTGTGGTGACGAGTGAGTAAATGAGGCCTGTGACGATTGCTGCCACCAGGCGTCCTGAAGCATAGCGTTCGAGTGCGTGGCGGGGAGAAGTCGAAAGGACTTCCAGATATTCGGATTTGACGTCGTCATGCCAAAATCGAGAAAAGATGAGAAACTGGCTCAAAAACAAAAGGGCGAGCGTAGTGCTGGGACCGATTGTGGCAATAACAGCGTGGTCATGCCGGATGGGCCAAGCAAGAATAAAACTTGTGCCAGCGAAGAGTGCAAACGCAGTCAGCCAATCACTGGCAGACTTACCTTGCTGATTAAGCTCGCGGAAAAAATAGAAAATCATACGCTCGGAGCATCCTGCGTTCTGTAGGGCCTCAAAACAACTTCCTGGCTTTCGCCAATCGCTCGATCATGAGCAATGTATAACAGGAGCTGTTGATTGGCTCGGCGTATTAGCTCCATTTCAACGATCGTACCATATTTGTGGTCCAAGCCGGAAAATGGCTCATCGAGCAATAAAATATCCGCGCCCGAACTGAAAACGCGAGCTAGCGCAAGGC
>CAXBRM010000191.1:0-3553 GCA_963978305.1 uncultured Rhodospirillales bacterium
ATTAGCCATTGCACCAGTTCTCAAAATCGGGAAGCTTTCGCGTGGAAATGTTACGAAGGACGACCATATGACCCATATTCTGGCCATTGATCAGGGCACGACTTCAAGCAGGGCCATTGTCTTTGATGCGGCCCTCTCACCGGTTGCCTACGCGCAGGAAGAATTTGCGCAGCATTTTCCGCAAAGCGGTTGGGTGGAACATGATCCGGATGACCTTTGGGCCACAACTGCAGCCACCTGTCGGGCCGCTATTGAACGCGCTGGTCTCAGCGGCAAAGATATCGCGGCCATCGGCATTACGAACCAACGGGAAACAACGCTGGTCTGGGACAAAACCACAGGAAAGCCCATTTATCACGCGATTGTCTGGCAAGATCGGCGCACAGAGCCTTTATGCACAGAGCTGCGCAAAGACGGCCACGAAGATATGGTCACTGCAACAACTGGTCTTTTGCTAGATCCCTATTTTTCCGGTACCAAGCTTAAGTGGCTATTGGATAATGTCGAAGGCGCACGCACCAAAGCCCAGCGCGGAGAGCTTCTTTTTCAAACTCAAGATCTAATCCGTTCAGCATCCACTTCAGCGCTTCCGCACCAATCAAAGCAGTAAAACTGTCTTCACCGAATTCGTCTTGGGCGGCATAATACTGATCTTCAGTGAGTAGTTGATTTTGCTCCAAACCGACGGCAGTCCCTGGATCAACAACCACGAAGTTTTCAAAATACAGAACGCGCTCAAGATCCTTTAGGGTCATGTCGAGCAACAAACCGATGCGGCTGGGCAGTGATTTCAGGAACCAGATGTGAGCGACTGGTGCAGCCAAATCGATATGCCCCATCCGATCACGACGCACTTTGCTCAACGTCACTTCAACGCCGCACTTTTCACAGGTAATGCCCTTATATTTCATGCGTTTGTATTTACCGCACAAGCACTCATAGTCTTTTACAGGACCAAAAATCCGCGCACAAAACAAACCGTCTCGCTCTGGCTTGAAGGTACGATAGTTAATGGTCTCGGGCTTTTTTACTTCACCATATGACCAACTCTTCACACGATCGGGTGCAGCGATGGTAATCTTTAGTTCGTCAAACGACTTAAAGCCTTCATTTTGACCGAAAATTTTGCTGAGTTCATTCATAGTTAACTCACTGTCCTAATGGATTAATTTGCAATTACTGAGCAGAATGGTTTGCGTTCGCCCAGAACGGTTCCGAGATCATCAGCCTTCAAGAATCCCGTTCAATCATGTCCAGGTTGAGGCACAAAGCCCGCAGCTCTTTGGTTAACACATTGAAGCTTTCAGGAACGCCCGCTTCAAAATCATCGTCGCCTCGGACAATACTTTCGTAAACTTTCGTCCGCCCTGCGACATCATCCGATTTCACCGTCAGCATCTCCTGCAACGTATAGGCCGCACCATATGCTTGCAGCGCCCACACCTCCATCTCACCGAAGCGCTGGCCGCCAAACTGGGCCTTACCACCCAACGGCTGTTGAGTAACCAAAGAGTAAGGACCGGTAGAACGAGCGTGAATTTTGTCATCGACAAGGTGATGTAGCTTTAGCAAATATTTATAGCCAACCGTCACCGGCCGATCGAAAGGCTCGCCAGTCCGTCCATCAAACAACTGACTTTGCCCTGAACGGTCAAATCCAGCAATCTCAAGCATTTTTTCAATGTCGACTTCCCTAGCACCGTCGAACACCGGCGTTGCCATTGGAACCCCAAAACGTAAGTTGTTCGCCAGCTCGGCGACTTCGCTGTCGGCCATACCACTGATATCGTCGTCATAGACGCCAGCCTCATAGACGGTTTTCATGGTTTCTTTAACGTTCTGCAAATCGTCTCGACCCGCGTTGTAGGCATCTAATGCTTGGCTGATTTGACGGCCAATCCCCGCAGCCGCCCAACCGAGGTGCGTTTCCAAGATTTGCCCAACGTTCATCCGAGAAGGAACCCCTAGTGGCGATAGAACAATGTCTATAGGGGTTCCATCTTCAAGGTAAGGCATATCTTCTGATGGGACAATTTTTGAGATTACCCCTTTGTTGCCATGACGCCCGGCCATTTTGTCACCAGGCTGAAGCTTACGCTTGATCGCCACGAAAACTTTGACCATTTTCATCACACCTGGCAACAATTCGTCACCACGCTGGATTTTGTCGACTTTGTCTTCAAAACGCGCATCGATTTTGTCGGCTGCAGCTTCAAAATCGCCATTCAATTTCTCGACCACCCGCTGTGATGCTTCATCTTGAACGGCAAATTGCCGCCACTGACCAGGCGTGAAGGCACCCAGGACGACTTCGTCAATTTTCACACCTTTTTCGACGTCTTCTGGACCGTCCGCAACCACTTGGCCGATCAAGGCGTCTTTCAAACGATTGTAGAATGAACGCTCTATGATGGCACGCTCATCATCACGGTCCTTTGCAAGTTGCTCGATTTCTTGCTGTTCGATGCTCATCGCACGCTCATCTTTATCGACACCGCGGCGACTGAAGACCCGAACATCAACAATCGTGCCGACAGCACCTGGCGGCAAGCGCAGCGACGTATCCCGCACATCAGAAGCTTTCTCGCCAAAAATGGCTCTTAGCAGCTTTTCCTCGGGCGTCATCGGGCTCTCGCCCTTCGGTGTTACCTTGCCAACAAGAATGTCGCCTGGTTTAACTTCGGCACCAACATAGACAATCCCCGCCTCATCCAAATTTCGTAAGGCTTCTTCACCCACATTGGGGATATCACGGGTAATCTCTTCAGGGCCCAATTTGGTGTCACGCGCCATCACTTCGTAATCATCGATGTGGATCGAGGTGTAGACATCGTCACGAACAATTCGTTCGTTGATGAGGATCGAGTCCTCAAAATTGTATCCTTGCCAAGGCATGAAGGCGACAAGCACGTTTTTGCCCAGTGCCAGTTCACCCAAATTGGTCGAGGGGCCATCGGCAATAATGTCCCCCATTTGAACGCGATCACCGACATTCACCAATGGGCGCTGAATAATGCACGTAGATTGGTTTGACCGTTGAAATTTGCTGAGGCGATATATTTCGACACCAGTTTCTTCACCGTCGGCACCGATTTCACGAACGACAATGCGACCGCCATCAACTTGGTCAACAATCCCGTCACTTTTTGCCGCAACAGTTGCCCCCGAATCTCGAGCAACAGTGCTCTCCATGCCAGTACCCACCAACGGCGCCTCGGCCTTAAGCAGTGGCACAGCCTGGCGCATCATGTTTGCCCCCATCAGGGCGCGGTTAGCGTCATCGTTTTGTAAGAATGGAATCAACGCGGCGGCAACAGAGACGACCTGCTTCGGCGACACGTCGATATAATCGATGTCGCTTGGCGGCGCGACGAGGTATTCCTCTCCAGCCCGGCAATTGACTAGTTCCTCGGTAAGCCTGCCAGCAGCATCCAACGTCGAATTAGCCTGCGCGATCGTGTATTTGCCTTCTTCCATGGCCGACAGATACACAACCTCATCATGCACCTGTCCGCCTTCGATTTTTCGATAGGGCGTTTCAATGAAGCCATAC
>CAXBRM010000192.1:0-3541 GCA_963978305.1 uncultured Rhodospirillales bacterium
GGGCGGATATGTCGCAGCGATCCGGGCCGCTCAACTTGGTTTGAAGGCGGTGGTGATTGAGCGAGAGCATTTGGGCGGGATCTGTCTCAATTGGGGCTGCATTCCCACCAAGGCATTGTTGCGGGTGGCTGAAGTGGGTCATCTGATCGAGAACGCGGAGAAATTTGGTTTCACCATTCAAGGCCATAGCTTTGATGTCGGCAAAGTCATCAAGTATTCGCGTGGGGTTGCCAGCCAGTTGAACGCTGGTGTCGGTCATTTGTTAAAGAAAAACAAAGTGCCAGTTGTCATGGGCGAGGGAAAATTGTCGGACAAACCTGGCGAATTAACGGTCAAAGACAAAAACGCTGATGAGCAGCGCATCCAGGCCACAAATATTATTTTGGCAACCGGTGCTCGGGCACGTGAGCTGCCAGGTTTAGAAATTGATGGTGACTTTGTTTGGGGTTACCGCGAAGCCATGGTGCCCAAGACGATGCCGGAAAAACTGTTGGTCGTCGGCAGCGGCGCGATTGGCATCGAGTTTGCAAGCTTTTACAACGACCTTGGCGTCGACGTGACGGTCGTTGAAATCGCCAACCGAATTCTCATGGCCGAAGACGAAGAAATTAGCCAACATGCTGAAAAGACCTTTAAAAAATCAGGAATCAGCATTCACACCAGTTCGAAAGTGGCGAAACTGGAACGAGACAAGCCCAAGGGTAAGGTGACAGCACATCTTGAGTTGTCAGACGGCTCGACAGAAACGTTGATCGTTGACCGTGTGGTCAGTGCAGTTGGCATTGTTGGAAACGTGGAGAACATTGGGCTTGAGGGTAAAAAGATTGAGGTCGATCGTTCGCACATTGTTGTTGATCCCATCACCATGCAGACCGGAGAGCCAGGCGTCTATGCGATTGGCGATTTGACGGGTGCGCCTTGGCTGGCGCATAAAGCATCGCATGAGGGCATCATGTGCGTCGAGCGGCTGGCCGGCGTGGCGCATAGCAAAGAGCCGCTCAATACAAATCATATCCCGGGCTGTACTTACAGTCGACCGCAGGTTGCCAGTGACGGCATGACGGAGGCGGAGGCGAGCGAAGCGGGTTATCAGCTCAAAGTCGGTCGCTTTCCATTCATGGGCAATGGTAAAGCCATCGCGCTCGGTGAGCCGGAAGGCTTGGTCAAAACCGTGTTTGACGCCAAAACAGGTGAATTATTGGGCGCGCATATGATTGGTGCTGAAGTTACTGAGTTGATCCAAGGCTATGGCATCGCGAAAACGCTGGAGACAACCGAAGAAGATTTGATGCATACGATTTTCCCACACCCAACCTTGTCTGAAATGATGCATGAGGCGGTGTTGGATGCCTACGGACGCGCTGTTCATTTCTGAGATGATGCGTTAAACCACCAGATGTAAGCTTGGAGAAAGTGACGAACAGAGCATGACCTCGACCATCCGCCATCCAGAAAAAATTCATCGGCCGGACCAAGGTGCGCCAGCGAAACCGGATTGGATTCGGGTGAAAGCACCGACTGGCGCTGAGTTCCACGCCACTGCGGCGGTGATGCGCAAAAATAAGTTGGTGACCGTTTGCGAAGAAGCGGCGTGCCCAAACATTGGCGAATGTTGGTCAAAGCGCCACGCTACCATGATGATCATGGGTGAAATTTGCACACGCGCATGCAGCTTTTGTAATATTGCAACTGGCAAGCCCAATGCTCTCGATCCTTTTGAGCCATTCAATGTTGCGCAAGCGGTCAAAACCTTAGGCTTGCGTCATGTCGTGATTACCAGCGTCGACCGCGACGATTTAGACGACGGCGGTGCGTCACACTTTGTCCAGACGATCGACGCAATTAAGGAAGCCAGCCCAGGCACTACCATAGAAATTCTAACACCAGATTTTCAACGTACTGGCGATAAATGGCACAAAGTCGTCCATGCACGACCCGACGTTTTCAACCACAATCTTGAGACGGTACCGCGGCTTTATCCATCTGTGCGTCCCGGCGCGAAGTACTTTGGCAGTTTGCAGCTGCTGGCAGACGTCAAACGCATTGATCCGACGATTTTCACCAAGAGCGGTATCATGGTTGGTCTTGGCGAAACGCGTGAAGAAGTTGGCCAGGTGATGGACGATTTGCGCAGTGCTAACGTTGATTTCATCACCATTGGCCAGTACATGCAGCCAACCAAAAAGCACCACCGGGTTGATCGTTGGGTCACCCCCGATGAGTTTCGAGATTATCAAGCCATGGCGAATGGCAAGGGCTTTTTACAGGTCGCCGCGACACCCCTGACCCGATCCAGTTATCATGCTGATGCTGATTTTGCGGCGTTGGTGGAAAAGCGCCGGCAGGGGCTCACTTAAGCCCTGCACTTTGATGGTCTTGATCAACCCCCAGATCCGCTATCCGCCGCTGTTGGCCGTTGTATCTTTGCATAAATCGCACGGCACCGCTTTATTTTGACCTCTTGAACAAATGGCCGCCTCTGTTTAGGTGGGGAGTATGACCAAGAGCCATCATACTGAGCGCCTGTTGCCGTTTTCTCCGCGTCAGCTTTATGATCTGGTTGAAGACGTTCAGCATTATCCAGAATTTATCCCTTGGTGTGTCGCCGCGCGCATCCGCAAACGAGAGCCAAACTATCAGCTGGCTGATTTGATCATCGGATTTAAGTTGATCAAAGAAACATTTTCAAGCCATGTGCGCAGTGATCCCGACGCGATGGTTATCCGCTCTGAGGCGGAGAAAGGCCCCTTCAAGCATCTGACCAATGTTTGGACCTTCCTACCAGATCCCCAAGGCAGGCCTGATTATTGCCTGGTGCAGCTGGCAATTGAATTTGAGTTTGCCAACAAGGTCCTGCAGCGCTTGATTGAAACGATGTTTGAAGAGGCGCAAAAACGCATGGTTTCTGCTTTTGAACAGCGGGCTCATACCTTGTATGGTTCATCCGCTAACAGGGCGGCTGTTAGTCCAGACGCCGCCTCGCCAACCGCCTGATCTCTGATGGCTTCTCGTGTTCCCAGGTAGTGTCTGTTCCAGCTTCGCACGTGGCCGGTGCGGTGCTCTATTGCGAAACAGACCAGTCCGACGGGCTTTGCTGCCGTGCCGCCGCTTGGCCCGGCGACGCCTGTAATGGCGACCGACCAAACGCTGTCACACATCAGGCGAACTTGCCTGGCCATCACTGAAGCAACTTGCTCACTGACCGCCCCATGCTCGATCATCAGGCCCACGCTGACATTAAGCAAGGATTCTTTGAGGCTATTCGAATAGGCATTGATGCCGCCCAAATAGATTGCACTGATGCCGGGGAAATGGGTGAGAGCTGCCCCGAGTAGACCGCCGGTGCAGCTTTCCGCCGTTGCGAGCGTTTCGTTTTTGCGCTGTAGGGCGTCAATTAGGGCTGTGACGCTGGACAGGGCATTATGGCTCAGCATGCTTGGCTACCTCATGTGTCGCGTCCGCCTTGCAAGCGATACCTTGGCCTCGACCCGTGAACCCAAGCCGCTCCGTCGTCGTGCCTTTTACGCTGACTTGGCTAGGG
>CAXBRM010000193.1:0-3536 GCA_963978305.1 uncultured Rhodospirillales bacterium
TAAACCAGCAGCCCGTGTCGCTCTGTTGATGGCAATTGACAGCCGAGACCCGATTCCGCGCGCCCTTCAATGGACCGACAAGGACATCGTACCACTGCTCAGCATGCTGGGGAAGTCGCTAGTGCCGCGCCAGCGAGTGACAACAGTGAGTGAAGCGAGTTGGAAGCGAGTAAAATCTCTAGCCTCCGACACCTATGTCCCAGAAAGTGCGGCGAGCAAACTTGCTGGCGCTGGTGCGGGCACACACGACAGCGACTAAGGCTTTGAAGACAGCACGCGTGCTTGCGAACCGTTAACCCCCGTGGCGGCTGGCAGGGTATCGCTTGGGCTGGTAGGCGCGGTCTGCGGACGGCCTCGTTTCAACGGGTTTCACACGCGCATGCAGCTTATCAAGCTCAGAGATTTCGAATTCGAGATCCTTACGCTCTTCGGTGCGTTTGGGCAGTGACTTGACCCGTCGCCGCATGCTCATCAACAAGCTATTGAGGGTAAAATTCAGGGTTTTTTTCGCAATCGCGTCGTTCAAGTGAAGCGCGACTTGCGTATTCATCATCAACTGCGCAAAAACATCAAAATCTTCTTCTCCTGCATCAGCGAGCGCCTGGTCCAACTCAAGCCAGCTATCTTGGTTGGCACGCCACAGAGAAGTCGCTTTGCCGGAGCTGTTTTTCTCCAGTTGAACCATAATCCTGACAAATTGCCAGACCGGAATTTCCCATTCTTCACTGCCCCCTTTTGAAAAACTACCAATTTTTTGGGGAACAATCGCTTTGGTACTTCGGCGATTTTTCAAAGATTGCGAATTAGACAAGACGAGATCCGTGGCATTGACACTTAAAAGCTAACCAATACCGCGTCACACCCTTGAAATCTAGGATGTTGTGACGTTTTGCTGAAATCGGGTACAGCTTCAATGATCAGTAGCAGTCAAAGAGACAGCGTCGTGGGGTATTAGCGAGCGAACAGAATTAGGAAATCCAGATAAAACTTTGCTGTTGAAACAGAAGGGATCCGAATTTAAAGAGAAATGGTAAAGATTCATTTCAGAGCAGAGCGACCGGGATATGATAAGCCGGAAATCAGGCATGATTGCAGCTGCGATAGCCATTCCAACCTTAGGTTTGATCGCATGCGTTTGGGGCGACTCTTCTGTCGATGGGGAAATTTTTATTGATGGCGATTTTGCCGGAGCACCAGCAAATTTCCCACCAAATTGCGATGGTGAGCAAAGCAGCACAGGGGACTTATCTCGGCCCGTCTTAGCCATTCAGGCCATTGGCGACAGCCTATTGGCCATGCATAAAGAAGAAGGTTTGAGCATTCCCGACGCCTTGGCTCGAGAGTTAGACATTCCCCTCGCCCACAACGCCGTTTCAGGGGCTGAATTGGCCGAACGCGACATCCAGAACCAATATGAGCCTGGCTTAGGGTCGCATGTTATTGTCACGGGTGGCGGCAACGACCTTGCACGCGAATGCTCACAAGCCAATTTGGATCAGCTCATTTCGGCAGACCTACGCTCGGGACTAATGGTTGATTTGGTGAACGAGATCGGCCAAAGCGGGTCTCAGGCGCTGATTACCAGCTATTTCACCCCGTACAATGGCGAAATTGGCTGTCCTTTGTTCAAGGATTTGTTGTCACGCTATCGCGCATTGGGACAAGCACGCGCCGATACGGTTTACATGTGCACACTCGACATCATCCTGCCCGGTCAGACCGAACTCTACGCCGACTCCGTCCACCCCTCAGATATTGGCAGTGAAAAAATCGGCGTCGCAATCGCTGATATGCTACGTTAGCGGTTCGACCGCGCAACCGCCCTCACCTGTTCGATAAAGCGGGCTGGCGGTAAACGCTTTTGGGACGCATGGCACAAAGAGGCTGTTAAAAAAGACCCTGTATCAGGCCGTCTTGGTCGAGGTGGATTTTTTCGGCCGACGGCACGCGGGGCAATCCAGGCATTGTCATAATGTCCCCGGTCACGACAACCACGAATTCTGCACCGTTAGAAAGCCTTAATTCACGAATGGGCACAATATGATCGGATGGTGCCCCCAACGCCTTTGGATCAGTGGAAAAACTGTACTGGGTTTTCGCAATGCAAATTGGATAGCTGTCAGCGCCCATCGCCGCGAGATCTTTGAATTGCTGCGCTACTTTCGCGTCAAAGCTGATATCTTTTGCTCGATAAATCTCTTGTGCAATTTTCCGAATCTTTGCCTCTAAAGGCATATCATCGGGGTACAATGGGGCATAGTCTGCTTCACCACTTTCAACCAAACCGACAACATGCCTTGCAAGCTCTTCCGTGCCGGCGCCGCCATCAGCCCAATGGGTTGCTTCGATTGCCGTCGCCCCAAGGCCGGCCGCCACCTCAGCAACCTTCGCCACTTCCGCGTCAGTATCGGTGACAAAGCGATTGATCGCAACGACTGCTGGGATGTTAAATTTGGCAAGGTTCTCGAGATGGCGGGCTAAGTTTTCACAGCCTGCCTCAACCGCTGAGACGCTTTCTGTGCCCAATTCGTTCTTTGAGGAACCACCATGCATTTTAAGGGCACGAACAGTCGCCACAATCACAACTGCTTTTGGCGAAAGCCCGGCCTTACGACATTTGATGTCGAGGAATTTTTCCGCACCCAAATCTGCACCAAAGCCCGCTTCCGTGACAACATAATCACCCAATTTCAGCGCTGCTTTGGTTGCCATAACACTGTTGCACCCATGCGCAATATTCGCAAACGGTCCGCCATGCACGAATGCGGGGTTGTTTTCGAGAGTTTGAACCAGATTCGGTGACAATGCGTCTTTCAATAAAACCGTCATCGCGCCAACAGCATTCAGATCTTTCGCAAACACCGGCGTGCGATCACGCCGATAGGCAACAACAATTTGACCTAAGCGGCGTTCCAAATCGTCGAGGTCAGATGCCAAACATAAGATTGCCATGATCTCAGAAGCGACCGTAATGTCAAAACCATCATGCCTTGGAAAACCATTAGCGACGCCACCCATTGATCCCATGATCTGGCGTAAGGCTCGGTCATTCATGTCCAGAACTCGGCGATACGCGACGCGACGCTGGTCAATCTCCAGACTGTTGCCCCAATAAATATGATTATCCAGCATTGCCGCCAACAAGTTGTGAGCACTGGTGATCGCGTGGAAATCACCCGTAAAATGCAAGTTGATATCTTCCATCGGCACAACTTGAGCGTACCCCCCGCCCGCGGCCCCTCCTTTGACGCCAAAGCAAGGGCCAAGACTCGGCTCGCGCAGGGCGATCACTGTTTTCTTGCCAATGCGGGTCAAGCCGTCACCAAGTCCAACAGTGGTCGTCGTTTTTCCCTCGCCCGCAGGCGTTGGATTGATCGCAGTCACCAAAATCAAGTGGCCGTCGTCATTGTTTTCGATGGATTTCAAAAAGTCTTGGCTCAATTTGGCCTTATCATGGCCATAGGGCTGCAACTGCTCAGCCGGAATGCCTAAGTCGGCGCCAATTTCTAAGATTGGCTTCATATTCGCAGCACGAG
>CAXBRM010000194.1:0-3494 GCA_963978305.1 uncultured Rhodospirillales bacterium
TTGGTTGGACACTTGGATAAGAACTATGGTTCAAGGCCCATTTCTCGATAGCGCTCTGGATCATTCAGCCAATTTTCGCGCACTTTGACGAACAAAAACAAATGCACACGACGCTCGAACAGTGTCTCAAGCTCTCGACGCGCCTGGCTACCAATGCGCTTGAGAGTCTCGCCCCCCTTGCCTAGAATGATACCCTTGTGACCGCTTCGGGCGACATATATGGTCTGATTTATTTTGATCGCATTATCTTTCTTTTGCAGTTCAAAGCGATCCGTTTCGACAGTGAGCTGATAGGGCAACTCTTGATGCAGGCTTAAAAATAGCTTTTCGCGCGTGATTTCAGCGCTCAAGAGCCTGTTCGGTAAGTCGGTCACCACTTCTTCAGGGTACATCCAAACTCCCTGCTCTACAGAGGCTTTGACGGCCTCGCGCAAATCATTGACCCCGGATCCCTTGAGCGCTGAGACCATAAAGGTCCGCTCGAATTCAGCAGCTTCATTCAGCGAAGCGGCCAGCAAAACCAGCGCTTCTTTGTTGGCAGTGTCAACTTTGTTTAATACGAGCCATTTGGATGTGGTTTTTGGCAGCCGAGCCAACCCCTCCAAGACAATCTTGGCATCCTGACCCAACTTTCTTCGGCTCGCGTCCACGACAAACAACAGGCGCTCACACTCTTCAGCACCATTCCAAGCGGCCTTCACCATCGCTTGTTCCAACTTCCGCTTAGCACCAACAAAAATACCTGGTGTATCAACAAAAACGATCTGTGCACCATCCTCGGCTAAAATCCCTGTCACCCGCGTTCGGGTCGTCTGAACCTTTGGCGAGACAATACTCACTTTGGTGCCAACCAATTGATTTACCAAGGTGCTTTTGCCGGCGTTCGGTGCGCCGAGCACGCTTACAAAGCCAAACCGACGAGGCTCATGGTCGTGGTTCACAGCTTATCAGCCCGAATAATGCCTGCCGCTTTCAATGAGCGTATCAAGCCTTCTGCCGCCGCCTGCTCTGCTTCTCGTTTGCTTGAACCCTGACCGTCGGCGCTACCATATCCGTCAACATAGACACGGACTTGGAACACAGGTTGGTGGCTGGGTCCCGAATGGTCAATAAGATCATAACGTGGCAGTGTTTTTTTGACACCCTGCGACCACTCCTGCAGAGAGGTTTTTGGATCTTGTGGAGGTCTTTTGATTTTACTCAGTCGCTCCTGCCAGTGCTTTTTGATGAACTGGCTTACATCCGCGATCCCACCATCTAAGTACATAGCAGCAATAATTGACTCGACCACATCAGAGAGCAAACCATCTTTCGTCAACCCACCGTGTTCTTTTTCAGTTGGACTTACGAGTATGAAACGATTCAAATTTAGCTCGCGGGCAATCTGCGCCAGGGTAGGTTTGCTGACCAGCAGCGCATGCCGCTTGGCTAGATGGCCCTCTGGTTCATTGGGAAAAGCTGTAAACAGCATGTGTGCAACACATAGCCCTAGGACGCGATCGCCCAAGAATTCAAGCCGTTCATAACTTTTCCGCCCGCCATGCGCCTCTTTGGGGTCGCGCTGATGACGCGCACTGCTATGGGTAAGAGCCTCCTTTAACAGCTCAAGATTAGCAAACTGATAACCAAGCACTGTTTGAAGATTTTCTATGTTAGGAAATTTGGCCTGCAATTTAGTACCTTAAGGGGATCCGGCTAGCGTTGAACACACGCCTCTATTGTAAAGGCTTGAAAAAGCGGTCGATACGGAATGGAAAAACGCTAGAACTTCGTTCTTTACTGTTACGTATACTGAGTAGCACGAATTGTGCACGACCGATTAAATTGTCAACAGGCACAACTGATAAAACAGCCGTCCGACTATCTTCGCTGTTATCTCTGTTGTCACCCAATAAAAAAAGTTGACGATCAGGCACAGTAAAGGGGCCAAAATTATCGTCACGTGTCATGCCTCGATCGCGAATGACGTAGCTTGCTGGCATTTCTTCATCGTCTGTTAAACCCGCTGGCAACGTTTCACGAAAATAGGCACTCTCCTCCACGTCCTGGTGATACGTTCCAACATCCTGACCGATCAAGGGAAATAGGCTTACCGGTTTCGTCCTGATCTCAAGCCTTCCACTGATCAACCGAACATCATCACCCGGCAATCCGATCACTCGTTTTATGACGAGGCTATTTGGCGTTTGGTTTCCCGACGAGGGTTTTCGAAGCACCACTATGTCGCCTCGCTTCGGCAATTTAGGCGCAACAGCCAAGCCATCCAGTCGGGCAAACCGCACAGGCAGTGACGAGGGCCGCCAGCCAAAACTATATTTCGTTACGAAAACAACATCGCCGACGAGCAACGTCGGCACCATGCTCGCACTTGGTACCCAATAGGCACGCCCAACCAGGCCCAAAAATACCAAAACCAAAATTAGACAACCAAGAAACACGATGAGCAGCCGTTTGATCTTAGACCGAACTCTGCCCACAACGCGACTGCTAAGCGCCAAGCGATGGTTTTGTGAGTGGCTCATCCGCCCTCATTCTTTATTACAACTATTTCCAGTTGGCTCAGATTAACTTGCGACCAAATCTATCCCAACGAAACCAATTCCAAGGTTGGAGGACTTCGGGCCATGTCTCCACTTTGCCCAATTCAAACTGCTTAAACAGGGGCATATTAAGACTAAATAGTGTAAACTGGCCTTTGCCAATAACGTGCGACATTGGCACTTGACCAAGCAACGGGGTGCGGCTGTCCCCACTCTCGTCTCGATTATCACCGAGCATGAACAAAAATCCGGGTTCGACGCGGCGCGGTAGTAGGCTGTGACCGACCCGCGCTTCGAAAGCTACCTCAACATCATTGGAAAAATGGTCATAAGGCTGGTCTTCGATTTCAGCGATGCTGTAGGTCCTTACCGGCTGGCCGTCTTCTGCCGGTAGCGTTTCCTCCATGAACACGTTTGATATGTTCTCCATCCTTGTATCCACCGCGATATTCACAATGCCAGACAAGGTCCTCAGTTCGCTCAGGCGACTGCCTAGCTGTGTAAATTCTAACGTATCCGCAACCTCCACATCAGCAACCAAACAATTCAGATCACTGTTCGCCCGATACTGATTGACGCGATACATTTGCAGACCACAGTATGACCAGTCTGAGGTATTGATTTCCACCTGGTTCACATTGGCAAGCTCAAATTCAGCTGTGAGCGCACGCAACACTTGCTCTGTCTGGGTTATGTTTTGGGCGAACAGCACTTTAGTTTTAAAAGTTCGGCCAACCGTACTGTAACTTGGGTCCTGACATAAATTCGCATCGAATTCACGACGAGATTGGCCCGCTTGATTGGTCTCACCGGCTTCGAGCCCGAGCAAAGGGCTACTGTTGCTGAAACCCTTTCGACAGTTTGATTATGCTGCCGCTTCACCGTTAACGTGCAACACCCCGTCGATAATTTCAACGACATCGCCAGGCAACCCAACGACCCGTTTGATAACAG
>CAXBRM010000195.1:0-3478 GCA_963978305.1 uncultured Rhodospirillales bacterium
ATACCCGGGATGCGGAACAAGATACGATCGAAATATTGACCCGTGCGAAAACAAAAGGGGATTTTCAGTGTCTTATTCACTGTTTCACGGGTTCTCGGTGGTTCGCCGACGCCTGTAAGGAATTGGATTGCTATTTTTCTGCTAGTGGTGTCGTCACATTTAAAAAGTCGGATGACTTAAGGCAGACCTTTGCCACTTTGCCTCTAGAGCGAATTATTGTTGAAACTGACAGCCCATATTTGGCGCCGATGCCGTATCGTGGCAAGCCAAATGAGCCAGCCTATGTCCAATATACAGCTGAAGCGATGGCTGGCGTAGTGGGTTTGACAGTTCCTGAATTTGTCCGCCTGACTGGAGAAAATTTTTTGTGCCTGTTCTCCAAAGTGAAGATTGAGACGGCAAATGGGGAAATTTAAGTTTACTTTACTTGGCTGTGGCGGCAGTGCCGGTGTCCCGCTGGGCGCAAACTGGTGGGGTGAGTGTGATCCCAAGGAACCTCGCAATCGTCGCCAAAGGCCTGCTGCTTTTGTCCAGTCGGCTAGCACTGATATACTGATCGATGCCGGGCCTGATATTCGCCATCAGCTTTTGGGTTTGGATCACCAAAAGATTGACCACCTCATCGTCACTCATGAGCACAGTGACCATGTGGCCGGACTGGATGATTTAAGGTTTTACGTATACCGCCAAAAACAGCAAATGCCCTTGTGGACTTTGCCGCGTACAGCAACAGCACTAACGATGCGGATGCCACATGTTTTTGATACACTTAGCCCGTCATATCCCGCATTATTTGATCTCAACCGTATCGATGGCCTCCCATGCAAAGTGGTGTTCGGTGATTGTGAAATTGAATTTTTTGAGCAACCACATGGCGAAATCACCAGCCTTGGCATCATTATAAACGATAGCGTCGTATACTCGACTGACTGCGTCGACCTCTCCGAGGAAACGTTAAATTTCATTGCAGGTAAAAAGCCCAAAGTTTGGATCGTCGACGCTGCTGTGAAACAAGCACATTATTCACATAGTGACGTCGAAAATACGATTGCATGGGTGGAACGGGTCGGAGCTGAGCACAATGTTTTGACCCATCTTGGCCATGGGATCGACTATGGTTGGTTAAAAGAGCGAACCAAGGATGTTGTACCGTTTTGTGAGCCTGGCTTTGACGGGATGCGCTGGGAGTGGGATTAGCTCTTGTTTGGTGTGCAGACTTTTGCAGCCATGACATGATGATTGTTTGGTTAAATTGTGAAGTCGTTGATGAATTTGCGCTGGAGGCGTTCGTGGCTGGTCTGGTTGCCCACGGTTCCGGGCGAAGATCTTGGGGATTTTCGCCGCATAAGATATATTATGGAAAGCAAGCAATCTGCCTCGACCTGTCAGTTAGACAAGCGCAAAAGAGAAAATTTTAAGCCGTTAATAACCTGCTCAAAGCGACCCACTCTATCAACTGCTTCCCCAGCCACAACAGGCATAATAATTGGGTCAATCCCCGGGCCAGCAATTCGTAGCTCGCCAACTGGCTGATCAATATAGACCGGTGCTTCGATCGGTGCATTAAAAACAAGAGTCGCCGTTAATTGGCGATAGACTTGCTCAGATAGCGTCAGCAGGACCGATCGCGTGGCGATTAGCGGGATATACTCTTTTTGGCCAAGCCAGATTGGGGCGTACCCAATCGTTTGGCCTGTTTCAAACAACGGGTAATGCTTATATCGGCTGAAGGCGGATTCAAGCAACTGTTGGCTTTCAACACGACGATCAGCTTCAGTTTTTAGTCCATTCATAATCAAGATGATCCGGCGTCCCTGGCTGTTAATGGCAGAGGCTGCGATGCCAAACCCGCCAGCATCCGTGCGACCAGTCTTGATCCCATCTGCAAGGATCGTTTCACCTGGTAATGAAGAGATTTGAGCTGTGAGGAGATGATTGCGGTTAACCTGAGGGATGTCATTATATTCGAACTCGACGTCGCCAAGCCATGCAGCATAGTAATCGGGATGGTCTTCTATTAACCGTTGGCACAAAATCGCAATATCAGCTGCTGTGCTGTAGTGATTTTCGTCTGGCCACCCACTCGCATTAACAAAATGACTATTGCGCATGCCAAGAGCTTGGGCTGTTTCGTTCATCAAGTCGGCAAACTGCGCTTCGCTGCCGCTAATCCCAGTGGCAAGGGTGATTCCCGCATCGTTACCTGAAACAATAATCAAACCCTTGATCAAGTCCTCAACAGTAGCCGCCTCGCCTCGCCGCAGCCACATGCGCGACCCGCCTCGTTCATATGCCGTATCGGGCACACTAAATCGCTGATTTAGCGTAATGGTTTGGTCTTCAATGGCGTTGAAAACAATATAGGCAGTGAGTATTTTTGTCATCGACGACGGTGCCATCGGTTGATTGGCATTTCGCTGGTCAATGACATCATTGGTCGTTGTGTCTAAAACAAAATATTGCTGTGCGGTGGTCGTTTGTGCAACCGCACAGCCAACCATAAGCGCCGCAAGGATGATCATGCCGATCCTCAAGCCTACTGAAGGTAGCCGAACGCCCTGCTCTCGGTGCTTGCCGTGATTCACAGCGAGGTTTAGCCCGCAAAGCGTCATAAGCTGGGCTCACCTTGCAACAAGGCATCTGTTGCACCCGCCGCCACCACGCGGCCCAGGGCTATCCTCGCCTCCTGGTCGCTGGAGTAAGGACCAAGACGCACACGCCAAAATGCCGTACCGTTGACCACCGTTTGGTCTGTCACCACTGGACCTATCGGCGTTAGAGCAGACTCAAGACGTCGAGCATTTTCAAGGCTACTGAAGCTGCCCGCTTTTACATAAACGCCCGTTGTTGTGGTTGGTGTGCTGGTTCCTCGCGGCTGTATTGGATTTGCTAAAGGATTGCTAAAGCTGGCTGAACCCAGATTGAGATCTCTTGGCGGCGTGTTGAGAATTTCGCCACCTGTCAAGGTTGCTACCATTCTCGTCTCGGCTTCGAGCACTTCCACCCTCACCTGCCCTCGACCGTTCATGTCGAAATCAAGTTCACGCGCAATTCTGGTTGTAACATCGATCAGCCGATCGGTTTCAATCGGTCCGCGGTCATTCACACGAGCGATAACGCTTCTGCCGTTGCCCAAATTTGTGATTCGGGCGATTGTACTAAAAGGAAGGGTGCGATGCGCAAAGGTTCTTATTTGAGAATTCAACTGCTCCCCATTAGCTGTCGTTGCGCCGTCAAAACCATCGCCATACCATCCAGCAATACCACTTTCCCGATAGGAAAGATTTTCCTGCGGTGCAATTGGCCTACCATTCAGCACATAACTTGGCCCAAGTTGGTAGCGCCCAACGGTAGCATTCGGATCAAGTGTTGCCTCTGGAAAAGTTTGTGGGGGCTGTGCACTAAACCCCTGGGATTGAACCGCAAAACCCTGCTGGAAATTAATTGGCGATACGACGGAATTCATTGTCTCTTGCCC
>CAXBRM010000196.1:0-3455 GCA_963978305.1 uncultured Rhodospirillales bacterium
CCCAGCCTTTTTAACCACGGGGATCAAACTCAGAAGCCCAATACCAGCCACGACCGAAACAGCCAGACCCAACCACCGGAGCCACTGTGGCCGCACGACACCCCAAAATTGGAACGTAGTCCATTCCCAGGCCCATATCAGCAATGAGCCGAATACCAGTATGATAAGGGCGGTCTGGCCGCTTTTTATCAAAACATCGGGTGTATCGTATATCGGTTGGTGTTCAAATCGGGCCATAAATACCAACCTGGTTCTTTAATTCGGGTTCGTTATCAAAACACTCACACACTCTCGGCGATTTCAAAGATCCGTCACGACCACGCCACTGAGAGATTTAAGCGCTTTTCGGATTGCAGGTGTCAGTTTGTACCGTTCATTCAAAACCAGTTCAGCTTCACGATCTTCATCAAGCTCCATAACAAGATGCACCGGCGAATGCCCACGACCTTCAGTTTGGATCAGATCACGCACAATATCGATATTGTCCAAATCGCGCATATATATTTTCAATCCGATCGCCTGATTCGATAACACTTGGTCCAGCAATTCACATGTTTGCGCCGTCACTCTAGTGCTGTCCCCGTCGACAATTGCTTCCACGTCCAACAAAACGCTATTGCCAATTTCCAGGATCTCTCTGCGCAACGCCAGCAGCTCGCTAAACATGGCAAACTCTAACAGGCCAGTGGCGTCACTGATCGAAACGAAGGCAAAACGATTGCCGTTGGCAGAGCGACGTTCCTGCTTTGCGACAATCACACCCGCAATCTTAATCCGACCCTTAGCCAGCCCACTGTTAATTTGCTTAATGTCACGGACTTTTAGCCGCTGCAAAGCCGCCCCATAAGCTTCCATCGGATGACCGCTCAGATAGAAGCCAACACTCTGAAACTCACGGTTCAGCTTATCGACCATTGGCCATTCTTCCGCTTCAAATAATCGGAGTGTTGGCGCGTCACCGGCCCCCGCCACACTGTCAAACAAATTTACCTGGCTGCTCGCACGTTCTTCGGCCATAGCCGTCGCGTACCTTGCCATCCCGTCGACATTCAACAAAAGAAGCGCCCGGTTGGTCTCAAGACAATCAAACGCACCGGCTTGCACCAAGTGCTCAAGCTGCCGTTTGTTAATGATTTCTTTGTCAAGTCGACTGACGAAATCCTGTATGCTTTGGAATGGTCCATTACGCTCCCGTTCGGCAACCAAGTGCTCCATTGCTGCCGCACCAACGTTCTTGATAGCGCCCAATGCATAGCGTAGTGCTTTGCTACCATCGTCAAACACCTCAACACTGAACTTGGCTTGGCTTTGATTTACATCCGGTGGCAAAACCTGAATGCCCAGACGGTCCAGATCCTGTTTGAATACTGCCAATTTATCGGTGTTGTGCAGATCAAGCGTCATTGACCCTGCCAAGAACTCGACTGGGAAATGGGCTTTCAGATAGGCTGTTTGATAGGCCACCAGCGCGTAGGCTGCCGCGTGCGCTTTATTGAAACCATAGCCCGCAAATTTTTCCATTTGCTCAAAAATATCAATAGCATTCTGTTGGCTTATCCCGTTCTGAGCAGCCCCATCTAAGAACGTGGCGCGCTGTTTCGACATCTCAGCTGCATTTTTTTTGCCCATAGCTCGGCGCAACAGATCTGCGCCACCCAGCGTATAGCCCCCGATTACTTGTGCCGCTTGCATGACCTGCTCTTGGTAGATCATAATGCCATATGTTTCGGCAACAATCGGCTCCAGTTTCGGATGAAGGTACTCGACGGCCTCTTTGCCGTGTTTTCGCGCGATGTAAGTGGGTATATTTTCCATTGGTCCGGGGCGGTAGAGAGAAACCAGCGCAATAATGTCCTCAAATTGGTCCGGTTTAAGGCCACGAACGACGTCCCGCATACCCGACGATTCAAGCTGGAAGACACCGACTGAATTGGCTTGCGCCAACATCTCAAAGGTCTTTTTATCGTCAAATGCAATTGCCCGAGTGTCAACGAACTCGCCCCCGTCTTTTACCAGGTTTTCCACTTCCTGAATGACAGTGAGGGTTTTGAGACCCAAAAAATCAAATTTCACAAGACCCGCTGGCTCGACCCATTTCATATTAAATTGGGTGGCGGGCATATCAGAGCGCGGGTCCTGGTACAGCGGCACCAACTCGGTCAGCGGCCGGTCACCGATCACCACACCAGCGGCGTGAGTGGAGGCGTTCCGATACAAACCCTCTAGCTGCATGCCAATTGTGACCAACCGCTCAACGTTTTCATCTTCTTTGATTTGTCGTTGCAGTTGCTCCTCACCATCGATGGCCTGCTTTAGTGTAACCGGATTGGCCGGATTATTTGGCACCATTTTGCAGATCCGGTCGACCTGACCGAAGGGCATCTGTAAAACGCGGCCGACATCGCGCAAGACCGCGCGTGCCTGTAATTTCAAGAACGTAATGATCTGCGCGACCTTGTCACGGCCATACTTCTGCTGCACGTACTCGATGACTTCATCACGACGATCCTGACAAAAATCGATGTCAAAATCAGGCATCGAGACACGCTCTGGATTTAGAAACCTCTCGAACAGCAACTGGAAAGGAATTGGATCCAGATCGGTGATGGTAAGAGAGTAAGCCACCAAGCTGGCCGCCCCGGACCCCCGACCAGGACCTACCGCAATGCCGTTGGACTTTGCCCACTTGATAAAGTCGGCAACGATCAAAAAGTAACCTGGAAATCCCATTTGGTTAATAACTTTGAGTTCAAAAGCCAGCCGGTCTCGATATTCGTTCGCTCGATGGTCCGTCATATTCGACATTTTTGCGAGGCGTTCCTCCAAACCCTCGCGCGCCTGACGCTCTAACTCTGCTCCCTCAAGGCTCGGATCTTCAGTATATGACGGCAAAATCGGATCACGGAACACGGGTCTCGCTGCACAGCGTTGAGCAATAATGGACGTATTTATATATGCCTCAGGGACATCAGCGAACACCTTGGCCATTTCGGCTGGCCCTTTGAACCAGTGTTCACGGGTGACACGCTTGCGCTTTTCGGTCGCCACTGTCGCACCTTGAGCGATGCACATCAGGACATCATGGGCCTCATAGAAACCTGGGTCTTTAAAATGGACAGCATTGGTACCAACCAGTGGAAGGCTTAACCGATCCGCAAATGCCAACAGGGTTGGCTCGATCCGCTTTTGCTCTTCCAAGCCATGCCGTTGCAACTCAATATAAAGTCGATCTTCAAAAAGCCCACGCAGCCGATCTAAGTGATCAAACGCCTGATCTGTCATGCCATTCCGCAAGAGTCGGCCGGCGCAACTATCCAACGCACCACTAAATGCAATCAATCCCGCCAACCGCAACGGGTTGCCAAACAGACTCTCCCTGGTCAAACGCGGTTCATAACCAGCCTCAGTGGCTAGATGCGATTCACTCACCAGGTCCATAAGGTTGTCATAACCCC
>CAXBRM010000197.1:0-3449 GCA_963978305.1 uncultured Rhodospirillales bacterium
ATGAAAACAAAATACCGCAATAAAGGGCTCGATTTCAGATTAAAATACTTATGTTGCACAGCCGTTACCTTGAAATCCGGGAATGCGCATAATCTATGGCAATACAAGGACGACTGCAAGAATAGGCGTCAATCGAGCAAAATCATGACATCTTTTGGGTTAAATTGCGCCCAAACCTTATCGTTCGATCTGAATTTGTCCTCAAAACGATGATCGTTTGGTTGGCTGGCTTTGAGCAAACAGTCTCCATCACCCCGAAGCCGATAATGGGTTCGATCACCCAAAAATGCTAAATCTTCTATCGTCACACAACATGAGTTATCAACATCTGACGGGCAATCAGCAAGCCGGATTTTTTCTGGTCTGAGCGCTAACATAACCGATTGCTGTTCGAAGCATCGTTCTCTGTTTTCATCGTCCAAATGCACGGTGATTGCACCCAGCGTTGTGGCTACGTCAGCACTGGAAGCGTTGAGAGTCGTTAAGGTTCCCGGGATCAATGTGATAGTACCAAGGAATTCAGCGATGAATTGACTATTGGGTTTTTCATAAAGAGATTTCGGCTGTTCGACCTGTATTAAACGGCCGTTGTCCATAACCCCAATCCGTGATGCGAGGGTCATGGCCTCTTCTTGGTCGTGGGTGACGACAACAAAAGTGGTGCTGAGTGTTTCTTGAATAGCCATTAATTCATATTGGGTCTCTTGACGCAATTTTTTATCAAGTGCCGCCAAGGGTTCATCCAATAAGAGTACTTTGGGGCGCTTAGCGAGTGATCTTGCCAATGCAACCCGCTGTTTCTGCCCACCCGAGAGCTGGTGCGGACGGCGATGCGCGAAACCTTCCAGACGCACCAAAGCCAGCATTTCTGTGACGCGCTCACTGATCGTCGCAGCTTGCAGTCCTTCACGCACAAGACCAAAGGCGATGTTCTGTCCAACGCTCATATGGGGAAACAATGCGTAATTTTGAAACATAATATTGACTGGACGGTGTGTGGGCGCAATCTTTGTCACGTCCTGGCCTGAAATAAAAATTTGGCCAGCATCGGGTGCCTCCAAACCAGCCAACATGCGGAGCAACGTTGTCTTGCCGCAACCTGATCCACCTAACAGACAAAATAATTCGCCACGCTTAATATCCAAGCTCACACCATCTACTGCAGGTGTTGCACCGAATGTTTTGGTGATGTCCCTGATCGAGATAAACGAATGTTCGTCCATAACTTGAATCTTCGCCGTCTAAGGGTCATGACGCCACGATCCGATGAACAATTGAAACCAATCGGTCATTGGAAAGGAACAAGGACTTTAGGCAAAGAAGCTCACGCTTCTTTGCCTTTTATAATACTAGTTTGCTCCAGTGAACCGACCCCATACGCGACCGACAACGCGGTCTGTCTCAGGGGTATATACCGGCACCAGAAACAGATTTTCTTGAGCGGCCGGGGTTGGATAAATACCAGGATGCTCCAAAATTTCTGGATCGATCGATGCCTTGGCGGCTTCGTTACCACTGGCATACCAAACGTAGTTCACATTCGCTGCGGCAACATCAGCATCGAGCATGTAATCGATGAAGGCGTACGCCTCGTCCAGATTGCGAGCATCTGCCGGGATTGCGAACATGTCGAACCACATGTTGGTACCCTCTTTGGGGATAACATATTCAATCGTAATGCCATTTTCTAACTCATCAGAAGCTCGATAGGCCGCTTGAAATGCGTCGCCAGACCACATAATCGCTGCGCAAATCTCACCAGTTGCCATATCATCAATCGACTGGCTACTGTTGATATACGCCAAATGAGGCCGTACAGCTTCAAGTGCGCGTCCGGCTGCCACCAAATCTTCTGTGGCCTGGCTCGTGCCGTCCAGACCCAGGTAAGCCATTACGTTTGGCAACACGTCTGTTGGTGCATCCAGAATAGCAACGCCACAGTCAGCAAGCGCCGCCGCATTCTCCGGATCTAAGATTAGACCCCAACTATCAACCGGCGCATCGTCGCCTAGGCGCGCAGCGACAGCGTCAACATTGTACGCCACGCCAGTGGTTCCCCACATGTACACGATGCCCCTTTTTGCGCCTTCCGCCAAAGAATCAGCAAAAGCCTGAATGCTGGCGTCCTGATTGCCCAGATTGGACAAACGGCTCAAATCGAGCTCTTGATAATATCCTTCTTCGAAGCCGCGAGCGAGGAAGTCGCTGGTTGGCACGGCAACATCATATCCTGAGCCGCCAGCACTCATTTTTGCTTCTAAAATTTCATTGCTGTCATAGACATCGTAAGTCAGATCAATGCCTGTCGTATTTATGAACCCATCGATCGTAACTTCTTCATCGATATAGTCTGACCAGTTATACACGTTAACACTCTGCGCAAACGCGAAACCTGTCATCAATGCCGCCGCAGAAACCACTAACATTTTTTTCATTTCGAAATCTCCCATCAACCAAAGGCCAAGTATGCCCAGAACAGTAAGCCAGTCACTTTAAAAATGCCATGGTAATTTGATGCACTTTTAGCAACTTCTCTACCATTGATCGCGAATAGCATACAATTTCATCGCCATCGCCAACATTGGTGTCCGAAGATAGCGACTAAATGGCAAGCGGCTTGCGGGAAAGTCAGGCGTGGGCAACTGGGCCATTATCTCAAAGTCTCGCTCATCGCCGTGAATCATATCAGCGAAAATTTTACCGGCCATCGTCGCCATGCTGACGCCAGCACCAGAATAGCCTGACATCGAGTACACATTGGATGTTAGCTTCTGAAAGTCAGGCAACCGTGTCATCGTTATGCCCAGGGTACCACCCCACGCATATTCAATTTTCACATCCCGGAATTCGGGAAAAATCGTCAACAGCGGGCGTCTTACAAACTCGGCAATGTTGTCGGGAAAACTGTAGCCATAAGTTTCTCCACCGCCAAACAGCAAGCGGTTGTCTCGGCTCAACCGAAAGTAATTCACGACAAAGCGGCTGTCGTATACCGCGGCATCGCTTGGCAAAAGCTCTGCGGAGAGTTCCGCCGCCAACGGCTGTGTTGCCACCATAAAATTATTGATTGGCATCACACGTCGACCCACAGCTTCCCGCAGAAACCCAAGATATCCATTGCAAGCATACAATACTTTGCTGGCCTTAATCTTGTGGCCCGAATTGGTCGTTATGGTGCATATGGACCCATCTCTGACGTCCTCGACTTCAGTTTGCTCATAAATTCTGACACCCAGGCGTTCAGCAGCACTCGCTAAGCCAAAGGCGTAGTTGAGGGGATGCAGATGCCCGCTATTGGTATCCCGATAACCACCAAAGTAGCCTCGGGCCTTGATATGTTTCAGGCGATCCTCGGTCGATAGCCACTCGATTTGGTGGTAGTCATAGTCATCTTGCAATTTTTTTACGTAAGCTTCTGTCTGGGCATCAAAACGCTGCTTGTGATTCAC
>CAXBRM010000198.1:0-3382 GCA_963978305.1 uncultured Rhodospirillales bacterium
GCAGTATTTTTTTGACAGCAGCCGGACGCCCACTCGCGACCAGGAGTCGAAAGCCTCACGCGATCATCGTCAATTTTTTGCCCGCCGTCGGCGTTTCGCCACCGACTGCAGCTCTCGACGCTGAAGGCATTGAACATCATTGCAGCGAAGAAACACTTCAAGCACTGGCCAAAGTGACACAAATTTACAGCTCAGGAGAAAAATAAAACAATGGCGAGACGGGTTGCTAACAGCCTGGAACGCGCTGTTGACCGGCGCGCCCGCTTTCGAAGGGGGTTCGCCTTTGGATTTTTCGCGATCTCATACACTTTTGGATTTTTGGGGTGGCTTCTGGCGCTGATCACTGGCCATGTGTCTCTGCTTGATGGCGGACCATTAGCCATCATCGCGATCCCATTGGGCGTCTCGGTTGCATGCTATGCCGCTGCGATTGTCATCGGAGAAATGAACAAACAGGCACAGCTCGAACGCTTATGGTTGGGCCTAACGTCGCTACTGATGGTGGGCATGAGCCTGCTTTTAATTTTAGCTGGAGCAATCCTGTATCTATTGGTCTTAATTCCAGACTAACGGTCGAAAAATCGCCCCTTCTAAATATCCTCTGACGAAACGCAAGACGACATACACTACCAATGGGACATATTTTGTTGGAATATCGCGAGCACTGCGGCACGAGATTCTGCCCCCCTTAACAAGGATAAGACAGCCTTGTTTGTCATCAGTTTGTTCAGCTTCGCAAGCGCGAACAAACGTTGCTGATCAGAGACTTCTAAAGGAGCCAGGTAGCATAAAACGACGTCAACGGGCTCATCATCGATCGCTTTAAAATCGACACCAAGTTTCAGCCTTAGGAAAAGAGTATGCGCTTGGGTTAAGCCGGACACAACTGCATGCGGCAAAGCCACACCCTGTCCGACACTGGTTGTTCCAATTTTTTCCCGCGCAACAAGATAGTCAAAAACCTCCGATGGATCGACCAGTAGGGCTTTTGCAGCATGCCGTGACAGAAGCCTCAAGACCTGCTTCTTGCTCGAGCAGGACGCCCTCCTATTTACAAAAACTGGTACTAACGAAACCATGGCACACCAAAATACTACACACTCCCGCCCCCATGCCCTCTCAGCAAAGACGTGGAACAAACTTTCCGGAGCAACAAAAACTGGGGGAGAGAGAGAAAATCATTTGCAGTCAAAATGGACGATTAAATGCTATTTCGGCAATGGCTCCAACCACCCTAAATGGCCGTCATTGCGACGATAAAGCATATTTGTCCGGCCCGTTTTTGCGTTGGTAAACATGACTGCCGCTTCGTCAGTCAAGTCGAGCTCTGTCACTGCATCAGCAACAGTCATCGTCTTAATGCTGGCGTTGTTTTCAGCAATGATAAGCGGTGACTCATCACCTGGGTTATCAACTCGCTGTGAAGACGCGTTCGCCGACTCATAGCCGACCAAGATTTTGTTGGTTGCTTCAAGCCGTTGCGCCTCATTTTGGTGCGATGAATGGTGATCACGAAGACGTCTTTTGTGGCGCCTCAGGCGCTTGGCGAGATTTTGCGCCGCCGCATCTAACGCCAAATAAGCATCTTGGTGACGCGCGCTGGCATTCATATGAATTGACCCGCCAACATGCGCTTCGAGATTGCTTTTAAACTCCTGGCCCTCCCGAGCAAACGTCACTGTTGCGGAAATCGCCTTCCCAAAATACTTTGAAAACAACTCTTCCAACCGAGCTTCCGTACGGTTTCTCAGGGCGACACTCACATCTATGTGCCGCGACGTCACGGATAAATTCATACCCTACTGCTCCTCTCATGAAAAATTATCTGGTCAGATATGTTTTAAACTGGGAGGTGGGGCTGACAAGCGAAAAATTCAAGGTCTGATTTTAAAAATGAGCGGCCTTCGCACCAGCAATAGAGCGCGTGAGTTTTTTTCTTCGTTTACGATGAGCAGCCGATGGGATTCGTAGAAGTTTGCGATATTTTGTGACCGTGCGTCGTGCGACTGCCACGCCCTCCGTCGACAGCTTTTTAGCCAAACCATCATCCGATAGGACATTGCCGCAGTCTTCGGCGTCAATGAGCGATTGAATGCGGTGCCGGACAGCTTCGGCTGCTTGAATGTGGTCGTTTTCTGGCCCCCTGAGAGCTTCCGAAAAAAAGTAATTCAATTCAAATGTTCCCAAAGGGGTCTGGATGAATTTATTCTTGGTAGCACGTGAAATCGTACTTTCGTGGAGGTTTAAGGCGTGAGCGATATCTTTCAGTAGCAACGGACGCATATAGGCGACGCCAGACATGAAAAATTCGTGCTGGCGCTCAACAATGGCTGTGGCCACTCTAATCATCGTTTCACCACGTTGCCGTAACGAGCGGACGAGCCAACTCGCACTTTTACGGTGCGTCTCCAGATATTGCTGGTCTTGGACAGACTGACGCGGGTCAAACTCCGAATACGACTCATTCACCGCCACTTTGGGTAAGTTTTTGTCGTTAAGCTCAATGATCCAGTTACCCGATTGACCCTCTGTGAGAATAAGATCTGGCTCGACATGCGCCGCAAATGCTTCATCAAAGGCCAGTAAAGGTTTCGGATTTAGCTGCTGTAGCCGCGCAACTCGGGCCACGATCTCTTCGAGACTCTGCTTACACAAACTTGCCAATTTTTCCAATTGAGCTGACGCTACTAAAGGCAAGTTGCCCAAAATCGTCCGCATCGTTGGATCAAGCATGTTTTTTTCGACCAACTGAATGGCCAAACATTCCTGCAAATTTCTTGCAAACAGGCCAGCTGGTTCAAAGCGCTGTAAACGCTCCAACACAGCTAATATCCGCGCCTGTGAACAATTTAGGTGCCTGGCCAGCGTTCCAACACTGGCCGTCAAATACCCTGCACCGTCAAGATAAGAGGCTAAGACGTGAGCAATGCGCCGGTCAGCATCACATTTGAATTCAAGGCTTATTTCCTGATCAATGTATTCATAAAACGAACGCTTTGAGCCGACCCAGTCATCAAGACTGGTATCTTGGCCACGGTGAACATGGTAAGATAAAGTGGGCCGTGGTGCTGCCGTCGAAGCGCCGGTGACGTTTATTGAAGGGACGCGATCCCCAGCGAACCCTCCGTTAGCATTGAGAGGTGGGTCGGTCTGAGCGGGATCATTAACCAGTTGCGAACCTAAGGCTGATGGACCTAACAGCTCATGCTTGGCATCAGCCTCACCGTCGACAAAATCAGTGCTCTCTAGGCCTTCGGGAACACACCGCCTGGCCGCGACTTCTTCGTTGCCTCCATTACTCTCTAAAAGCGGATTGTGCTCAAGTTCCCGCGCGACATAACTACAGATTTCACTATTGCTCAAAGCAAGTAATTTAATCGCT
>CAXBRM010000199.1:0-3360 GCA_963978305.1 uncultured Rhodospirillales bacterium
GGTACAGATCTTGAGGCCACCGACGCCTTAGAAGAGTTGCTCAGCGATGCAATTCGGCGCCGAATGGTTGCTGATGTACCATTGGGGGCTTTTTTGTCTGGCGGTGTTGATAGTTCTACTGTTGTTGCGCTGATGCAAGCTCAAACTGATCGACCGATTCAAACCTTTTCGATTGGATTTGACGACGCCCAATTTAATGAGGCTAAGCACGCAAAAGCGGTGGCCGACCATCTTGGAACTCAACATACTGAATTTTATGTCAGCGGTAATGCAGCACGCGATGTCATTCCAAAGTTGCCACATCTTTTTGATGAACCGTTTGCGGACGCATCACAAATTCCAACTTATCTCGTCTGCCAGATGGCGAGGCAACATGTCAAAGTCGCCTTATCTGGTGATGGTGGGGACGAACTTTTTGCTGGATATCGGCGATATTTGGACACGTCGAAATTTGCGGACCGCTTGTTTGCTGTACCATCTGTGTTGCGACGTGCTGGTGCGGCCGTGATCGAAAAAATTCCGCTATCTTTCAGGAGCGCGGTGTCTCAGCTACAAACATCACGCGGGCCATCTTTGGAGCTGCAAACGAAAATCGATAAGCTACTAAAGGTGTTGAGAAGCGATAAGAGCGATATTTATACGGTGCTGACAAGCAATTGGGATAATCCCAGTCACTTGGTCAAAGGCGCCCAAGAACCAGAGCGCTCATCATGGGAGGAAAATTACCTCAATCTTGGAGTCGTTGAAAGAATGCAATATGCCGACGTGATGACTTATCTACGTGATGATATTTTGACAAAGGTTGATCGAACCTCAATGGGTGTCGCTTTGGAGGCTCGAGTGCCTATACTTGATCACCGCTTGGTTGAATTTTCCTGGTCACTGCCACTTGGTATGAAAATCAGAGAGAACCAGGGCAAATGGATTTTGAGGCAATTGCTGAATCGCTATGTCCCGCGAACTTTGATTGAGCGACCCAAAATGGGATTTGCCTCGCCGATCGCTGGCTGGCTGCGTGGACCGCTTCGTGATTGGGCCGAAGCGTTGATTGAGCCAAGGCGGTTGGATCAACAAGGTTTGTTAAATCATAAACTGATCCAACACGCATGGGATCTTCATTTGCGGGGCGCCAAAGATCTGTCGACACCTTTATGGGGCGTTTTGATGTTTCAGGCTTGGCTAGATGAATGGATGTAGGGGTGATGGTTGATCAACGTCGGTCCGTCAATACTGACAGATGTTCCGTCGCGGCAACGTAAACGGTTAAAAATCTATTTATTTGACGGAAAGTGCCGGCTTTTATCTAGGCAACGTTTATCCAAAATAGTTGGGATTTGGGGCTTCATTGTTCCACCGGCAGTCGCATTACCCAATACGCTAAAGGCACCATAGCGAATGTGGCCAACGTGCTTTCAAACATGACCACATTTGATAGCCCAGAAAGGAAACACACTGAGACTGCTACAAGACCTAGCTGACGTAATTCACGGCGCAAAGGCGGGGACATATCAAGCCAATAGTTGGGCATACGCAGTCGCGTATACGCAAAAAACAGTAATGGATAAAACGTCAGAGCGATGAACAGGCCTGCACCGAGAAGCCCCCCGCCAACAGCATGGTTTAGGACGCTGTTATGGAGATGTGTAAAGCCCGGGCCAAAACGCCGAAAAAGCGTTTCATCGACGGCATCAAATCGGTGATGAACTCCATGACCCCAAATGGGTGCTTCTTGGATTGCTAACCAGGCTTGCTGCCACATTAAGGCTCTGATGGAAACACTTTCGTCTCTCAACATCTGTCTATTGCTAGGCTGCTGTAAGCTTTGTAACAGTTCGATGATACCATTGCGCATGCGCACCACGGCCCAGTGCTCCGATATTTCTAAGACGAAATATAAAGCTGCGATTGCAAGAACACAGATTGTTGAAAAAACAGCCAAGCGCCAAATCCATCGGTCCCGTCCCTTAATTTTAGCTAAGGTCAGACAGGTTAGAACTGGTGCGCCTATGACCATTAAAATTAAACTACTGGCTCTCGCTTCGACAAACATGAAAGTCGCTAGAAATGTCAGGGCAAAAAATACGACAAATAAAATCTGTAAAGGGGAAGATAGACGATGCCAAATACTGAACGGCATCATAACCCCAACCAAAAGAGCATAACCCGCCAATAGCGCGTTGCCGTGGAACCCGGCTGCTCGATAGGTATCATCAATGATTTCGGACAAACTTACAATGGCCAACAGCGTGACCACCCCAGCAACGCTGGCGAGATAGAACCAGTAATGTCGATGGTTTTGAGCACCAATTTCTGTTTGCAGCACTAATGGTAGCGCGCCAAGCACCAGGACTGGAAGGATCCGAGAAATCGAGTCCCAATAATTGTCCATTGGCGGAAAAAACCAACCCCCGATGGCCAAGTAAGCAAAGTAGAGTAATGCTATCATAGAAAAACCGAGTGCTGCTGGATGCACGCGATTGGGACGATTTCGAAGCGCTAGGGGAATGGCCAATGCGATTAGGACGAGCCCAATAATACCGAGCCCAATCGTGACGAACCATCCGATTGAAAACAACAACAAGGTCGAAGGAAAGCGTGACGTCATTTTGCCGGTTTTAGCTGTAGAAATACAAGCCATCTTTTAGCAATATCAGCGGTGCTTGGTAGTGAAAAGGAAGCTTGGGTTAAAGCCAGCCGCTTTCTGTGATCTTCCATCAATTCCGATAGTGTGATCGCACGAGCTTCGGCGCGGGTTTGATTGTTACTTGGTTTGACTAACAGTCCGTTGACACCGTGCTGGATGATTTTATTTGTCCCGGGACAATCGGCGAAACCCACCGTCGGTAGTCCATGGGCAATCGCCTCAGCCGTCACCAAACCTAAGCCCTCATATCGGGAGGGCGTGACCATTAATTGGGCGCGAAGATACTCCCGTTGGACATCCTGTTGGTGCCCTGGCAATTCGATGCGATTACCAAGCGATAAACGTTCAATTTGCGCTTCAAGCTCCGGGCGGAGTTGACCCTCTCCGACGATCCGCAGCCGCCAATCTGAGAATTGTGGTTTTAGTTGCGCCCAGGCTTCAACAAGTGTCTTGTGATCTTTTTGGCTCACCAATCGTCCAACCGCCAAGCAGATTTTCTCCCCCTCTATCTTCCCAATTTCACTGGCTCTCGCTGTTGGAGTGGCGATTGGGTTTGGGACGACCATCATTCTTGAGCGAACCGCTGGTGGAAAGGTTTGACGGATGGCCTCAGAAATCACAGTCGTCCGCCTGAGCATCGCGATCGAGGCACGCAGAGCAATATTTTTTAGCCCATGACGCGTACCATCGTACGAGAGATGTTCGCTACCGTATAG
>CAXBRM010000200.1:0-3355 GCA_963978305.1 uncultured Rhodospirillales bacterium
TCGTTGCAACGCCGGCATCAAAAAGTCCTTGAGGAATGTCCGTCTCCCGCACTTGACAGCGATCAACGACAAGAAATTGGTAATCTGACGGCAAAAGCGGTTGGAAACCTGGGGTATACGAGTGTTGGCACCGTCGAGTATCTGTACGAAAATGGTGAATTTTATTTCATCGAAATGAATACGCGAATTCAGGTCGAGCATCCCGTGACAGAGTTGGTTACGGGTGTCGATTTGGTTGCTGAACAAATTAGGATCGCATCTGGACTCCCCTTGAGCCGCCGCCAAGAAGATATCACGTTTGACGGGCATGCCATGGAAGCTCGGATTAATGCCGAACATCCCTTTACGTTTATGCCATCACCAGGCCACGTTACTGGCTATCACCCTCCTGGCGGCGCCGGGGTTCGTGTGGATAGCCATCTTTACGCAGGTTACAAGATCCCACCTTATTATGACAGCATGGTTGCCAAGATTATAACCCATGCAAACGACCGCGACGCCTGTCTCAGACGTATGAAACGGGCGCTCCACGAATTGATCGTGGTCGGCGTGACCACCAACGTAGACCTACATAATTTCATCCTAAACGAACCAGCTTTCACCAACGGAGAGTACGCAATCCATTGGCTGGAAGATCGTCTAGCAGAGCTGAATGAGAACGATGAAGCAAGCTAATCTGTACACGCCACTGACCTCCGGGGCAGCAAGTAACAGCGACCTAAGCGATACTGGGTCAGTGTTAAGCCATGCTTTAAGTGCAGGCGTAACGCGGCCCCCGCTGTCGCCTGTCATTTTGGGCGAGTCTGGCAAAAGCCAAACGGTTGCCGATATGTTGTCGGACCGACATGGACACTTCGACCTGGATTTGGTTGAGCACGTCACCGGATTTTCACCAGAACTTGTTCTTTCCGCCTACGAACATGGGCAGTTCCCGATGGCGGAAGATCGCCACGCGACTGCGTTAACCTGGATAGAGCCAAGCGAACGTGGCATTATCAAGGTGCCTCAGTTCAAATTGCCGAAGCGTTTGGCCCGAACCGTCAAAAATACGCCGTTTCGCATCACGTGCAATCTCGCCTTCGACGCGGTGGTCGAAAGCTGTGGCGCTGAAGCGCTCGGCCGGCCCGACACTTGGATCAATGACCAAATTCGCGTCCTTTATGGTGCCCTACACCGTTTGGGCTTCGCACATAGTGTCGAAGTTTGGGATGATACAAATTTGGTCGGTGGTCTTTACGGCTTGTCCGTCCATGGCGCCTTCTTTGGTGAAAGCATGTTCAGTGTTCGACGTGACGCATCAAAAATTGCCCTCGTTCATCTGGTTGCCAGGATGGCGCGCTCGGGCATGCGACTGCTAGATTGTCAGTTTTATACACGTCATTTAGGCCAGTTTGGTGCTGTCGAGATTACAGCAGATGCCTATCTTGAATGCCTTGAACAAACACAGGACGACGGCACGTGGTTTGAAGGTCATTTGAGCAATGCCGAGTTATTGAAGTTTATCGCGAAACACACCAAGCAGCCGTCTGCATAACCGAGCTTAACTGTCCTCGCTTGAGCGAGATGGCAGATTTTGGCAATCAATCACCCAGACATCGTATATGGCATGATCAAGCGCATTGAGCGCTGGTGATGAGGCAAACATCCACCCCGCAAAACGTTCTTGAACATCTTCAGTGCTTGCTTGGTCGGTGATTCTCAGAAAGCTTGTCGCTTCAGGCGTTTGATCAGTGGGATTTTTGAGGCAAATTTCAGCCATCAACGTCAGCGAACCAAAGGTTAACTCACTTCGTAGCGGGAGCGTCCGTGTTTCGAGCCGCGTTGTCACTTTATCCAACAGCCTGACAACAACGGCATCATATTGCTCCGGATTCACAAGCAATTGCATTGGCAATAGAGTACTTCCATCACTGGATTCAACGAATGGGATTATTGGCATGGCGATATCAAGGATTTCGACTCCCGTAAATTCGAACAAAAATAGCGACTCGCCTGCTTTTGGTGAGGCCGTAACCAAGACGGCTTCTGTGTTATTCTGCAACACGCCTGGGCCTGAGGTGACAGTAGTAACTTGATCGGGATCAAGAGCGTCACGAACACTGTTGGTGCGATTACCCGACTCATCCCCGTTGCTGACTTGGGCACGAGCAAGCACGGCAAAACCCGTTAAAAGCACGGTTGCCAAGGCCATCGCCATCATCTTTTTGAAATCAACATTAAGATCGCTCAGTTTTTCCAAGCAAAGGGGCCCTTTCAAACGATCAGCGCTGTGGTAATCAGCCACCACCCTATCCCGATGCAATTGCTCAGGTCAAAGGTCAATTCTTGGGGAAGCGTGGCGAGAGTGATGTCATCGTCTGGGCGAAGACTTGGCGAACTTGCTCGGGATCGACACCCATCAACACAGCATCATCGAGTGCATCTGATGCCATTACCACTAACTCTTCGAGATTTCGTGCGAGCGTCGCATTTTTCTCGATGCAAGCAACCGGGTTGCCGTCAGCTGATCTCCAAACGACAGCCTGCCCTGTAGGGCCAGACATCTTTGGTTTGTTTTCTGTCACTGATCGTCACCCGCACTGCCAAACCCAAACGCAACCGAGCTAATGACCTGGTTTATCAATTCGGTAAAGTTAAGAGCATCAGTGGTGTTCTCGATGTAACCGTTTGCTTCAAGTGGCTCCCCAAACCCGGCCTCAAGCGCAACGTAAACACCACCGAGCAAGCCATTGGATAACACTGATGCTTGGGCACGCTGAGTCAGAACATACTGGGTATCGACCTCCAGGGTCGCCAAAACTTCGAATGTCTCTGGATCAACTTCCACTTTATTAACCCGTCCAACGGTCACACCGCCAATACGAACAGCATCTCCAGCCTTCAAACCGTCGACTTTTCTAAAAATTGCCACGTAGGACGTGTCGGATGCGGAGGCAGCTATCTGGTTTGACGTTAAAAAGTAGGCAAAAACACCAAAAACAGCGACAACGACGACGCCAAGGACAACTTCAAATGCACGGCTCATTTTGAACTCCTCGTTGCTTCATTGATTCCAATCCGCCGCTAGCTTTCTGGAGACCAGGCCCGATAGGTGTCGGGTTTTGCTGCGGAAGCTGTTGTATCGCTTGGCGTGTAAGCATGCACTGTACCAGTCATGTTGGGTTGGTGAGCCCTCTGCCAACTATGTTTCACGACGCTGCTAGGATCCGGTGCTGCTTCAACAATATGGTGAAGCCAAGCGTGCCATTCGGGCGCGATGCCGCTCGGATCGGCTGGACCTTTGTACAAAACCCATCGGCGCTGCTTTAGTGCTGAGCCAGGCGCCCTGCTGGGCCGTCGCTCGCAGTAGTACTTG
>CAXBRM010000201.1:0-3353 GCA_963978305.1 uncultured Rhodospirillales bacterium
GATGGCTGGATGTTAGTTGGGCTGTGGACGATGATCGTGGCACTCATGTCGGGCGATTGCATGTCTTTATGCAGAATAATTCCGGGTCACTGGGCAACGTCACGACCCTGATCGGCCGAGGTGACGGCGCGATTACCAACATTCGGGTTGTCAGTCGAACAGAAGATAGCTTTGAGCTGTTAATTGACATAGAAGTGAAAGATGTCATCGCTTTCAACCAAATTATCTCGAGCCTGCGGTCAAGCCAGGACATCGATAGCGTCGAGCGTTCCCGACAATGATGGCTAAAAAGATTTTCGCTTTGGCCGACAACAAAATCTCTGCCGTTCGTTAGTTTTAGCAACCAGGCAATTGACGACTTCACAGTGAATGCACAGTTAATACTCAATCCACAAAAACAAAGGCGATGGGGACGGCTGTGAGTGTAAAAGTCCGGCTTGGTGTAAACATTGACCACATTGCGACAATCCGCAATGCACGCGGTGGTCAACATCCTGATCCGGTTACGGGCGCTAAACTCGCCGTGGCTGCAGGTGCCGATGGTATCACGGCGCATTTACGTGAAGATCGTCGCCATATCCGTGATGTTGACATTGAACAACTGAAACAACATTTGGCAGTCCCTCTGAATTTTGAAATGGCTGCAACACAAGAAATGATCGCGATTGCCGGGCACATTCGGCCAAATGCGTGCTGTTTAGTGCCAGAAAAGCGCGACGAAGTGACGACTGAAGGAGGGTTGAGTGTTGCCAGCGCTGGGGATCGCCTCAAAGAGCAGATCGATCAGATCAAGGCTTTTGGGGCGCGTGTGAGTTTGTTCATTGATCCAACAAGCGAGGCAGTCGATGCGTCGGGCGAGATGGGCGCGGATATTGTTGAACTTCACACGGGCGAACTAGCTCATGCTTTTATACAGGATCCCGAGGGCAGTGCCTTCACGACGGAACTGGAGCGGATTAAGGCTGCCGCTGCCCGTGCCGATGCTTTGGGGATTGAGGTGCACGCCGGCCATGGTTTGACGTATAAAACAGCAGCTTGGGTTGCGGCTATCCCACAAATTGTCGAGCTAAACATTGGCCACTTTTTGATGGGTGAAGCCATGATGTTCGGCATGTCAAAGGCCGTCCAAACAATGACAGAAGCGATCGCCTCGGGCGTTCATCAGAGGGTTTGATTGTGCTGTTTGGGGTAGGAATCGATCTGGTCAATTCTGATCGAATACGGCAGTCGATGAGCCGTCAAGGCCCGCGGTTCAAAGACCGAATTTACACACCAGCCGAGCAATTGTTTTGTGAAGCACGTCATGATCCTGCGCTGGCATACGCCCGATTGTTTGCACTCAAAGAAGCCGGCAGCAAGGCAATCGGGACTGGAATGGCAATTGGGGTTGGTTGGAAGCATTTTGAGCTCATCAGAGAGGCTGGACACAAACCGCGGCTAGTGTTTCATGGACGTGCTCTCCAGCGCGTTGAAAACCTGACGCCGCCAGGATATGTGGCTCAATGGGATTGGTCAATCAGTGACGACCCGCCTTTTGCGACCGCGATTGTGACGATAAGCTGTGTGCCAACGGGTGATGCCGTGACGAAGCTGCCTCTTTGCGCCGCCCCGGACGACAGAATTTAGTTTTACTGCCAAGAGCCAGGTGGTTGTCATTTTAACCGGTGTTCAGGCGAGTGCACCGCGAAACTTAGGACTGTCATCTGCGTCGCCCCAGAAGGCTTGAACCGTCGCAACAGCTGCAATTGCCGCTGTCTCAGCTTTCAAAATGCGCGGACCAAGTCCGACCATCACGAACTCTTCAATTTGCGCGAGCATCCGCAGCTCGTTTAGACTGAACCCGCCTTCGGGACCAATCAAAATCGATAGCTTCGTGGGACGCTCACTGCCGCTAAGCGCTTTGCGGATTGAAAGACTTGGTCCCGCTTCAGCAGCAACAAAGCACACTTCGCCGTTTGGCCAATGTGAGGTAACTTGACCTAAAGGGCTGGGTGGATGAATGGTCGGTGGCTCCAGACGTTCGCACTGTTCGCACGCTTCAAGAGCAATGGCTCGTAATCGATCATAGCGCAGTGCGTCGCTTTGTGAATGCTCAGTGATGGTTGGATAAAGGTCGGTTACGCCCAACTCTGTGGCCTGGCGAACAACCAGTTCCATCGGTCCTTTTTTGATTGGCGCGATGTACAACGACAGCTGCGAGACGTCGGGCTTTTCTGTAGGCAAAACCAAGGTGTCAATGTGTGCCATTCCAGCTTTCTTGCTCGTCTGTTCCAAAATGGCACGATATTCACCACTCGCTCCATTGAACAAACCGACCTGATCGCCGGTTGATCGGCGCATGACTTTGAACAGGTAGTGTGCCTGGTCACCTGTCAATTCTATTGTTTGATTAGGCTCAAGCTTTTGATCCACATATAATCGCAATGCGGGGCGTGCGGTTGGCTTTGTCATGGTATTTTCTGCGCAGCTTTACGATGCCGCTTAATCGCGGCATCATGGGGGTATTTAGACGGAGGCTGATGGCGTTGTCGACGAGAAAACCGTATACAGATATTCAAACCCAAGCTTGGTTTGACACCTGGCTGCCAGCCAAAGCGATTCCCTACACGCGTCTAGCGCGGTTCGATCGCCCAATCGGGGCTTGGCTTCTGTTTATACCTGGCCTTTGGTCATTGTGCTTGGGCGCGTTATCGCCGGCAACACAGCCACCATTTTCTGCGATAGTTGAATTGATTTTATTATTTTTTGTCGGCGCGATTACGATGCGCGCGGCAGGGTGTCTGGTCAATGACCTTTGGGATCAGGATTTAGATCGGCAGGTTGCTCGAACTGCTGGCCGACCTCTAGCAAGTGGCGCGCTGACTCGACGAGAGGCTGCAATATTTTTGGTGGTGCTTCTTGCCATTGCTTTTGCTGTTGTTATCTACATGCCGCCCCTTGTGCTTGGCCTGGCGATGATTAGTCTCGTTTTTGTGGGAACTTACCCGTTGGCAAAGCGTTTCACTTATTGGCCCCAAGCCATGTTGGGTTTGACGTTTAATTTTGGTGCGTTGATGGGTGCCACGGCTGTGACGAACACCATACCAGTTTGGTCGATGCTTCTATATGCGGGCTGTTTTTTTTGGATCATCGGATATGATACGATATACGCCCACCAAGATCGTGAAGATGACCTTAGCATTGGCATAAAATCGACAGCGCTTTTGTTCGGTGACAAAACCCGCGCAGCCCTAAGAGGGCTGTATTTCGCTGCAGCAGTGTTCTGGGCGTGGGCGTTTTACCTTGCACAAGTAGGGTTCATCGGTTGGATTGGCCTGGTTGCCGGCGTCGGCACATTGATGTGGCAGGTACGC
>CAXBRM010000202.1:0-3331 GCA_963978305.1 uncultured Rhodospirillales bacterium
GCGATCCAGATGGACCACCGCAAAAGATCGGGGTTGCCTACGCGGACGTCTTGACGGGTCTGTATGGCGTGATTGCGATACAAGCTGCACTCGTGGAGCGATCGAGTTCGGGTTTGGGACAACACCTCGACTTGTCCCTGTTGGATTGTATGACGGCAACGCTGGCGAACCAAGGCATGAACTACTTGGCGTCTGGCGTCGAACCAACCCGTATGGGCAATCAGCATCCGAACATCGTTCCTTATGCCACCTTCGAATGCTTAGACGGTCACATCATCATTGCGGTTGGAAATGACGATCAGTTTGCTCGTTTGTGTGACCTGTTGGCAATCAAGAGGCAATCGAAATTTGCCAGCAATCCTGCGCGCTTGGCGGGTCGGGATGCTGTGATAGAATTGTTGGAAACCCGAACCAAGCGTTGGCGCAAAGAGGATTTGTTAACTGCTTTGATAAAAGCTCAGGTGCCAGCCGGTCCGATCAATACTGTCGGGGAAGTGTTCGCCGATCCACAGGTGCAGCAACGAGGGCTGCAAATTTCTCTTGATGGGACACCTGGGATTCGAAGTCCCCTCAATTTCTCATGCTCGCCGTTGGCACTAAATCTACGGGCGCCACTATTGGGCGAACACCAAAACACTCATGGATGGGGGAAGCCAGCCACTGCGCCTAAGATTTAGGCGGGCGGGGTAAAGACACCACAACACGCAGCCCCCCATTGTCGCTATCCAGCAGTTCCAATTGGCCTTGGTCACGGTCGATTGATCGCTTGACAATTGCCAACCCGAGTCCAGTGCCACCGCTGGCACGGTTTCGACTGCCGTCCATGCGCTGAAATGGCAAAAGCATGCGCTCGCGTTCCTCCACTGGAATGCCGGGGCCGTCATCATCGAAAATCAAGTGGTAGTGTGTGTCGGTGGGACGACTGCTGATCCAAAGGCAATCAGCATAAGCCATGGCATTGCCAACCAGGTTTCCGATCACGCGTTTCAACCGAGTTTGATTTGCAAAGACAGTGTGCGGGCCAGTTAAGGTAACATCAATTGTGCGTCCCTGATCGACATAGGTGTCGATAGCGCCGTATACCAGAGAATTGACGCGGATGTTTTGGCGCTGATCAGGCCCTACGTCTGTGTCGGCGAAGGCCAGTATTTCTTCCAGTACTTCGAGAAGGTCGCTAATGTCACGAACGCTCTTGTCCTGAAGAACCGGATCGTCAACTTGTTCCATCCGCATTTGCAATTTGAACATGCCGTGGCGCAAGTCGTGGTGCAGGGCGTGGATCATCAAGCTCCGCTCTCGTAAGTATTCCTTGATCCGTGATTGCATTCGGTTGAAGGCCTTGGCGGCATCCCGGGCTAGCGCCGGACCGTCAGCCTCACTGATTGGCGTTAACTCTCGTTCTAAACTGAGTTGATCTGCGGCATCCACCACCTTTTGGATCGGCGACAGATAGCGGGTTAATGCCCACAAAGATACCGCCACCAACAGTAATAATGTCAGCAAGCTCATCGTGATCCATAAGCTGGGACGTTCACCGCCACTGAGGGTTTGGCTGCCAATCCTTATGGTGTGGCCATCGCTGAGGGCAAATTGCGTCATCGTGGTGTCATCAAGGCGTATCGTTAACAGCCCGATGATTGCACGCGCGAGTTCGGGGCGGTTGGCATCGGGAACCGGTGAACCCACCGGCACATATTCAACAGCCAACAGATTATCAGTCAGGATCGCAGCGAGTTGCTCCCGGTTTTCCGGCTGAGCGCTATCCATTGCTTCGAACACGGTTAACATGCCAGCGCGGCTGCGCTCATCGGCGTCGGCGCGATAGTCAAAAAAGACCAGATAGCTGGCAAGAGCGATTAAGGTCAGGGAAAACCCGATGACCACCGCGCCTAATATGATTGAGGCACGTTGAATAATCGGTTTATGGTTAGCAGTTGTTCTCGCCATTGTACGACCAGAACTTAGCTCTTGGGATCGCTAACGAAAATATAACCTTTGCCACGGATCGTCTTAATAAACTGTGGATTTTTCACATCGTCTTCAATTTTTTGCCTGAGTCGAGAAATCGTGATATCGATGCTGCGATCAAAAACGTCGGCATCTCGGCCTTTACTAAGTTCAATAAGCAAGTCGCGACTTAGCAACCGATTTGCGCGTTCAGCCATGACCGTGAGCAAATCGAATTCTCCGCTGGTCAAGTCAACCAGTGCGTGTTCAGGATCTCGTAACTCTCGTCGTTGCACATCCAGTGTCCAGCCCGCAAACTTAAAACCTTCGCTAATGTTTTGCTCGGCAGTCGCGCTAAACCCCTGACGGCGGAGCACGGCCTTAATACGCGCGATTAATTCGCGATCGCTAAACGGTTTCGTCAAATAGTCGTCGGCACCCATTTCAAGGCCGATTACGCGATCCGCTTCGTGACTCATGGCTGTCAGCATAATTATAGGGACTGTCGAGCCCATGCGGATTTCGCGGCAGATACTGAGTCCATCTTCTCCGCCTTGCAGCATCAGGTCGAGAATAATCACGTCCACTGAAGTATGCTGCATAATTGTCCGAAGTTCGGCGCCCGTTGCCGCCAGTGAGACATCGTATTGATGACTGCGGAGGCGCTGTTCAAGCAAGCCACGCAGTTCAGCATCATCATCTAAAATCAGGATATGCGGGACGTCGGACATGTTTCCGCTCCTATTAAATCGTCTTATGGCCGCAATTTGCCGCTTAGCTTAACGCGGGTCTAGCACAGAAACAAACTGAAACAATTGTTACAATTTGCAGCAAACCACGCATAAAGGCGTTACGTCGGTTCGGTAAACAGCATTCATGAAGTCGTGAGCACGTCGTTGAGCTCATGGCAAAGAACCAACGAATTGACAACCACCAACCCTTAAGCCGCTCGGCATCTTGTGAAGAGATCGTCGTGAACAAATGGAGGCATTAATGAGAAGGAAAAATTTTTTGTCTTTTGGTTTGACCAAAAAGCTTGAGCGTTTTTGGTCAAATGGCTGGGGGCTATTTCTCGGCCTGATGCTGGCACTTGGCCTCTCCCTGACCGGGACGGTTAACGGTGCAGCCTTTGCACAGTCGAGCAGCGGTCAAACCCACATGATCAGTGGCCAGCAGGTCTTTTGTGAGACGACGATGCGTGGCCGCTCCCTCGTCGTTCTCTGCTCTAGCAGTGGTGTGACCCATCTGGTCATCGTCCAGCGCAACAATGGCTTGGTCGCTTATCCACTGACGCGATTTGGTGCGACTATTAACCAAGCAGCCTATGGCTATCGGCTCGGTAATACCAATGGTATCACGACGGCACGACAGCTACTAATGTCAT
>CAXBRM010000203.1:0-3331 GCA_963978305.1 uncultured Rhodospirillales bacterium
CTTGGGCCAAGCAGGCAAACAATTTCGCCTTGTTCCAAGTTCAATGAAAAATTGGCTAGGGCATGCATCGCCGCCCCTGAGCCATCGTAATCGCCACCCCCCCTCTTTCTCGGCACTGACGAATAAGCGTGGTGCAAATTCCTGAAAGCTAAAGGCGTGTTCCCCAACTCGGGGTTGATTTTCATATTCTTGTACTGGACCATAAGTGCTTCATTCGACGATAAAAGACGAAAATCAAGAAGATAACTCGTTTTCCGCCGAAAGCTTCATGTGCACGACATTCGATTTCCCCTCTTGATCCGCCCCACTACTGGGCTCTGGATCGAGACCACTTGCATTGGCACCCAACTCGTCCTCTGGATCGAGACCACTTGCATCGGCAACCAACTCGTCCTCTGGATCGCGATCAATTGCTGCGCTCTCGTCCATCGCCTCAAATTCCTCCAACGATGGTGCTCGGTCTAACAAACCACTATCTTTCAGCTCTTTAACCCCAGGTAATTGGTCTAAATCAGCCAGTCCGAAATGGTCGAGGAAAGCTTCGGTTGTCCCCCACATCAATGGACGTCCCGGGGCACGCTTTCGGCCCTTTGGGCGAATCCAATTCAATTCAAGCAGCGTATCGACAGTTCCCTTAGCCACCGCCACCCCTCGGATATCTTCGATTTCTGCGCGGGTGACGGGTTGATGATAGGCGATGATGGCTAATGTTTCGAGCGCAGCTCTGCTCAGCTTCTTGCTTTCTTCACGCACAATTGTCAGCCTAGCAGCCAAATCACTTGCCGTTCGGAAAGCCCAAAGCACACCGTTGTTCTCCAGAACAATGCCGCGGTCATTATAGTCGGACTGCAATTCTTTCAGCACTTTGAGCACATCAACAGAACTCTCTACGGCTTCGGATAAATCTGCGAGTGACAACGGTTCTTTGCTGCTGAACAGAATGGCTTCTAATAGCCGTTTTGCCTGCTCAGCCTGCGCAAGTTTGTCCATGATCTCTTCAAGGTTTTGCTCACCGGCATGTTTGTCGCTACCCGGCGCTACTATCGAACTCATTGCTCACCTCACTTTGACTTTCAGCTTGATCGAGCTCGCCCTTTAGATCCCAAACCTCCGTGTCATCGGTATCCACCAAGGTTGCTCGTAGGCGTTCGAGCCGACCAATATCGTGGGGTTTCAGCAAGATCTCTTCATGCTCTCCGACTTGTGAGAGTACCACAACCCCTTGCTTTGCCAGTTCCAGGATTGCACCGAAATAGCTCGCCGTGGCGGAGCGTCTTTCGAATGGGCTCGCCAAATCAGGCGGCAAAAAACTCCTCAAACTTGTCCAACGCATGTCTTGGATTCCAGGCAATATGCCGGCAAGTTTTTGGATCGCTATTTCCATAGTGAAGGGCACTTCCAGCTTTGGTACCGCCCGATGACGTGCATCGCGCCGGGCCTGTATCGCGCCATAGGCCTTCAGGAGCTCAAACAAGCTGGCCTGCACGCTGACCTTTTTATGAATTTCAACAGCGCCAGCCTTGGGCGAGGAAAAGCGTTGTAAACCCAAACGGGGCCGCTGAAACAGAGTGTCCGCAGCAGTTCGCATCGCGCTCAATTGTTGTAATCTAAAGGTCAAGCGTGCGGCTAGATCCTCTGGATCATGCGCACCCTCTTCAACCTGTTTCGGCACCAATAACCGGCTTTTTAAATAAGCCAGCCAAGCAGCCATCACGAGGTAATCGGCAGCAAGCGATAGACTCAATCGATTTGCCTCTCGAACAAAGGCAATAAACTGATCAACCAGTTGAAGGATACTGATTTCAGCCAAATCAACCCGTTGCGCGCGTGCCAATTCCAGCAACAAATCGATTGGCCCTTCGTAGCTTGCTAATCGCACGACAAAAGCACTGGCCGGATCAGCTCTTGGCGAGCGGCGGTCGTCACTTTCGTTCCACTCCAAAGGATCGTTCAGCGTCATCTAAAGGCAGTTACTTTGCACTCTTAGTAGCATCTGAACCGCATATCGCTCCTGCGGCACACTTTAAAGGATGCCGACGAAGAAGATTGTGGACTGTTACATGCCCGTGGTGACGGGGAAACAGCCAACTTGACCGTAGGCTTGCTGCATCTCGTAACAGGTATTTAGCGCTGCACTTCGGGATTGGAACGGACCAACTCGCAATCGGTACAGCACCTGGCCGTTACGAGTAACCGGCTGAATTTGGTGGTTTAATGAAGCGAAAGCGCGAATATTGGACTGACGCACATTTTGCCACAAACGACGAGCGCTATCCGGTGAATTACTCGCTGCCAACTGCAGCCCCCAAGGATTAATCACCTGCTGGAAGATGGCTGCGCCCGGTGTTAGAATAGGACTTGAGGCGGTTTGATCATGGTTTGCAACCACCGCTGCTCCTGCGTCAATCAAGCCACCCAACGGGTCCGCGCCCGCCAAAGTTTGGGCCGAGGAACTATTGTTGAGCGCAAGAGCGTCAAACAGAGGCGTCAAACTGAGCGGCGCCGACAGGTCTTCGGTTGATTCAATCGTCGCACGAACGACTTGTTGAGTGTTGGCCACAGTACGATCATCGCTGACCGATTGCTGCTGCAATTGAGCCAGCGTCTCAGCCAAACCCAGTTCGATGGGCTCATTAGCGACATCATCTAAAACGGGAGCCTGCTCAGGTACTTGTGTTTCGGCGAACTGCTCTTGAAGCATCAAGTTTGGTTGTTCCGGTGCTGCCACAGCCCTTGTTGTGGTAAATTGATAATGGCCTCCAGCACCGCGCTCTAAAACCTGTAGACCCAAGTTGGGCACCTGATGGCCACCGCGCTCGTGGGCAGGCGGAATAACTTTTTCACCTGCTAAATCGTGAACAATCGTCGGAACCTGCTTTTGTGTTTCGAAAACAGAAAATGCAGCGTAAGAAACAGCACCTCCGAGACCAAGCACACCTACCAATGTGAGCAACAGCATTAACTGTTTGGCAGAACGCTGCCCAAACATGGGCGCCTTCATGACGCTGCGCGTTTCCACAAACACGCCTTGATCTTTTGTGGAATCGCTGATCGGGGCAAACTGAGATAGTGGTCTAGCGGTCTGTGTCTCATGACGCCGATCCACAGGCCTCAATGGATCACTTTGATGCGCCCGCCCGCCTTGAGCATACTGCTGGGTTGAAGTGGCTTCGTCGTGCGGCTCAAAATTGGGCACTGGCGGCAAAGCGTCATAACAATCTTCCAATGTTTGCGGATCTGAGATGGAAAAATCCGTTCCTGGCGCCGGTTTGAAACTTGGATCCGCGGTTTCGAGCACTGCTGATTTGATCCGATCGATCTCACTTGGGTC
>CAXBRM010000204.1:0-3324 GCA_963978305.1 uncultured Rhodospirillales bacterium
CCCTTACGAACGACCCATTTCTGGATAGTTGGTGGCTTACAATTGAACAGTTTGCAGAGTTCACTCCGCGATATGAGAATAGTTTGCGACATGGCCACAACTCCTTAACCGCAAGGCGGGTAAAAGTTTTCAGAATGGTTTTGGCTGCGTCGCGTTTGGTGAGCTGTGGCAGCATACGTAGGCCACTGTCTGCATGATTTTGTTAAGGATCATGAACCGCAATCCGCTGGCTCATCGCGGATTAGGAATATGTTATCCCGGAAAGATAGAAATGTGAATCCGATAAGTTTCATTTCTGGATGAATTTGTCCGTCTCCGCCTCCACCGCTCCATCACCGCCCGAGGTCCGAGCCGCAAGCCCCGCCAACACACGCCCCCAGTCCCTCGAGCCAATTCGATCCAGATCCAGCAACCATCCCAAGTAACCCGGTTCGGGGTCCACAAGGCGAGAGCCGCTTAACTCGGAGCTTTGTCACCAGCAAGGGTCAGCTTTGGTAACGGTTTTAGTTGCTAGTGGCTAAGAACCTGGTCGAGTAACAATTTTGTCCTTTCAGACTTAGGTTTATTAATAAAATCCTCAGGAGCCTGATCTTCAATAATCCGCCCTTGATCCATGAAAATTATGCGGTGTGCCACGTTACGAGCAAAGTTCAGCTCGTGCGTCACGCAGATCATAGACATCCCATCTTCCGCCAGGCTCACCATGGTGTCGAGTACCTCCTTGATCATCTCTGGATCCAGCGCCGACGTCGGCTCATCGAAAAGCATGATCTTGGGCCGCATACACAACGAGCGCGCGATGGCCACCCGCTGCTGCTGCCCGCCCGAAAGCTGCCCAGGAAACTTCCCTGCCTGTTCCGGGATTTTGACCTTTTCCAAATATTGCATCGCCACTTCCTCGGCTTCTTTGCGCGGCACACCGCGGACCCTCATCGGTGCCAACGTGCAATTTTCTAAGACGCTCAAATGCGGAAATAAGTTAAAGTGCTGAAAGACCATGCCAACTTCCCGCCGAATGCTTTCGATGTCGGTCAGGTTGTTCGTAAGAGTGATACCATCAACCACGATATCTCCGGTCTGATGCTCTTCTAATCGATTAATGCATCGAATTAATGTGGACTTGCCAGAGCCGGAAGGACCGCAAATCACAATTCTTTCCTGTTCCACAACTTCTAGATTGATCTCGCGCAGAACGTGGAATTTACCGTACCACTTGTTCATGTTCTGGACGGTAATGATCGGTTTAGACATTTTATTGATCTCTCAGTACACCAAAATTCGTTCGTTGCTTACAATACTTATCGATGCTCGGTCGCCAATCGCCGCTCCAGCCAAATACTGTAACGCGACAGCGTAAACATCAGAATGAAGAACACCAAACTAATCACAATCAGTGTCTCAGGCTTGGACGCATTCCACTCTGTTTTTGTTGTGATTTTTTGTTCAGCCGTTGTTAGTAAGTCAAAAACCGAAACCACGATCACGAGTGTTGTATCTTTAAAAGTACCGATAAAGGTATTCACGATGGCTGGAATAACCGCTTTCAAGGCTTGGGGCAGCGTAATAAAGCGGCTCATTTGCCAGAAATTGAGACCAATCGCCTGGGCAGCTTCATATTGCCCACGCGGCAACGACTGCAGCCCGCCACGGACAACCTCGGCCTGATAGACCGTGCCATGAAGACAAACCGCTAACAACGCCAGCCCTAACTTCGGATACTCCGCCTCGGGCAACAGTTTTGGCAAAACAAAAATGACGGTCAGCAGGAGTGCAATCAATGGCACCCCACGAATTAGTTCAATAAAACCTGTCGAGAACCAACGCACAATCGGCAGTGTTGACTGCCGTCCAAACGCCATCAAAATCCCGAGCGGAAGACTTGCAGCGATACCAAGGATACCAAGCACGCTGGTGATCAGTAAACCGCCCCAATCCAGCGATTTAACAAAAGGCAAAATGACGTAAGTCCCCTCACCTTTGTCAACCACATTTGCAAACTCCCTCTCCGCCGTTTGTGCAGCTGTGCGGCCTTTACGAAGTTCTTGAGCCTGCGCCCGTAGCGCCTGAGCCTCGTCCGGGGCAAGAGTTTCATCTTCAGATGCCGTGAGTAAGCGATCCATCTCGGCCTGTAGTGTCGCTAGTGAGACCTGCTGTCCCAGCGGGTGGTCTGCCGTCAACAACCCAGTAAATTTGTTATCAACCAAGATATTGGTTTGGGCCGCCTTCGGGTTCACCACAGTGCCCCAAATCATAATAATAAAATACAGGAGAGCAAGTATTTGGGTCACGACCAGTGCCGGCCCAGCCGTTTTACCCAATTGGCCACGCTGCAAAACGAACGCCACCACCAATAAGACAAACGCGATCGCCGCTTGGATAACGCGTCCCAGTTCACTGTAAACCGTCTGGAACAGATTGCCGTCAGCTGGTATACTCCAGTCGTACAAGCGCACACTTAGTTCCCCCAACATAAACAATAAAAATAGAGGGAACACGCCAGTCCAAACAAAAAAAGGCAAGCGCCGACATCTTGGCACTAAAATCGGCAATAAAGCGCAAAAGAAGCCTAAAACCACTAAGCCAACGCGCCAAAGTGACTCGTCTGGATACTCGCCCCATAACATAGTATTCCAATTATTGGCAATTACCGCCCAATTCGCACCATCGTGGCGTGCCGCCCAATTTTTTAGAGGCTCAAAATATCGCCATGCTTCTTCCATTCGGTCGAGATCTTGCATAAGGTAGGCGTTGACGATCGCGAAAGTAGCCGCGGCATAATCATAGTCTTGTGCGTCCGCACTGGCAAAATCGCGCTCCAACGCGCGAAGAACCTGAGGCGCCTTCTCAGCTGGCAGGTTCGTCTCAGGTTCAACCCCATCAGGCTCCGCCAAAACAGGTGCAACTGACCAAAAATTAACAGCGTCAAGAGCCTGCAAAAGACCCTGATTGCGAATGCCCTCGGGATATCCAGCCGGCATTTCCCGACTCAAAAATAAGGTTGCATCAGATACATCTTTAGAAGCCTCTTCAATCCGTCGCTTGTGCGCTGTAATCTGTGCACGGGACGCACCTTCCGGCAGAGGCTCAACGGTTTCACTCGCTACTGCCATACGAATGCTGTCGATTTCAACATTACTCAAGGTCTCTTTGCGCACTCTTTGAATTCGACTCACCGGTATCGTTGTCATGGGGGTATTCACCACCCCATCGACCAAGCCGGCAAACTGCAAGGCGAGACGCGTTGGCCGCTCGAGCAAGTCCTCACCTTCGACCTGAACGATTAAATCATTAACTTCGACCCAAACCGCCTCAATCGGCCGGACG
>CAXBRM010000205.1:0-3317 GCA_963978305.1 uncultured Rhodospirillales bacterium
CAATTCCAATGAAAGTCAGTGAGGACGGCCAGCATCTATATCCTGGGACGTTCAAAGACGTTGACGGTGAATTTCAGGTGGGAATCCTGGACTGTGTCTATGCCAATGACCAGAAACCGCATTGGGCTAAGTAGCAAATGGCGCGGGTAGGGTTTATCGGCACGGGGGTTATTGCCGACGCTATGGTGCGCGGCATCGCTGAAGATGGCCACCAGATCCTGGTTAGTGAGCGAAATGCCAACACCGCTAATGCTCTCGCCTTAGCCTTCTGCGGTGTCCGCGTTGCCGATAATCAAAGCGTTATTGATGCCAGCGACATCGTTATATTGTGTCTTATGGATGATGCCGCTCGCGAGGTTTTGCCAGGATTGAACTTCCATCGTGACCAGACAGTATTTTCGGCTATGGCACGGTTTTCCAATGATGAATTGTGCCAACATGTTGGGCCTGCGGATGCTGGCGGCACCCTGATTCCATTTCCGTTTATTGCGAGGGGTAATTCGCCAATTTTGACGTTGCTGACCAATTCGACGGCTCAAAAGTTGCTTGAGGAGTTATTCGGGGGTCGCAATACCTTGTTTCATTTGCAAAGCACGGCAGAGTTCAAAAGCATGATGGCCCTTCAAGCAATTGTGTTGCCGTCTCTTACACGGTTATGTCATGCGGTGGCTTGGGCGGAAAGTGAAAATCTCGACCCTGTTTTAGCGGAAGGGTTTCTGCGCCATTTGGTCGGCGGTTTTATGCTGTCCGAGCCGTTGGATGCGCCACATTTGAAGGCCATGGCAGCCAGTTTGGGTACGCCGGGCGGCTTAAATGCGACTTTAGACCAATTATTATCAGGCGACGACAGCGAAGCACTTTTAAAGCAGGGGCTGGTTGCTCTGAAAGCTTCTCTCGAAGAAGATTGATTGAAGCTTCAAATTCGCCTGTTTGCCACGAACAGCTCTTGACATGCTGTGATAACGACATCACTGAATCTCGCTAAAAATCGGGATCACAATCAATTCTATGACTTATTTTTTTGGCGACCTGTCAACGCTCGAAATTTTTTTCTTTGTCGGTTCAATAGCCGCTGCAGCGGTTGCTGCTGGCTTTTTGGCTGGCTTGTTTGGGATCGGCGGTGGCGCTGTCATGGTACCTGTGTTCTCTGAACTTTTTAAACTCATAGGCGACGCTGATACGCCATTCCAGTCCCTGGCAGTCTCGACCAGTTTAGCCGTTATGGTTGTGACGGGCATTCAATCGGCAAAAACTCATTATGCTGTTAGGGATCCGGACACAAACGATCGTGTCATGGATATTGAAACGCTAAAAAAATATCTCATTTTTGTGCCACTTGGTGTTTTGATTGGGCTTTTTGTTTTGGATGCGACCGGCCAGCAAACGCTGCTGATTATTTTCGCCGCTGTCGGCGGTGTCATCGGCCTAAAAACGCTGTTTTTCCCTGCCAACATTCAGTTAAGTCAGGGCGGACCCAAAACCCCCGTTGTGCAACTTGGTGGCTTGGCTATTGGTTTGATTAGCCTTTTGATGGGCATAGGCGGCGGCGTGATGAACAATATCTTCATGACGTTGCAGGGAACCCCTTTGAAACGTGCTATTGCGACCAGTGCTGCGGTAGGGGTTCTGATTGCTACGCCCGGGACGATTGGTGCCATGATTGTCGGGTGGCAAGCGCCGAACTTACCGCCATTGTCTTTGGGCTACGTAAACTTGTTGGCCGTGGTCATTGCCATTCCTGTGACCAGTTTTATGGCACCGGTCGGCGCTCGGATGACACACGCGCTGCCGACGGCACGCGTGAATAAGTTGTTTGGGATATTTTTGCTGTTTACGGCGGCGCGTGCGACGCAACGCGTGTTGGCGCCGGAATTGATCCCGTTCTGACCTAATGATTGATCATCAATGGTTTTGCGAACCTATTCGCCGCGTAAACCTTTCTCAATGACTTCGCTTAGCGGTTGAACGATCCGACTCAGCGGTGTCCTGTCTTTCCCTATATCGGCGAAGATTTCGACTGGTATCCCTGCAATAAAATCTCCGTCTGCTTTCAACTGCTCGATTTCATCCTCCGGTAAGCCAATTCGAGCGATGAAGTATTGCTCGCCGGTATCTGGGTTGGTGGTAACGTCAGAATCCACGGTGGTCACCGTTGTTGCCACCTGTGGTGGATTGACCGGGTCAAGAGACATGAAGCTGGCTGTCACCGGCATGCCGACTCTGACACTGTCAATTTGAATGGGAGAGACACGCGCCTCAATGTACAGTTGCTCATCGTCTGGCACAATGTCCATGATCGGTTGTCCTGGCCCTATCACGCCGCCGATGGTTGTGTAGGCCAGGTTTAAGATTTGGCCTGAAATTGGTGCCACAATTTCGCGCCGATTTAGGATGTCAACGTTGGTCGTGTACATCTGCTGCGCTTCTAATAGGCGAGCGCGAACAGTAGAGCGTAGTGGCGCGATATCTGCGATAAAGCGCCGCTGAACCTGTTGAATTTCTTCCTGGGTCTCCAGGATGCTGGCTCGTTTTCCGTCGATGTTGCTCGTGAGTCGGCTTTGGTCATCTAAAGCATTGTTTAAGCGGCGCTGTGCCGCCGTCAAGGTGCTTGCTTGCTGTAGTTGATCGGCCACTAATGGCTCAAGTCGAGCGACTTCAGATCTTTCGAGCGCAATGGTATTCTCAAGTGTACTCAGCTGCATCTCAAACCCATCGATTTCGACTTGATAGCGTCGTATCCGTGCATTACGAACCTCAATGTCCGCGGTTAGAGAAGCTTTCATGTCGTTGAAGACTTCGAACTCTACCCGTGCTGCTTGATTCAACCTGTCAGCAGATAGCTCCGCGTTGATCTGGGGTCGCGTTGGGTTGAACACAGAATCGCCTCTTACTTGCGCTTCTATCCGCTGCAGTTCAAAACTTCGCGCGATAATGATATCTGTTAAACGGTTGGCTTCGTTGCTTGCGGCGGTGTTTGATAAAATCATCAACACATCACCTTCTTGGACCATTTGTCGATCAGCAATCAAGATCTCCTCGATAATACCGCCTTCGAGATGCTGTACTGTTTTGCGCTGACTTTCGATGGTGAGCTGGCCAGTTGTCGTAATTCCCTGCGCGATCTTGATTGTTGAAGCCCATACCAGAAAGCCGCCTAATCCAATAATGATAAAAACAAATACCAACAAAATACTGAAATCAGCAAAAAAACCGCGACGTTGTTGGCTGGACATCTTTGGATCTGGCTGTTGCATTGTTTCTTGTCCGATAGATTAGGGTGATATGGTTACTATCTTAAGTTAGCCGTCAATTGCGGC
>CAXBRM010000206.1:0-3309 GCA_963978305.1 uncultured Rhodospirillales bacterium
ATGTTTTGCTACGTTCTCGATACCGAGATTGGTAAACCAATCAATAGCGGCGCCAAGACCGATTGCCTCCGTAATCGCCGGCGTTCCAGCCTCAAACTTAAACGGCGGTTCTTTGAACGTGCTTCCATCAAAACTCACGCGATCAATCATGTCGCCACCGCCCTGATAAGGCGGCAACTCTTGCAATCTGTCATACCGGCCATAAAGCACGCCGATGCCTGTGGGCCCGTAGAGCTTGTGGCCTGTGAATGCCAGAAAATCGACGCCCAAAGCTGCAACGTCAATTTTCCGATGTGTGACGGCTTGGCTTGCGTCCAATAACACCTGGGCGCCCACACTGTGGGCGCGTTCAATGATTTCTTGTACCGGCAATACCGTACCCAGAACGTTGCTGACGTAAGCACACGCGACCAGTCTCGTTTTCGGTGAAAGCAAAGCGTCAAACGCTTCCATATCCAGGCGCCCGTCGTCATGAATCGGAACAACCTTAATGCGTAGCCCGCGACGTTTGGCGATGAGTTGCCAAGGTACGATATTGGCATGATGTTCCAGCTCAGTGAGCAAAATTTCATCGCCAGCCTCGAGAAGCTCCGCCATGCCATGAGCTACCAGGTTGATGGCTTCGGTCGTCGATTTCGTGAATACGACTTCATTCTCTTTCGCGCCGATAAATTCAGCTACTCGCTGCCGCGCCAATTCAAACGCATCTGTCGCCCGCTGGCTTAAATAGTGAACCCCGCGATGGACATTGCTGTAGTCCTGGCGCTGAAAGTCATCCATAACGCGCAAAACAACGTCAGGTTTATGCGCGCTGGCAGCACTATCAAGGTAAACCAACTGCTGATTGTTATAAACCCGTTGGTGGAGCGCCGGAAACTGCGCTTTCACCTTAGCAACGTTAAATTCCTTGGTCATGATCTGCTACCAGTCAGCCATTTCGAAATCTCTGTCAACAGACCATCATGGTCGATTTCTGATGGCATCAAGTCGATTATCTCTGCAACAAATGCCTGGACCAGCATCGCTTTGGCGGTCTGAGCGTCCAGACCTCTGGCGCGAAGATAAAAAAGCTGTTGCTCGTCTAAGTCACCGATGGTCGCTCCATGGCTACAGATGACATCGTCAGCAAAGATTTCCAGTTCCGGTTTGACATCGATTCGCGCCCGTGGGCTAAGGATCAAACCTCGGCTCAATTGGTGGCCTTCAATTTTTTGGGCGTGCTGATCAACCCGTATTTTTCCTTGAAACACACCACGAGCACGGTCTGCGACGACCCCCTTATAGATTTCACGGCTGTAGGTTTCTGGCGCTCGATGAGCGATGTGGGTGTGGGTGTCGGCGTGCTCCTGCCCACGGAGCAAATAAGTGCCATAGAGGTTTGTTTGTGCTTGCTCAGCTAAAAGCTGCACTTGAATTTCATTCCGTGACAGCCCACCCCCCCGGGTAAAATCGATATTGGTAAAAGTGGCACCGCCGGCAACTTTTACTGCTGTATGATTTACATGCGCGCTATCAGCGCCATGGCGTCTCATCTGCAAACGGATCAGTTCGGCGCCCGGGGCTAATTCAATCTCCGTCAGGCTTGTGCCAACACTTTTGTCCGCCGTCGAGAGGCTCTCAACGACGACTGCTCGCTGGCCCGACGCAAGTTGAATCAAGTTATGCTCATGCTGGCTTGTGACATTATGCTGTAAAACAACTTCTTGATTAATGACACGGTAGCCGATCTGACTTTTTGCCCGGTTCATATGAATAAAGACGTTTGGCTCAGCGGACTCCAGTACGAGGCTTGCTACTGATCCCGACAGGTTTTCACCCCAGTCGCGTTTTGCATAAGCCGAAATACGACTGTAACGCCACGCCTCAGATTGTGCCGCAGGAAAGCCCAAGCGATCAAGCTGCTCGGCAGCGCTCGAGCGATCTATTTCGTTCGGCGCCGACAACATCGTTTAGGCCTCCTGGTACAGGCCATAACCCTGTTTTTCGACGTCTAGCGCCAGTTCCGCGCCACCACTACGTTCAATAATGCCATCTCTCAATACATGGACTTTGTCAGGCACTATATAATCCAGCAAACGCTGATAATGGGTAATAACCAGAAAGCCACGATCTGGTGAACGTAATTTATTGACTCCATCGGCGACCGTTCGCAGGGCATCAACATCGAGGCCGCTGTCCGTCTCGTCCAAGATACAAAAGCTTGGTTCAAGAACACTCATCTGCAAGGTTTCAAAGCGCTTCTTTTCGCCCCCAGAAAATCCTACATTGATTGCGCGCTTTAACATATCTTGACTGATACCTAATTCCTCTGCCTTCGCGCGGAGCAGCTTGACAAAACTCAGGCCGTCCAGTTGTTCTTCGCCGCGCTGGTTTCGAACTGCGTTAACGGCCGCTTTTAAAAAAGTTGTCGAGCTCACCCCTGGAATTTCGACGGGGTACTGGAAAGCCAGAAACAAACCAGCCGCCGCACGTTCTTCAGGCTCAAGTTCGCTGATATCTTGCCCATTTAATTTAATCTCCCCAGCTGTTAGCTGGTAGCCGGGTTTGCCGGCAAGAACGTGCGCCGTTGTTGATTTGCCAGAGCCATTCGGGCCCATAATCGCGTGCACTTCACCGGCGGGAACACAAAGTGATAAGCCTCGGATGATTTCAGTGCCGTCATCAAGGCCTGCGTGTAGGTTATTTATTTCGAGCATATTTTATTTAACCCACTGAACCTTCCAGAGATATCGCGACCAATTTTTGGGCTTCCACAGCAAATTCCATTGGTAAGTGCTGAAGAACTTCACGCGCAAAACCATTCACAATCAGCCCTAGCGCCTCTTCTTCGGGGATGCCACGTTGACGAAGATAAAACAGTTGTTCGTCGCTGACTTTGCTGGTGGTCGCTTCGTGCTCAATACGTGTGCCACTATTGCCGGACTCTATATACGGTACAGTATGTGCGCCACACTGGTCGCCAACCAGCAAACTATCACACTGCGTGTAATTGCGCGCGCCCACTGCGCTTGCGGTACTCTTGACCAGGCCCCGATAAGTGTTCTGACTTTGACCAGCACTGATGCCTTTACTAATAATTCGACTGGTCGTGTTTTTACCAACATGGATCATTTTGGTTCCGGTATCAGCTTGTTGATGATTGTTTGTAATCGCCACACTGTAAAACTCACCTTGCGACCGCTCGCCCTGCAACACGCACGACGGATACTTCCAGGTAAGCGCGGAGCCAGTCTCAACTTGTGTCCACATCACTTTGCTGTCGTTGCCAACCAGTTTAGCTCTTTTGGTGACAAAATTATAAATGCCACT
>CAXBRM010000207.1:0-3298 GCA_963978305.1 uncultured Rhodospirillales bacterium
TGTCCCCCAGACAAGCTGGCTGGGTCGCGTTCGGCAAATCCGTCTAGCCCGCATTCCTGTAAAGCACCAAGTACCGCTTGTCGGCGTTCAACCCGCCCAGTTCGGGCGGCTGTCAAACCAAAAGCCAGATTATCGCCAACGGTCATATGCGGGAATAATAACGGGTCTTGAAACATCAACCCGACACCACGCTGTGCAGCTGGCAACTGGCCAATTTCAACCCGGTTTAATGTGATCTGGCCCTGCCATTTCAACATCTTATCAGCAGTGCCCGATAAAATGGCAAGCAAGCTTGACTTGCCGCATCCGCTGGGACCGTGCAACAAGCGGATCGCACCAGCTTTTATGGTAAAATTCAGCCCGCGTACAAGCGGTGCATCATATCCAAACTGAAGATCGGTCACCTGCAACATGTCTTACCTTTTTGGTTTTGTTACCGCCGCAAATAAATGCACCGCAAGATGACAGATAATAGTAAATGATGATATATATATTGATGCCATTAACAATGACACGAGACAATCGCATGATAAGCTGGCGGCCCCATTTTATAATCCACATCTGGGCCTGTCTATTGCTTGGCCTTTTTCTGGCTTACCCAGCGCAATCGGCGCATTTTGACAGTCTGAGACCAGCCGCCAAAGGCCAAACGGATACGCGATTTGATCCATTGATATAAAGCATGTCTTGCCCGTTTTTCTTACGGTAGTGCTTGAAAGATAACATAAAAAACTCCCTATTTTTCTGGTTCTGGCCAAGTAAGCGACCACAGAAGCGCCAGCGTGAAAACTGGCGCTTCCATTGTTGCTTAGTGATGCAGGACCAAGACGCCCCCACTGACGTCAAGTATTGTGCAATCGTGCCGCAAATCGCGCGCATGTTTTTCATAATCAAAGTATTTTGCAAGGAACTCGGAGCCTGAACCCGATTCAGCGCATGCAATCATTTCGTCGGCGCACTCGTTGGCATAGTCTCGAAATTCGTGGTATTCGCCAATGACCCTCTCCAAGTCTTCCCGCGCTTGGTCTAAATCACCATGCACATTTTCAATTATGGCATCCAGGCAGTCTTGTGACAGGTCGGTGCTGTCGACTAATTCCACATAGTCGCAAATGTCTTTTAGATCGGGATATTCGCCCATGTTTGGAACACCATCATAATCATGCACAGCCCATTCGTCGGAGCTTGGCATGGGCGATTTTTTTAGTATGGCGTCAATCTGCTCTTGCAGTTCTTCAACGTCTGCGCTTGGCTCGATCCATGCGCCGTGCAACATGCCGTTGTTGTATGCTTCTAAGCAGGCTATGTAAATTTTCATTGTTCTGACTCCCGTTTTCTGTTGCTGGCCAAAAGCGACCACAGAAGCGCCGCCGCAGTTGACGGCGCTTAAATTGTCGCTCAATTTTTCGTCGTGACGCGGATTCCTGTGCCATAATAGCCCGAACCTGACAAGCACGGTCTCATGACGTGGCCTAAATAATCGACGTCATCAACGGCCCGCATAATCCGCGCACGTACGGGGATAGCGTGCCCGTGAGATTGCAGTTCGTTGCGCTCAGTGCGCGTGATTTGGCGTCCTGGATAGCCTGCTGGTACTGGTGAACGTAACACTGGTATATTCATTTTTAACTCCCTATTTTCTGTTGTTGGCCAAAAGCGACCACAGAAGCGCCGCCTCACAACGGCGCTTCCATTGTCACTTTGCTTGGCGCTTGGGCACGTCAAATACATATTCCAAAACGTCACAAGCCATCACGCCAAATTGCTTGGCATCATGCCATGCCGTAAAGCTTGGCTCATCATTGCAGTCAACGGCTAGGCAGCGGCCATATTCTTTCTTCATCCATGAAACAAATTGGTCCAGTTCCACGCGGTCGCTATCTTCCAAGCCGCTATAGTCGTTATTGATTAGGGCGCTGGCCCAAAATGCGGGTAGTTCGAAGTGTTCGAATTGAAGATTGGTGGTCATTTTTTTAACTCCATTTATCCGGCGTGATTGCCCTATATGTTTCTTATAGAGAAACAAATATATCGTGTCAATATATAATAGACATAAAAAATTCGCATTAGGAACTAAATTGAAAAAAACATCGCGGCCGGCGTGGATTAGAGACAATGAGACTAAGAGTGAGGCACGCAAACGAGTTGAGCACGCGCTGTTGACTCACCTAAGCGGTGGAAAATCTGCGCGATCATTTTGCCGCCAGCCACATACGCCATCGCTTGACACAGTGATGCGCTGGGTAAAAGAAACACCAGAACAATACGCACGCGCCCGCGAACTTGGCTGGGATTCGATCGCCGAGGAAATTATCGAGATTGCCGATACGCCGTGCGAAACCCAGGTAGAGGTCTCACAGGCCCGGAACCGCATCGACAGCCGCCGCTGGCTACTGAGTAAGATCGCGCCAAAAAAGTACGGGGATAGGCTGGACGTCTCGCATAGTGCCGACACGGCATCATTTGCGGCGCTACTAGAAGCTGTCAATCAGGCCAAGGCTGGCACGCTCATAGATCAGCCAGTAGATAGGGCACTGATTGACGTTGAAGACGCAGAAGTCATTGAAAATAAAAAATAAAACCTGCCTTGCTAATGCAGATCCACGATGACGGCCTTGCTCAAGACCCCCCCCGGCCTCGCAGATCGGCCCGGGTAATATAATATAATATACCACGTTCTCCAGGATCGTAATTTTTGAAAAATGTAAAATTGATGCTCGGCGATGCTGGCGAAAAGCTCTCCAGCATTGCTGAAAACACGATAGATTTGACGATCACGTCACCGCCATATGACAATTTGAGAACATATAATGGCAACAACTCACAATGGCGACCATCTGTTTGGCAGTCTGTCATTGCGGAGCTCTTCCGAGTCACAAAAGAAGGTGGAACTGTGGTCTGGAACGTGCAAGACGCCACCGTAAACGGGAGCAAAACTGGTACTTCATTTCGACAGGCAATTTACGCTCAAGACATTGGGTTTAACTTGCACGACACGATGATTTGGAACAAGGGCGGTTTTACAGCAGTTGGCTCGTTGCAGACGCGATATGCGCCAGTATTTGAATTTATGTTTGTGTTTACCAAAGGGAAAATACGCACGTTCAACCCCATTAAAGATAGAAAAAACAAGCATGGTGGCAAGCGATTGAGTGGCAGTGTTCGACAGCCAGACGGGACATTTAAACCGATGGCCGCACAAGGTTCGGTACAAGCCGAATATGGCCAGAGGTTTTCAATATGGGACGTTACTCCATGCAAAGAACGGTCAATAAAGCATCCTGCTCGAATGTCAGAG
>CAXBRM010000208.1:0-3292 GCA_963978305.1 uncultured Rhodospirillales bacterium
AACCGGGTAGGACTCGGCGACCGGTTGGATGCACGTCCGGATCAACTTTCAGTTGGGCAACGGCAACGCGTAGCCATCGCCCGGGCTATCGCTGGCGATGCCCCCATCCTGCTCGCCGATGAACCGACCGGCAATGTCGACGATGAGATGGGCTTCCGGCTGTTAAGGTTGCTTGAAGAACTCAACCGGTTGGGCACGACGGTCGTCGTTGCAACGCACAGCAAAATGATCTTAGACGCTTTTCAATACCCGACCCTCATGCTTGATGGCGGTAACTTAGTGACGACACTCAACCCGGCCACAGGAGAGCAATCGTGACGGAAGATGAGCAGCAAAGCGAAAATCGCCGTCATCAGGAGGCACGAAACCAGCGAGCAAAACGCCGCATTGCTCAGAGCCAGACGACTGACCGACCGCAGGCACGACGACGCCCCAGGTTAAGCCTTTTGTTGTGGCAGGCTGATGAGACGCTAAAGCGCCAATGGTGGCCCGTGGCACTTGTCAGCTTCTTAGCAATCATCATTATTCTGGCAGCGATTAGAACCAGCGAACAGCTCCACATTGCGCGATCGCAAATCAAATCAGAGCTAACAATCCAGATTCCAACTGGCAAAACAGGCATAAGGATTGATGCAAATAGTCCGCTGCTTGATCAGGTACAAGAGATTTTAAGCAGCACCGACGGCATCAAACAGATCAGACTGCTCAGTTTCTCTGAAGTGCAAGACATTCTACGTCCTTGGGTTGGGGAAAGCGTTGATCTGACTGGTTTGCCCGTCCCATATATTATCGCAGCCAAGCGCGCGCCGGCGAACGCCAGCAACAGCCTTGATATCCTGGCACTGAAAGGTCAGCTGAGCGCTTTAAATCCCGGGATCGTTGTCGACGATCATCGTGCGACGTTGTCAGATATTAACAGGGTCATCCGTTTGTGTCTTTTGGCCACTGCAGCAGCCTATGTTCTCATGATTGCCATCATGCTTGCGATAAGTTTTAGCGCTGCGAGCACAGCCATGCATCTGCAAAAGTCGGTTCTGGATGTGCTATTCCTGGCGGGCGCCAGCGATGGATATATTGCGGGTCAAGTTGTTGGATTTGCGATTGACTTCACCTCAAGAGGCATGCTCGTCGGTGGCGGTCTTGGCATCGTTTCATATGTCTCGGCAATGCACATCTTTGGCTTTGTCGCTGTGGCGGGGCCATGGCTCAGTTTGAGCGTGGTTCAGCTGCTGGCCATTGCCGGGCTTGTCGCTATTGTTGTGATGATGATCGCCTTTGCTGGTCATTCGGCGGCAATACGGCATCTTGAGCGCTTGTATTGATCTCACGTGGCAGCGCAACACTACCCGCCAAACGATCAGGACGAAACAACAATGGCACTTACCGGGCCTCAAAAGGCCCGGAGGATCACAGGAAGTCGGCGGAGGAGCAAGTCAGCACGCAGCGACGACAAATTAGCGGACAAGCGTCGTCAGAATTTATCGGTTCTTGCCGGGTATCCAAAGGACATCTCCTGCCCCATTTTCATTGGCGACCCGGGACATGACGAACAACAAATCGCTAAGCCGATTGAGATATTTGAGCGCCGCTGGCGTGATATCAAACTGGTCATCCAGTTGTGCCGTCAAACGTTCTGCGCGTCTGGTTACCGTTCGGGCTAAGTGCAGGTAACTTGCCAGACGAGACCCGCCAGGCAGAATGAAACTGTCGAGTGGTGCAAGCCGATCATTTAAGGCATCAATTTTTGTTTCTAGCCAAGTTACTTGCGCCTCAGTCATTCGGAGGGGTTCATAGGGCAAATCGGGAATAATCGGCGTCGCCAAATCGGCACCCAGATCAAACAGGTCGTTTTGCACCCGCATCAAAATGCTGGCCAACTCGCTGGCGCCCTCAGCTTCTAATCCTGCCAGTCCCAGCGTTGCATTGGCTTCATCGACGGTGCCATAAGCCTCGACCCGCAAATCGTACTTTGCAACGCGTTCGCCCGTCGACAGGCTTGTTTTGCCCTTATCACCGCCGCGCGTATAAATTTTGCTCAAACGTACCATTGTTGTCAGCCCCCAAATGAGCCATTTTGCCAAAAAACACCCACAATGCCGATGACCGCCCCCGCTTGTGCAATCAGACGATACCGCATGAAACGGTTACCATGCTTGCGGTTGAACTCGCCACCGCGACCCATTGTTATCAAACCCGCCACCAATGAAGCAAAGGTTGCGAGCAGACCGACTATAATCATTGTGTAAAAAATAAAAATCATAATTGGCAATGTAGAGTTCTTATTCTGGAAAGCCAGTGGAAAAGGTTTGCAAATTACAGCGAAAGCTCATTGGTGATGACGGGTCTTATCCTTGGCAACAAAATATGCTGGCTAGCGTCAATAGCGCGGACCAAGCAAGATAGCCGACTGCTTGACGGCTCTGGCTCGTAGGTTCATGGCAACTCCTCGCAAAATTCTTTAGTCAAGGATCACTTAACGTTATAGCGTTTGATTGAAGCAGTTGACCCACGATCCGACCAGCTTAGAGAACCCAGATGTCATGGATATTCCTACCTCACCTTTAGCAACAGCGCTACCAGCCTCGATGCCATTTATAAAAGGTATTTCGCTGGCAACCACCTGCAGCGGCATAAAATACCAAAATCGCGATGACATCTTGGTGGTTCAATTTCCAACCAACACCATCATGGCAGGCGTTTACACACAAAACAAATGCCCAGGTGCACCAATTGACTGGAACCGAAACCTGACGCCGGGAGTGGTTGATAGCCTGGTCGTGAACGCTGGTAACGCAAATGTTTTCACAGGACAGGCAGGCGTTGAAAGCGTTGCCGCGATGGCCGCCGCTGCGCCTGGCGAACGCGTGACAATCAGCTCAACGGGGGTGATCGGCGAGCCATTGGACGACGCTAAGCTCGCAACGGCCATTCAAAGGGCAACACCAGGCAAAACCTGGTTCGACGCAGCCAACGCCATTCGCACGACGGACACCTTTGCCAAGCTTGCAACCGCCAGCTTTGAAACGACAAATGGTGATAAGGTGACAGTCAACGGTATCGCAAAGGGAAGCGGCATGGTGGCGCCGGATATGGCAACCATGCTCGCCTACATTTTCACTGATGCGTGCCTGAGCGCAGAGCAAGCCCAGTCGCTCCTATCAACCTGCTGTGACACGAGCTTTAACGCCATTAGCGTCGATAGCGACCAATCAACCAGCGATACGCTCCAATTGTTTGCCACCGGCAGCATTCCCTTGTCAGATCAAGATGTCCACGCATTTGAAAATGCACT
>CAXBRM010000209.1:0-3254 GCA_963978305.1 uncultured Rhodospirillales bacterium
TGTCTGAGGCAACGAATAAGGACCGCAAGGCCGAGCAAACTTCAACGGACACCATCAATGCTCTCACTGACGAGCCGCTCGCCGATGCAACCGTATCGAACAATAAGGATTGAGGGCAGGCGTTAAGCGAACAGCACGGGGTTTGCGTGGCAGGGCATGCAAAAGAGGATCGAAAAAGATTTTTTGACAAGCCTCACTGGTAAGAACCAATAAGCTAATTGATTTTTAAGGGCTGATAGTTTGTCTCGAATCAATTAGAAAGTTCGTAAAGCTCAGGACCAACTTGGCTTCGAAATTCGGCGGTTGACCGTATGCATAGCTGTTGTCCAACGGCAAAATGCCTTGTAACCATACCATTTTGGTCCCATAATGATGTCTCGCTATTATTTGCTGCTTGACAACCCCATCTTTTCTAAGCAAATCACAGGAGCTTTATGTAGGACTGATTTGGTACTGTATAGAACTTTCCGATGAAATCTAGGTCCTCATCTCGCCGTTTCAAAACCCGAGCAATCTCCCTTGCTCGATCTAACCCCAGGAGAACCAAATGCTAAATGCCAATGCCATTTTTGTCGCTGCAATCGCGGCATCGTGTGTGGTCATGGGCGCGAACGCTCAAGAATTAAACCTATACTCGTCACGCCACTATGACACCGATGAGCGCCTTTATTCAGACTTCACGGCTTTGACCGGGATCAAAGTCAACCGCCTTGAGGCGAAAGCTGACGAACTCATTGCGCGGATGGAAGCTGAAGGTGCAAACTCACCAGCGGACGTATTTTTATCGGTCGATACTGTCCGACTGACCCGAGCAAAGGAAATGGGGCTGCTGCAATCGATCAATAGTGCGGTTCTGGAAAACAGCATCCCATCGTACCTGCAAGACGACGACAACCAATGGTTCGCGTTCTCACAGCGTGCACGTGTCCTGTTTTTTGATAAAAACGATGTTCCAATCCCACCAAAAACCTACCAAGACTTAGCGAGCCCAGAGTACGCAGGCATGGTTTGTATCCGTTCTTCATCAAACGTATACACCCAGAACATCACCGCCGCCCTGGTTGCGCACCTGGGCGAAGAAGCAGTGCAAGATTGGGCTGAAGCGGTTGTTTCAAACTTTGCGCGCGATCCGCAAGGTGGCGATACCGATCAGCTGCGCGGCATTGCCTCGGGCGAATGTGACGTTGCGATGTCAAATACTTACTACTTTGCCCGTGCCTTACGCAAAGACGTATCCGGTTTGCCAGCTGACGCCATGGCGAACATCGGTTGGGTCTTCCCAAACCAGAACGACATTGGCGCCCACATGAACATTTCAGGTGGTGGTGTTGCTGCCCATGCACCAAACAAAGAAAATGCCATCGCTTTCTTGGAGTATCTAGCGTCTGATCAGGCACAACAATACTTCTCTGCCGGTAACGACGAATACCCAGCCGTTCCTGGCGTTGGGTTGTCTGCATCAGTGGCTCAGCTTGGAATTTTCCGTCCCGACACAATCAACCTATCTGACATCGCTGACAATATTGCGACAGCACAAGACGTCTTGAACAGGTCTGGCTGGAAGTAAGTCGATCCATTCAAATCGAATGTCAAAAGGCAGGCCAGTTGGCCTGCCTTCCTTTATTTGTCGATAACTGTCAGGCTCGGTGGCTTTTGCCAATCCCGAGGCAGATCACCAAAACTGGTAGCAAACCAAACGCAGCGATCATCAAACTCGGCACCGCCGCCCCTTCCAAGCGCTCATCCGACGCGAGCCGGTAAGCTTGCACTGCCAAGGTGTCGTAGTTGAAGGGGCGCAGAATTAAAGTTGCTGGCAATTCCTTGATTGTATCAACAAAAACGATCAGCATGGCCGTCAACACGTCAAGCCGCAGCAAGGGTAGATGCGTCTCGCCTACGATCCCCAATTCTTTACGACCATAAAGCTTGGCCACCGCATCAACATTGGATGACACCGTCGCCAAACCACTTTCGTAGGGCCCAATGCCAGCCGCTAAGAAACGGGTCATGTAGGCCAAGATCAACAGCCAGATCGAACCGCTAATCAATAAACCAGTTGAGATACCGAACCAGGCCTCCATCTGGGCGTCCAACCAATTATCGAAACTCGCAAATGGCACCAACAATCCGACCGCAATAACAATGCCTGGAACAGCGTATCCCAATCTGGCGACGAACAGCGAAGCCCGAGCTGCTATGCCTGCCGAGAAACGTCGGTAGGTCACAATTGCTATCGCCGCGCCACAAGTGCAAACTGCCGCAATTGTGCCTAGCAAAAGAGAGTTTTGAATGAAGCCTACATAGCGAGCGCTCAAAATATTTTGCTCGGATTTCAAACCCATCGCCACCAAAGCAACAACTGGCAACACCGCACCCAAAAAAACGGGCAAACCACAAAATAACTGCGCAGCCAGCGCACGCCTTCTGGACAGCTTGAAGCGAGCAAAGGGGACATGTTTATCTTTCCATGCCGTTTTCTTTCGACCGCGATTAATGTGCTCAAGTGCAGCAATCAAGATCGCAAATGACAAAAGTCCGACTGCCAGTTGAGCGGCGGCGGCACGATCATAAAGACCAAACCAGCTCGTATAAATGCCAGTTGCAAAGGTCTGGACGCTAAAATACGACACTGTGCCAAAGTCAGCGATGGTCTCCATCATAACCAGCAAGGCGCCTGCTGCCACGGCTGGTCTGACCATGGGCACAGAAACAGACAGAAACGCGCGCATCGGCGACGCACCGGAGACTAAGGCGGCATAAAAAGCGCTGGGCCCCTGCATGCGAAAAGCAGTCCGTGCGATAAGGTAGACATATGGGTAGAGTACCAACGTCAAAACCATGGCGGCACCACCCAAGGATCGAATTTCTGGAAACCAGTAATCCCGTGGCCCCCACCCCATCACATCACGCAAAGTTGTCTGCACAATGCCAGGGTGATCCAAAATATCTGTGTAGGCATAGGCCAGAACATAGGCTGGAAACGTTAACGGCAAAGCAAGGGCAATTTCCAAAACTCGCCGGCCCCAAAAGTCAGTTGTGACAACTAGCCAAGCTGAAATTGTGCCAATGATAATGCTGGCAGAGGCGACCAAGAAAACGAGCAGCAATGTCGTCCAAATATAGCGCCAAAGGACCGTTTCAGCCAGGCGGGTAACTGTCTCAAACGAGCCGGTCACCGAGGCTAGAACGACCCCAGCTAAAGGAACCAGACACAGGACAGTAACCGCGCAAGCCAACCCGAAAATAATCCGTCT
>CAXBRM010000210.1:0-3222 GCA_963978305.1 uncultured Rhodospirillales bacterium
GTGGATGATCATGCCTTTCGCCGTTGAAAGATCCATTTCTTCAAGCAAAGGATTGGAAATCGCGATTTCGGCTGCCTTTAGCGCCCGGCCTTCCCCTTCGGCTTCGCCGGTGCCCATCATGGCCTTGCCCATGCCGGTCATAAGTGTGCGAACGTCGGCCAAATCAAGATTCCAAGTTCCAGAGCCAGTGATCAGGTCGCTGATCGCCCTGACACCATTGTATAAAACTTCATCAGCCATTTTCATGGCGTCTGAGAACAGAGCATTTTCGTTCGCAATGCGGAACAGGTGTTGGTTCGGAATAACGATCATTGTATCGACGCTGCGTTCCAGCTCGTCAATTCCCGCGTCAGCGATTTTACGTCGATTGAGGCCTTCAAAATCAAATGGACGTGTAACGACACCCACTGTCAAAATGCCGCTTGCCTTCAGCTCTTTGGCAATTTCTGGTACAGCGCCAGTGCCCGTGCCGCCGCCCATGCCAGCAGTGATGAAGACCATGTGCGCGCCGCCCAAGGCGTTTAGCACCTCGTCCATGCTTTCCTCTGCTGCTGCTCGACCGGTTTCGGGGTCAGTACCGGCGCCCAAACCTTCAGTCAGGGCGCCACCAAGTTGAATTTTTGTGGCTGCCAAGTTTTGGCGTAGCGCCTGAGCGTCTGTGTTTGCAACGACAAAATCAACCCCCCCCAACTTTGCCTGGATCATGTTGTTGACCGCGTTACCGCCAGCGCCACCAACACCCAGAACGACCAAGCTGGGTCGTGCGATCAGATCGTCATTCTTTGGAACTGAGACGTTCAAACGGTCATCGTCATGCGCCATAAAGGGTAACTCCTCACCAAGCGGAGCGGTGCTCGAAATATCCTTTAGATTTGCTTCACTAAAATAATTCATGCCGACCTCCCGTTTGTTGTCGGATCGTTACTGAAATTTAAAAGTTGCCTGGCGGACGCCAAAAAGCTGTCACTGTTCTCCCCGGCTGTCGGCGGAGGCAGGTTGTCCGGTGATAAATTGGCTTCGACAGCAAAGCGAGCTGTGCCAATGACGCTGCTTTGAGCAGGGATCAATTGCATGTGACTGATGCCTTCAAGAGGTGCCGGACGGCCGATTCGTGTTGCCCGAGAGAGTCGAAGTGCAACATAATCTTTAATACCGACCAATCCCGATCCACCACCGGTTAAAACAACACGTTTTGATGAGAATGGCAGTAATTTGGGGTGGTCTAGTCGCGTCGCGATGCGCTCAAACAGCTCATCCAAACGAGCTTGAATGACATCGACAAGATATGCTCGGTTGACCGATGCCGGTGCTTCGAGCGGATCAACAGACGGCACTTCAAGTTCAATACTGCCGTCAGTTGGTCGAAGAAAAGCGGCACCATGAAGACATTTAATCCGTTCAGCATCGCTCAGGCCGCATCCAAGGGCGGCGGCTAAGTCATTGGTGAGCAGGTCACTTCCTGTCGGCAACATCTCCAGATGAACAGGTCGTCCCGACGAAAAAACCGCGATGCTTGTACACTGTGCGCCAAAGTCAATCATCGTGGAACCGTGCTGGCGCTCTTCAACACTCAAGGCGCCGTATGCCGACGCCAAAGGATTGGCCATGATTTGGTGAACAGACAAATGGCAGCGTTCAACGCAGTCGATGACGGATTGCAAAGCACTTTTTTGTGCTGTGACCACAAGATATTTGGCCTTAAGAAGTTGAGCGCTCATGCCTCGCGGATCTTGAACGCCGTCGCGCCCATCGACACTGTACTCAATCAGCATTGTGTTGAGACGTCGCACTGGAAATCCGGCGTCTTGTTCATCGTCCAGCGGTTGCCGAGAATAATGGTTCAGACTGTCGATATGGCTCTGATTGATCAGGTTGCCGTCGACTTCTAATTCAAGCTCCAGCAGGCGACTTCTGGGATATCCGGCGTTCGTGCTCACCACAACGCGCTCTGCTGTTTCTCCCGCTATTTCTTCAGCCTGGTTTATGGCACTAAGTATGCTTTGTTGTGCGGCAGCGGCGTCGGTTACATTGCCTTTACTGAAGCCTTCAGCGCGCTGTGTACCGATGCCAACAACCTGGACTTCAGCGTGGCCATTGGCGTGACAAAGCATGCACGTAATTGTCGAAGAGCCAACGTCAATCGCCGCGAATAGGCCTCGGATACCAGGGGTTCGGCGCAAACCGAACAAAGAAGCAATGCCAAACATACAGCTTTCCGTCGAAATAAAACCGGAAAATTAGAAAAATGCTGCCAACCGATGTGCTACGCACCTGCTGACCAAAACAAATGATGCACGCATAAAAAGCGTTGTATTACGCGTCTGTCAACGCTGAAGCCGTTGAATCATTGCTACCTGTGGCGCTAAAGCCAGCCCCATTGGTAGCGGTGGCCTCAGAGGGCGTGACGACAATCCGGTCCGTGATGCGCAAATCGACGCGATTAATGGCTCGCTCAAGCAATCGTCCGCGTCGTTGGGCTTCAGCCAGGACGCTCCAGGCATGTGCCATATCATGGTCTGGGAGCATGACAATCACCTCTCCGATCAGGGTAACATCCCACCGCCGCTTGCCGACACGGGTGGCGGCCAAGGTCTGCGCGAACAACTCAGGTTCGCGGGACAAAATTGCAATCAGTTCTGCTGTGTGCTGGGGTGCATCTGGACCTGTGACAATAGGCAGGCGGTCGACAAATGGTTCAATGCTAGCACCAGAAATTTCGAGGCCATTGCGGTCGATAAGTTTGTGAATACCGTCACTTTGCCAAATCGCGACTGGTTGACGCTCAGTAATTGATACTGACAGCTGCGCGGGCAGGATGCGTTCGACAAAAGCGCTTTCAACCCAGGGAAGTGTTTCGAGGCGTGCTTTAACTTGATGGGGATCAACGGACAAAATTGCCGCTCCCTGATGGGCACCGATCGCTTCAGCAATATCGTGTTTGCTGGTGTGCCCCCGTCCATAGATCCAAACTTCTGAGATGGTTAAACCAACGGTGGCGCTCAGCTCCTGACTAGCCGCGACAATTTGGAAACGCACAACATCAAAACGACCACTTTTCCAAGACCAAATGCCTGCGGCAAACAGGCTCGCGATTAATGCGAACGGTAAGCCAACGGCGAAAAAGAAAAAAATTAACCGCCTTGATTTTTTTTTCGAAAGGCGCTCGGCACGCGCACCAAGGTTAGAGCCTAAATCCTGATTTGGATGAATCGGCTCTGTTCG
>CAXBRM010000211.1:0-3216 GCA_963978305.1 uncultured Rhodospirillales bacterium
ATAACGTTGCCGTGCTCATCTGCAGCGACTTGAATTTCAATGTGGCGCGGTTTGGTGAGATATTTTTCAATATAGACAGAATCGTCGCCGAAAGCGGCTTTGGCTTCACTAGCCGCCATCGCTAATGCGCTCTCGAGCTCACTTTCGTCCTGGGCGACCTTCATTCCGCGGCCACCACCGCCCGAGGCAGCTTTGACCAGAACAGGATAGCCTACTTCCTGGCCAACTTTCAGTCCTTCTTGGACAGTTTTAACCGCACCGCTGGAACCCGGCACACACGGAATACCAGCTGCAATAGCAGCTTGCTTGGCACGAACTTTATCACCCATGGTGTCAATAGTTTGTGGCGAAGGTCCGATCCAAATGAGTCCGTGCTGCTGGCACAGGTCGGCAAAATTACTATTTTCTGACAAAAATCCATACCCAGGGTGAATGGCATCCGCGCCTGTAATTTGGGCTGCACTTAAAATGCTGGGGATGTTTAGATAGCTGTCGGCCCCTGCTGGCCCACCAACGCAAACGGCCTCATCTGCCATTCGAACATGCATAGAATCAGAATCAACTGTCGAGTGGATTGCGACCGTCTTCATGCCGAGATCGTGCGCCGCTCGCGTGACCCGCAACGACACCTCACCGCGATTGGCAATGAGGATCTTGCGAATTTGCTTGGGAGCATCGCGAAGATCAGATGCAAGTAAGTGTTTAAGATCGCTCATCAGGCCAGCACCACGACCACTTGATCAAATTCTACGGGTTCACCGTCAGAAACCATAACTCTTTGGATGACACCGTCTGCGGGGCAGGGCAGTGGGTTCATAACCTTCATGGCCTCAATGATCATCAGGGTTTGTCCCTTAGCCACTCGATCACCCACTGATACAAACGCGGGTTTCCCAGGTTCAGGGGCGAGGTAGGCAGTGCCGACCATGGGGCTTTTCACAGCTTTGTCTGGGTCAATGACATCGCTGCCTGGTTCAGGTTCTGCTGGTGCCGATGAGGTCATTGGCGCAACGGGCTTCGGTTGAGCGGATGCCACTGGCACTGCGGTTGGCTGGGTAGCGGTCGGCACAAATGCTTGCGTGCTCCCGCGCGTTAGTCGAACAGCACGATCACCATCGACGAACTCAATTTCAGTCAGTTCGGCCCTCGTCATCGTGTCAGCCAATCGCTTCAAGAGCGAAGAACTAATATCGAAAGGCGTGTCAGACTTTTTGTTGTTCTGTGTGGTCATGCAGATTTTCCTTTAGTGATCTCCGTTGTGCCGTCTGCCAAGTAAACAAGGCGCTCTAAGGCGAACCTGTAGCCTTGGGTGCCGAACCCAGCAATGATGCCGCTTGCCTTCCCGGCGATGAAACTATGATGACGAAAGGCCTCGCGGGCGAGGGTATTTGACACATGAATTTCAATGTATGGCACTGCTACCGCGGCGAGCGCGTCAGCCAACGCAACACTTGTGTGTGTAAAGCCACCGGCGTTGATCGCGATGCCATCTTGAGGGCTCGTTCCGCCATGAGAACTCGCTTGTATCCAATCAATCAGTTCATGTTCGGCATTGGACTGGCGGCAGGTCACTTGGTGTCCGTGGTTTGCCCCCCAGGCCAATAGTTCTTGCTCAAGAACACCATAGGAAATCTCACCATAAATATCTGGTTCGCGCGACCCTATAAGATTCAAGTTCGGGCCATTAATGACTAAAAAGTTCGCCAATTTTGCGTCCTTCAACTGCTTGTTTGTCTGGCTGGCTGGCTGGCTGATCAGCGGCAAGCGCATCTGCCGACACGAGCCGATGACAAAGTTCTATCCGCGCCAGGAACTATGCTGATAGCAGTGTCGGCCTGTGAACTGCTTGTGCATTAGTGTGGAATAACGGGGAAAAATTGTATTTAAGCACAATGACTCGAAATTTTTTTTTCCGTAAATCGGTGCAGTCGAATTCAGTCGCATAAAACTGGTGCGGTTCCTGATATGTCTGTGTCGACTACCACTGCGATCAGGACAACCCGACGACCACTGTAACGAATCTGTCACCATAAAAAACGTCGATTGACCACTGTCCATGCATTATCAATTAGCCCTGTTTTGTCGAGCCCTGCCGATTGCGCGCGCCAAGTCTTCTCTTGAAGTCCGGCCGCGATAAATTGAACCATCAAGATAAAGAGCAGGGGTGCCTGTTATCTCAAGAGCCTCCGAAACTTGGTAGTTGAGCTGAAGGAGAGCATCGGTCTCCGGGTCTGTACTGAGTTGCTGGATTTCTTCAATGTCGAACAGATTTAAGGTGGCAATGTTTCGAGCGAGTGCCCCGTCGGCCCTGGCGCCTCCTAACATCAGGTTAAAATGAAACGCCTCATATTTCTCCGGTGCACTGCGGTAGGCGGCTAGTGAAACGCGCGCGGCCTCCAAACTTTGAGGACTCAAAATGGGCAATTCGATCAAAGCAACTTTAAGGTTTGGGTCATTCGCAATGAGCTCCCGGATATCAGCACCCTGTTGACGGCAATATCCGCAATTGTAATCGAAAAACTCTATTAGCGTGACATCACCCTCGGGATTGCCGATGATCGGTGTGAGCGGATTGTCAAGTATGCTGGCGATTGCTGCATTGCGACGGCGCAATGCAAGGGTTCGCAGCGCCTCTTCAATTACTTCCGGATGTCGCATGATATAGTCATCAATGGCTTGACCAATGTCGTTTGGCTGGACTGGCTCTTGTGATGTTTCCGACTGGGTTGATGCAATTGGCTGGGTCATTTGTCCTATCTGACGCTCCAGTCTCGCAATTTCTATGCTTTGGGTGGTGCGCAAATTCGAATAGCCTGCAAAAACCGCTATTGCCAAGCCAGCCAAAAATATCGCACCGAATGCTGCAATCCAGCGGACATTATTCATGTTCCAAACCTCAATAAACGAAACGTGCTTACGTAGCCGCTTAGGCAATTAGCACAGCGGAGAGGGTTCGTCATCATCTGGCTTCATGTTGGCGCGAGCCACAATTTTTGCTTTTTTTGCACAATGAAATAAGCCTATTAACACCTTAAGCAGAAAAAAGGCCGTCAACATTTCTAAGTTCAAACCATCAAGTCGCACTCATATCGATGCTTTCCGAGCGATGGCAGTATTGGATCAAGCGTTTGAGATTGAGGCGGCCGGCCGCGATGTGTTCCACCTGGAAGTTGGGCAACCTGGAACCGGAGCGCCACCGACGGCCATCAAAGCGGT
>CAXBRM010000212.1:0-3215 GCA_963978305.1 uncultured Rhodospirillales bacterium
CCGCCAATAGAATATCGTTTGCAACAGCCATGCCAACGCTTTGGGATAGTAGCATGCTTGAGGCGGCTTCGGGTACCAATGCAAGTCGCGTAAAGGGCGCGCTCAAGCTGGCACTTTCAGCCGCATAGACGAGATCGCAATGGAGCAGCATGGTCAGTCCAATACCAATTCCGGGACCATTTACGGCAGCAATCAATGGCTTCGGGCAAGTGGATACAGCACGCAGGAAACTCATCACGCCTGGAGTGTTGTGAAATTCTTCGCCTGGCCTTGGCATGCCTTGGACAGCAAAATCCTTTAGATCATTACCGCTGGTAAAGTAATCGCCAGCGCCAGTTATGACAAAGGCGCGGACATGACTTTCAGCTGTGTAGTCATCGATCGCATCAGCCATGGCCTGATACATATCCTGAGTGATTGCATTTTTCTTCTCTGGCCGAGAAATGGTTAGGGTTCGAACGCGCTCTCGGGTTGAGATCAAAACATTGTCGTTCATGGCATACCTGTTGCTTTTCTGAGTGAAATCGCGGTTTTTCTGTGCCTTAGCGCTGGGACTGAGAAAATGCAAACCGCAATCATCCTGACACGGGGCGATTTCAAGAGGGAACAATCCAGAAACCAAAATAGGCGCCTGCCAGCGGGACGGGCGCCTATCGGCAATGACGATCAGATTGGGTCGTCAGGACAATCAGATTGCATCGTTCATGGCTGGAACAGCGTCGAACAAATCGGCGACTAAACCGTAGTCAGCAACCTGGAAAATTGGCGCTTCGTCATCTTTGTTTACGGCAACGATAATTTTGCTGTCCTTCATCCCGGCTAAGTGCTGGATAGCACCGGATATGCCGACAGCAATGTAAAGTTCTGGCGCGACAACTTTGCCAGTTTGACCCACTTGGTAATCGTTTGGCACAAAACCAGCATCGACAGCAGCACGCGACGCGCCAACCGCAGCATTTAGCTTGTCCGCCATGGTTTCGAGCATGGCAAAATTCTCACCATTTTGCATGCCACGGCCGCCAGATACGACGATTTTGGCACTGGTTAGTTCCGGACGCTCGCTTTCGGTTAATTGATCGCCAACATATTCTGAAGTGCCCGGATCGCTTGCCGCACCTAAGGTTTCTACCGACGCAGAACCACCCTCTGGGGCCGCTGGATCGAATGAGGTCGCGCGCACAGACACAAACTTAATCGGATCACTCGATTTGACGGTTGAAATCGCGTTGCCCGCATAAATCGGTCGCTCGAAGGTATCGGCATCAATAATCGCGCTGATATCACTGATGGCTTGAACATCCTTCAGCGCCGCTGCAAATGGGATGACAGCCTTACCAAAATTGCTGGCACCCGCTAAAATATGATGGAAGCCGTCGGACGCTTTGGCAAGCGTATGGGCGGTCGGCTCAACCAACCCGTTAGCGAGGCTTGGATCATCCGCGTACAGCACTTTTGACACCCCAGCAATGCTGGCTGCGGCCTCGGCCGCCGCTTGGTCGCCTGAGCCAACCACAAGCGCTGTGACGTCACCCAACCTGGATCCTGCTGAGACGGCACTGAGGCTCGTCTCTTTTATCGCACCGTCCGCATGCTCTAACAAAACGAGTACTGACATAATTCATGTTCCTTCATCTGTGAGTTGCGCCATTCGTTTAGGCGATGACTTTCGCTTCGTTTTTTAACTTGTCAATCAGTTCATTGACGTCTGCCACCTTGACGCCAGCTTGCCGTGCGGCTGGTTCAACGACTTTAATTGTTTTGACTCTGGGTGTGATATCGACACCCAAATCGCTTGGCGAGGTTATGTCAATCGGCTTTTTCTTTGCCTTCATAATGTTAGGCAATGACGCATAGCGCGGCTCATTCAATCGAAGGTCTGTGGTCACAACAGCAGGCATACTGATTTTGATGTTTTGGAGACCACCATCGATTTCACGGGTGACATTCAATTGGTCACCATCAATTTCAATGTTACTCGCAAACGATGCCAGGGACCAGCCAGTCACCGCGCTCAACATTTGCCCCGTCTGATTATTGTCGCCGTCAATTGCCTGTTTGCCAACGATAAGCATGCCAGGCTGTTCTTTTTCGATCAGTGCCTTGAGCAGTTTTGCAACCGCCAAAGGCTCAAGATCTTCGTCAGTTTCAACATGAATACCGCGGTCTGCCCCCATGGCTAAGCCAGTCCGAATTGTGTCCTGACACTGCTTGGGACCCATACTGACAATCACCACTTCATCCGCCTTGCCGGCTTCTTTCAGGCGAACGGCTTCTTCAACGCCGATTTCGTCAAAGGGGTTCATCGACATTTTTACGTTTGCTAATTCGACACCGCTGTTGTCAGCTTTAACGCGGACTTTTACATTGTAGTCAATCACGCGCTTCGCGCAAACGATGACTTTCATTGTTCTTACTCCATCAAAACTTTGGCTACCAAAACTTGAGCGCTTACGATTTGGGTAAAATAGTCATTTCACCCAAAAAATCAATACGACTTCTTATCAAATTTCAAATCCTCTGTGGTAGAGCCAGAGCGAACATCAGCTAGGCGTTTGCGACACGCTGCCTATGCCTAAGCAACGAGAATCCGAATGGGTGCGCAAAAACTCGTGATAGGTGATTAAAAATCAAAGCAGCGACCGTTGCGTTCCCAGTCACCAAAGCGAGTTGGCTCGGGACCGACTGGCCCACCTCGTTCCGTTGATTTGTTCGTCAGCCAATGGCTTGTTTGCCGCGCATGCTTTGAAGGATGCTCTGGTACTTGGCCCCGAAAGCGCTGCTCAGCCTCGGCCAAGATTTGCAGGCTATCTGCATCAACCTCTGCTGAACTGCCGACAACTGTTGTTTTGTTTTGTCTTGTCATGCCAGTAATTATGATAGTGGTGGCTAAGAATTCAAGAGCGATTGGCGGTATCAAGCTCATAGCAATGCTCATGACGCGAAAGGCCTGCTACTGAGACGGCAAATGTGCAGCACTTTATTTTTGTATGGGAAGTTACATGAACGATGATCGCCGCCCGAAGCGTAGAAGTAAGCCAGCGGATGAGCGCGAGTCCTCCCAGCGTAAACGGCCAAACAGCCAAACTGGGATGACGGAACGGCGGAAAACAGGTCCCAAAGGGAGCCAGTCAAAAACCCGAAATGGGGAACGCCCGGATCGAGGCCCGCGCAAGGATTTTGGCGACCGCCCACCGCGCCGCGACGGGGAACGCCCG
>CAXBRM010000213.1:0-3180 GCA_963978305.1 uncultured Rhodospirillales bacterium
ACCCGCCTGATTTTGCCTTTTTTGGGCAGGGTTATGTTTGGTGGGTAATTTCTTTTGAGTTTATCCTGTTCGCAATTTTGGCCATTATTTATTGGGTGATTTTGCACAGAACGAACTTTGGTCGGGCTGTTTATGCGATAGGGAACAATCCCACTGGCGCCTTGTTTTCCGGGATCAGAGTTGGGCGGGTCAAGTTCATTCTTTTCTTATTGACCGGGCTCATGGCAGGCATTGCTGCGGTTTGTCTGACGTCAAGACTGGGCTCAACCAGGCCCTCGATTGCCTTTGGTTGGGAACTTGAAGTCGTGACGATGGTGGTGTTGGGTGGTGTCAATATTTTGGGTGGCTCTGGGAGCATCCCAGGGGTCGTAATTGCCGCATTTGTGATGGGACTCGTCACGTTTGGTTTGGGTCTTCTGAATGTGCCTGGTATTGTGATGTCCATTGTGATTGGCGCTTTGCTGATTTCAGTCATTGCTCTGCCGCGCCTGTGGGCCAGTTGGAGGGGTCGGTGATGGAAAAATATGCGTTTAAGATGAAGCTCAATCCCGGCTGCCGCCAAGAGTATCAAAAACGTCATGATGAAATCTGGCCAGAGCTTGTATTGTTGCTCAAGGAAGCAGGCATTTCAGATTATTCTATCCATTTGGACGAAGATAGCGACATTTTATTTGCCGTGCTCTGGCGAACAGTTGACCACACCATGGAGGCGTTGCCACAACACGCGGTTATGCAAAAGTGGTGGGCGCATATGGCCGACATTATGGTAACAAATGGTGACAACGAACCAGTGGCTGTGCCGCTGGAAACCGTCTTTCACATGTCATGACTCCCAAGCATATCGCCGTCATTGATGTTGGTAAGACTAACGCTAAATTAGCGCTGGTTGACGCTGCCAGTCTTACCGAAGTGGCGGTGGTCACACGACCGAACGCGGTGCTGCCTGGCCCTCCGTACCGGCACTTTGATGTGGAAGGGCACTGGGATTTTTTTCTTGACCAACTAGCGGGATTCCATTCGCAGCATGGAGTGGATGCCATATCAATTACAACGCACGGTGGGGCCGGGGTACTCCTCGCGTCAGACGGTACGCTTGCCGCCCCTGTTTTGGATTATGAAGAAACTGGACTTGATGAGGTGGCGGCAAGATATAATGCTATCCGTCCAGATTTCACGGAGACGGGTTCGCCTCGATTACCAGGTGGGCTCAACTTGGGTGCCCAAATTTATTGGCAGTTCTCGATAGATGAGTCTCTTTACGATCGCACGACTGCCCTCGTGACTTATCCGCAATATTGGGGCCATCGGCTCACCGGAGTGCTTGCTTGTGATGTTTCTTCACTTGGGTGCCATACTGATTTGTGGAACCCGCATCAGCAAAAATTCTCCTCGTTGGTCGATGTGCTGAAGATAGCCAACAAAGTGGCGCCAGCAAGACCGTCAGGCGATGTTCTCGGTCCGATTCTGCCGACTGTCGCGGAACGTACAGGGCTCTCTGACGCGACCCCCGTATACTGTGGGATTCACGATTCCAATGCGTCTTTATTACCTCACGTGCTGCAACGAAGGATGCCGTTCTCTGTTGTTTCGACCGGTACATGGGTGATTGTTATGAGCATGGGCGGCGAGGATGTCATGTTAGATCCGTCTAGAGACACCTTGATTAATGTGAATGGATTAGGAAACCCCGTGCCTTCAGCGCGCTTTATGGGAGGTCGAGAATTTGATTTCTTTACTGAGGGGGCGTCTCTAGTCTTTGAGCCTGACGACTTGGATCAGGTTGCAAAAAATGGCCCACTTTTGATGCCGGGATTGGTTACGAACAGTGGACCTTTCCCAGGGCAAAATTGGACTTGGATCGGTAAAGAACCGGCGGTGGGCAGTTCGGAGCGATCGGTGGCAATTGGATACTACCTAGCGATGATGACGGCGGAGTGTCTAACAATGACAGGTCACAAAGGCGATATCGTCGTTGAAGGCCCATTCAGCAACTACAGCGCATATTGTCGGATGCTGTCGGCAGCAACCGAATGCGCCGTGGTCGCGGCGCAGGGAACAACTGGAACGAGTTCTGGCGCAGCATTGCTAGCGTTAGGAGCAAATGTACCTGATACTGATCGCGATGCGGGTGCAGCGAATAAAGAAGACTCGATGTTATACCGAGATTATGCACGGCGTTGGCGCTCCGAGGTGAGAAAGCGTACGAAAGCCGCATTTTGAAGGTAGCGCCTTGTAACGGGCGCTTTGAGGGCTGCCGGAAAACCAAGCGCATGACTAGATTTCAAATACGGACCGCCTGACTTTATGGGTGTTTGTAGCTGAACGATTGATGCTGACGGACAAGCGGCGCTTTTTCCACACTGAGATGCTTAGTGATTGTGCTCAGGCTCACTCATCGTTTGTCGTATCAAACCGAAATAAAAATGGTTTGCGAAGTGCTCTTTCAACAATTTCCAGATGGTCCTGACCATAGATCGGGTCGCCGTCGACAATATAGGTTGGTGAGCCAAACATGCCCTTGGCAACTGCTTCGTCAGTATTTGCGCGATAAATTTTGTCGACCTGCTCTGATTTCATATGCTCCACCAGAGGTCTTGGATCCAGACCAACAAAACTCGCTATCGCTGTCAGCGTATCCATGTCGGCCAAATCACAGTCGTAACGCCAGTGTTGCTCCATCATAACACAAGAGAATTCATCAATGTTATGTCCGAGATCCATTGCGGCAATTAACATTTTATTTGAAGGCTCAATCGAATTGCTATGATAAGTCGGGAAGGCTTTCGCAATTGGTGCGTTTCGATACTCTGACCATCGCTCGATCTCTCGGACAAAAAAATAGCTGTTGTATGCCTCGGTCCTTTCGTCAAATGGCTGACAGCCATTATGGTCGAGTAAGTATCGCAGATCGAAAGGGCGATGCTTTATTTCGTTGCCAGATTCCCTTGCTATTTGCATAAAGCGCCTGGAACCGAGGTAAGCATAACCAGAATAGCCTGCGTAAAAGTATTCGAGTTCGGCCATGACTTTTCCTGCCTCTGAAAACCAAGTTACACGATGATCATCCATAAAAAGATGCAGAGAGTCCGCTGGGAAATACGCGCCCCGCGTACGAAACTGTATAAACTTAAATGCACACTACGGCTGCAAACGGCAATGCTTTTCTATGTGAATTCCTAA
>CAXBRM010000214.1:0-3177 GCA_963978305.1 uncultured Rhodospirillales bacterium
TTATTCTTACTACCTGTTTCGACGTGAAGCGGCGATTCTCATGACTTTTCGCCAAAAGGGTCGGACGCGTCGTCTGGTGATACCGGCATATTGGCGCGCTACACTGCTGCCGATGGTTTTGCCGCTGGGTTTTGGTCTCGGTTTGCTTTTTAACGCGTCTATTTTTATGGCTTGGATGTGTTCTGTCTCGATGCTGCTGGGGGTCTTGGCCGGGGAGCTAGTTCTGTTCCAACAAAGCAAAATGGCCTGGCCAGTTTTTGAAAGGGTTTTGCATTGGAAACGCTTGTTGGATTTTCATGAGCGCCAAATTGGTCCCGTGTCTTTGCCGACGCCCAACGCTGCCATGTCATCGGCGTCAGCATCTGTGCCCCTTCAGGTGCGTCGGATGATCTTAAAGGGCTATGTGGCAGCGCGTCGAAATCCGCCGACATTTGCCGCTTGGCTCCCACGATCGCCAGAGCTTCGCACGACTGTCGTCCTGATAGCGATCATGGTCGGATTGAGCGCTGTAGAATTTTTGACCGATCCTGACGGTTTTTGGCTAATCGGTCCGGTTTTCCTGATTGGCCTGCAGTTGCGTCGAGCCAAGATGGCGGTAGATTTTCTTTTAACATGGCCATTAATGGAAAAATTCATCGACTGGCAGGCCGTGTACCGAGACTCGGGAACAGTTGAAGAAGTCGAATTCTGATTGTCTTAGTCTATGCATGTGCTACTGGCCAAAGTGGCGGCGCACGTGGTGGCGCCAGAAACCGAGCCGAAACCATACGCAAGATGAAACGGTTTGGCCACCAATCTGGCACCAAAGCCGACGTTTTTGGCAAAGGAGCGCCAGCACGAACTTGGCACTCGGCAGGGTATAATTCTTTATTAAATTAGGCTTAAACCATTGACAAAACATCAATAAAATACATATTTATGTTTTGTCATATAAAATATTAAGTGAAAAGTTTAATCGTGAGGGGGCTCTCACCATGCTGGTTGGCCTGCATGTGAACCAGTGGCCAAACCGATGGTATCGCGTGGGTTTTGCGGTAGCCATTTTTGGGCGGGTAAGTGACGGACAAGCACCAGCGGCTCCGGTTGACAGTCTTTGGAACCATCGTCCTGCGGATCAGGTGGGATCTGGGCTCAATGACGCGGGCAACCGATGGACTGATCAAAAATCGCTCTCGCGCCCGCCCTCAAGTCGCGAATCTGCTGCTGATTTTCCTGGTCCGACGTCGGTCTCGATGCCGGAGAGTGACCACATTCAAGAATACGACCTGTGGATCTCAGCGATTGTTAGCGCTGGGTTTCTTGCTGGGCTCGGTATGCTTTATGGTAGCATAAGCTCAATGACTTCTGGGGGTGGGGACACAAAGCCCCAAAAGGACGTCCAAAATCGGTCGCCAGTTCTTCTTGGTCCCAAGGACTTTGTTGTTTCGGAAGCGAACACTGGCAGCATTGGATTTGTGCAAGCGAAAGATGCAGACGATGATTCGATTACATTTTCGCTGTCCGGCGCCGATAAGGAGTATTTCCAGATCGGATCGATGTCTGGCGAAATTTCGCTGTTAGATGGCGTTACGCTAGATTATGATCATCCGCAGGATTTTGATGCGAATAATATTTTTAGTTTAGTTGTGACGGCGCTGGACAGTCGAGGGGGAAGCACTTCGGGTAGTGTTTCAGTCACGTTGGAAAATGCAGACGATGAAGCGCCGACGATCAGTGGGCTTAAAAGCCGGTATCAAGTGGATGAGGGCGTTACCGACAGCCTCGCTGAATTAATTGCGTATGATGCTGATGGCGGATCTGCAGACGTTGTCTGGCAACTTGGCGGTTCTGATGCCAGCTTGTTTTCGCTGTCTTCTAAGGGAGTTTTGGCGGTCGAATCGGTGCTCGACTTCGAGGTCCCAAGTGATCAGAACGGTGATGGTGCCTACGAGTTTACCGTTCAAGCGAGTGATTCCGCGGGGAATTCATCAACGCTTCATGAAGTGCAGATACAGCTCAACGACGTTTGGGAAGCTACGGTCGATCAAACGATCAGTTTCTCACAGATTTTGCGGAAACTGAACGCCTCTGAAGATATGTCGGTGATTGTGGTTGAGCAAATTGACTATGCCGCCCTGTTTTTGGACCGTGACTGTGATGGAGACGGCGATGTCGACGCCCTCGTCATCTTTGCTGATTATGATCGTGGCAGTGCGCCACCTGGCTTAATTGTTGCTTTACTTGACGAGCCTCAGCCCGCGGCGGCGGAACAACCGATTTGGCTGCCAAGTTCTCATAACCAAGCTTATGCAGGGTTGGCACACGCAACCTCGTGGGTAGTACCGGACGTTAACCAGAATAAGGTGGTACTGAATTCGTCCTCTTATGAGATCGAAATCACGGGTACCCCGTGCGCGTTTGGGGGGTTGAGCACCACAATCAAAGAGCCCACCCAACACAACAGACGGTTTTTGGCTAATGATGATGGGCGCGAAAAATGGTCGATAGAAACAAATGGCACACAGAAAAACGACGTTCTAATTTCAACTGATCTGAAACTTGATAGTAACCAACTGTATGCTATTGGCGATGTGACCAAAAACGGTTCGGCTGAGATTCTCGTCTACGACCGATCTGAAGATCAGGTCGACGTTTGGGTCTGGGATGCTGGGAATGGATCGATTTCACAGATGGAAAACAGCAGTAATCCTTATCATCGAGGCTCTTTGCTCAAGAATAAGGGGCTGGTCAACGATCTTACCGATATTGTTCATTTTGATGTTGTCGAGGGTAATGGCAATAATAGCGAGCCACCGCCGCTTTTGTTCGCTACGAAAGACACGGCGTGGGTTCTCTCTTAGATGAATTTGTCCCCGTGGAGCATGATCTCCACACTCGACGAATTGGGATAGCTGTGGCTTTATGCGCCGGTGAGCTACCCGATTCTGCCTTCTACCGATAATGCGAGTGAGCTGGTTGCACCATTGAGTCAACAACCATTTGTTCACTTGCGGGTGCATTCTGCCTATTCACTGGCACAAGGGGCAAACAAGATTCCCGATTTAGCCAAATGGTGCCAAGGCTTCAAAATGCCTGCTTGCGCCATTACGGATACCGGGAACTTGTTTGGCGCACTCGAATTTGCCAAGACGATGAGTGATAGTGGGGTTCAGCCAATTATCGGAGCTGCATTGGGCG
>CAXBRM010000215.1:0-3152 GCA_963978305.1 uncultured Rhodospirillales bacterium
AATTGCAAGACATTGAGCACCAGGCGCGTGCGCGCTGGGCACTTGCAAATGTGACGATTATTCATCGGGTAGGCACTTTAAGCGCTGGTGAGCAAATTGTTTTGGTGCTGACCAGTTCACGCCATCGCCAAGAGGCCTTTGAGGCCGCCAATTACATTATGGATATTCTCAAGACCGAAGCGACCTTTTGGAAAAAAGAGCACGCTGGACAAGACGCCGATTGGGTTCGGGCACGAGACACAGACCAGCAAGCAGCCGATCGGTGGAAAACCTAGCATCAGGATAGACAACCTCGACGGTTTTGTGTCTGAGGTACTGGCCCCCCGTCTTAACCCCTTTGCGTATAGCGCGATGAGACAACTTTAGCCTTGCATGGCCTTGATCATCGTCTCGCCCAAAGCGGCAGGGCTGGCACTAACCAAGTAGCCAGCACTCTTCATTGCGTCGATTTTACTGCCCGCATCACCTTTGCCGCCACTAATGATAGCACCAGCATGCCCCATGCGCTTGCCGGGAGGAGCAGAAACACCGGCAATAAAGCCAACAATCGGCTTTTTTATCTTGCTGGCAGCGTAAAATTCCGCCGCCTCTTCTTCGGCTGAGCCACCTATTTCACCAATCATGATGATGCCTTTGGTCTCATCATCAGCTAAGAACATATCCAGCGCATCGATAAAATTGGTCCCATTCACAGGGTCACCACCAATCCCAATACAGGTAGACTGGCCCAAGCCCGCAGCAGTCGTCTGGGCCACCGCTTCATACGTCAATGTACCAGATCGGCTGACAATACCGATTTGACCACGGCGGTGAATATGTCCAGGCATGATACCGATCTTACATTCTCCGGGCGTGATCACGCCTGGGCAGTTCGGGCCAATCAGACGCGTTTTGCTGCCTGAAAGGGCCCGTTTTACCTTGACCATATCCAACACTGGGATGCCTTCAGTAATACAAACCGCCAGTTCTATCTCTGCGTCAATTGCTTCGAGAATTGCGTCTGCCGCAAATGGCGGTGGTACATAGATAGCACTCGCATTCGCCCCAGTCGCTGCTTTAGCTTCAGCCACTGTATTGAATACGGGCCGGTCAAGATGCGTTGTACCACCTTTGCCTGGGCTTGTGCCACCGACAACATTGGTGCCGTAGGCAATTGCCTGTTCGCTATGGAACGTCCCCTGATTGCCTGTGAAACCTTGGGTAATAACCTTGGTGTCTTGATTGACCAGTACAGCCATGTTTTTAAGCTCCCTTCACAGCGGCAACAACTTTTTCGGCTGCCTCTGCCAGATTATCTGCGCTGATAATGGGCAAACCACTTTCCGCCATGATCTGTTTGCCGAGATCAACATTGGTCCCTTCCAGGCGCACGACCAACGGCACACTGAGGTTAACCTCCTTCGAGGCTGCAACCACGCCCTCCGCAATGATATCGCAGCGCATGATGCCGCCGAAAATATTGACTAAAATACCCTCAACCGCCGGATCGCTAAGAATAATTTTGAACGCAGCCGTCACGCGCTCCTTAGTGGCGCCACCACCAACGTCGAGAAAGTTTGCCGGCTCGCTGCCATACAACTTGATAATATCCATCGTGGCCATGGCTAGACCGGCACCGTTCACCATGCATCCGATCTGGCCGTCAAGCTTGACATAGTTAAGGTCGTGCTGCTGGGCTTCAAGCTCCATAGGATCTTCTTCGTCCTCGTCTTGCAGTGCCGCAATATCTGGATGACGATACAACGCGTTGCTGTCAAAACTCATTTTGGCATCCAGCGCTATCAGCTCGCCATCTCCGGTGACAACAAGCGGGTTGATTTCAAGCATTTCACAGTCAAGCTCAGTAAATGCGCGATACAACCCAAGAAGAAATTTTACCGCCGTTGAGACTTGTTTGCCTTCCAACTGTAACGCGAAGGCAATTTGACGTGCCGTATATGGCATCATGCCCGTCACCGGGTCGATGGTGAAGCTGTGGATTGCCTCAGGCGTTTTTTCAGCAACATCCTCAATGTCCATGCCACCTTCTGTCGACGCAATGACACTGACACGCGAGGTCGCACGATCGACCAGCAAGGCAAGATATAACTCTCTGGCAATCGCACAGCCCGATTCAATGTAAAGGCGGTTCACTTCTTTTCCTTCGGGGCCAGACTGCTTGGTCACCAAGGTATTCCCGAGCATCATCGTTGCGTTTTCACCGACCGCATCGACGCTTTTGACGACGCGCACGCCGCCGCCATTGGCGCGATCCGGATCATCGACAAAGTGGCCCGCCCCGCGGCCACCCGCATGGATTTGGCTCTTCACAACGTAAACGGGGCCTGACAACTGTTGTGCCGCGCCAATAGCTTCGCTAGCTGAGAAAGCGACATGGCCGTCGAGCACCGAGACGCCATATTTCTTTAACAGCTCTTTGGCCTGATATTCGTGAATATTCATTAGATTGGGTCCGTCAATTGAGAGACTGATTGGCCGCTGTACAAAGTAAAAAAAGCGACTGGCGCAGAATAAGCCATGGCGGTATTGGCACAACCCGAAAAGCGAAGGACCAGACTTGCGCGCGCCAGCTATGAGCACCCCTTAATTTAATTTCGACCTCTGCAGGCAATCCCAGCCCAAAAAAGCCGATAGACCGATTAAACGTCGTAGAGACGGCAAACATAAAATTGCTCACAGCAATTGCCTCTGCTGATCATCTTAAGGCGGTCGTAGCCTTACTTTGATATCAGGTTGCGCATAAAAAACAGGCCGTTAGTGCAATGTGGATCGCTCCAACCGTTGTCTGCCCAACAGATGTGACAAACGCGCTGCAATTAAGGCAATTTTAGAAAAATCCCGTTTTTTCTTGCCAGGCAGGCGTGATGCATTTGCTACGAAATGCCTGAAAAACAGTAAATTAAGCCGTAAGGCATGACCAAAGAGCAACAGATGCTCGTTTGCGTCAGGTCAAATCGAGTTGTTATCCAGAAACAGTCAACCAACACTGGTAGATTAAACGCATAAGATTTTTCATTTGCGCCGCGCGATATTGGCGGCCCCATACATTTAGAAACAAGGTTGCGCTCTCAATGAAGAAAATTCCATCGACACTCGGCATTATGATGGCGGCGGGCCTCACCATCGGCGTTATCGCGACCGCCAGCGCCGCC
>CAXBRM010000216.1:0-3143 GCA_963978305.1 uncultured Rhodospirillales bacterium
CACGGCTGCCAAAGATCGCCCCCGTTGGTGGCCGGCTTTTGATTTGTGTGGCAAACCGCAGCTTAATCCGACGGCCATTCACCATTGGTGGCGGGTGACGGCCCGTATGGTATGCAAGCCACTGGTTCAACAAACTGGTGCTGACCCGCGTGGCCCATGTTCGTCGGAGCGCAAGGGCCTTATCAAGCATTTTGTCAAGATTTCGGCCCTCCAGCGCTGAAATCGTTACGGTAGGTATGCCTTTGACCTGGCTCAAAGAGGTGTCCAACTTGAACTTTAGAGCGGCGAGCAATTCGCTGGGGTCATCAACTTGGTCCCACTTATTGACAGCCACCAACAAGGCTCGTCCCTCCTCGTAGCAATGGCGCGCGATTTGGAGGTCTTGCTTTTCAAGGACAGCGTCACTGTCCAAGACCAATATGACAATATGAGCAAATCGGATGGCGTCCAGCGTGTCATTAGCACTCAGTTGCTCAAGCTTCTCAGTAATTTTTGCCTTTCGTCGCAAGCCTGCCGTATCATAGATCCGCAGTCGTCGATCATGCCACTGGATATCAACACTGACGGCGTCACGTGTGATGCCCGCTTCTGGTCCGGTAAGCATCCGGTCTTCACCCACAAGGCGATTGATCAGCGTACTTTTGCCCACGTTCGGTCGTCCAACCACCGCAAGTTGCAATGGTTTGTTATCATCCATTTCAACCAGCCGCTCGGGTTCATTTGGATCGATTTCTTCCGCCAAACCAAGTTTAACATAGCGATCAATCAATATCGCTTGATCGGGACGTTGCCCTGGCAGTGATCGGCTGTCGGGGCTGTGAGACCCAGCGTTGCTGGCAACATGCACTTCTAAAAACGCCAGCAATCGACTGTACAATTCGCCGAGACCGTCGTTGTGCTCAGCACTCAATGGCAGTGGATCACCAAGACCAAGTGAAAAGGACTCAAACACGCCATCTTCGCCAGCTCGGCCCTCACATTTGTTGGCGACAAGCCAGGTGGGTTTGCCCGTCTCGCGCACCCATTGCGCAAATTGCTCATCCAGTGGGGTGATGCCAGCCCGCGCATCAATAATAAAAATCACCAAATCAGAACGCCGCACCGCTATTTCTGTTTGATTACGCATGCGCGCGGCCAGCGAATCATCAAAGGCATTTTCAAGCCCAGCAGTGTCAACCGCCACATAATTGTACATGCCAATTTTTGCGTCAGCTTCTTGCCAGTCACGTGTGACACCTGGTTGGTCATGAACAATGGCCTTCGCGCCGCCTACCAGTTTATTGAACAGCGTTGATTTGCCAACATTTGGCCGACCGACAAGAGCAACACGTGCCCACCGTTCAATTGGTAAAGCAGCTTGCGGATCGGTTAATGGGGATGACGGCGCAACGGTCACGAAAAATCCCGCTTACCGATATGCCAATAGATCGGCGCGCTGGGTGAGAAGCAACAAACTACCCTGCGCCACAATCGGCGGCACAGCAACCCCAGCTCCCACCTCGACCTCACCCAACAGACGACCATTGTAAGGCGAAAGTGTAATCAACTGCCCTCGACTGTTGGCGAGTAACAACCGATTGCCGGCCAAAATCGGCCCAAACCATTCAATCTTCCTCGTACCATTTTGGGTCGCATTTGTCGCAAGATCTTTGATCCATGCAGGTTGGCCGGTTGTGCGATCAAGCGATAATGCCGTGCCATCATTGGTCACCAAAAATAAATGGCTCTGACCAACGGCCGGGGTTTGCGTGCCCCCGCCACTATATTGCCAAAGTCGACGACCCGTCGCACTATCGTAAGCAACTGTTCGACCGCCATTGCTAGTAACATATAGAGAACCCCGATCGAGAACGGGCAGAGCTTGAATGTCTGCTATCTCTAATTGAAGCCGGCCTGATGAAGGGCTGAGCGACGTCAAAATATCACTCCATGCCTCGCGGCCATCGGCAGCAAGAAGCGCAAACACCTGGCCTGACGAGTACGTAATGTAGACAAAATCGCCCTGAGCTGCAGGCGAACTTGTCCCGACAATGGAGGTTTGTTCCTCGAGCCCCGAATGGGTCCACAGGATCTGACCAGTGGTAGCCAAAAAGGCTTGGGTACGATTGTTCAGCGTTTGTACGTACAGCCTTCCGTTATCAAACGTTGGTCCGCCACGCGCCGGACCGGCAATCTTGGTACGCCAGACAGCTCGACCCGTATTGGGCGCCAGTGCATAAAGTTCACCGTCGCCCGTAGCGGCAAAGATACGACCGTTGCCAAAAGCCAAACCGCCACCAAAGGTTTGGCTCGCCTCGTTTGGATCAGACACATTAACGCGCCAAACCAGCTCTCCGTCGGCCAGCTGGCGAGCGCTCACGTTCATCGCTGCATCCATCGCGTACACTAAGCCATCTACCACAATCGGTTGTGCGGTGATTTTTTGCCTCGCATTCTCATGGATACCGATATCAATGCCCCATTGGCGGACGGGTGCCGCGCCAAGGGCTAAATGGTAAGACGCATGGGTAGGGACATTGCCGGGCATCAACCAATTGCGGTTTGTTGTCGGCGCCATGAGTTGAACGGGCTGTGTTTGACCCTGCATCAACAAACTCTGATCGGCCGCAAACACCGCCAGCCGCGTCCCAGGTAGCCTATCGATATCGTCACACGCTGACAAAGTCATCGCCGATATCAAAACCAAAATCAGGCCTTTGACAAACTGCCAAGTCATAGGTCGTTCCTGTTGCAAACTTCAGTTAAGAGCCGCAAAGCGCGAAATTATTGTAAAGCTTCGAGTTGCTCGATGTAAAAATCGAGTTCGCGAAGCGAAACACTACGGCGACTAACCGATACGAAAGGCTCGCTGTCCATCAGCGCTTTGGCTTCTTCAAAAGTCGCGAGAGCCTGAACCGTGTCGCCTCGCTGCCAATGTATTAGCCCTTGAAGCTCCAACGACTTCGGAGCGAATCCAACAGAATTTTTGTCGATAGACTGAGCCGCGCTTAAGGCTTCATCATAACGCTCAGCACTTGCCAACGCTGTGCTTTTGTACACTTTCACCAGTTCCCGATACGGTGATGCCACTTGATCATCGGCGATTACTGCGTCCCAATGAACGATGGCGGCATCAATCTGGCCGACGTCAGACAACCGTTTCG
>CAXBRM010000217.1:0-3138 GCA_963978305.1 uncultured Rhodospirillales bacterium
ATGCCTTTCGGCAAAATAGCCTGGTCAAGCTTTTCTCGGAGAAAACTTGTCCCTCTCGCAATACTGGGCCCCTGAATGGCGCTCAACAATGTGCCAAGCATCCGTCCAGCGAGATCACGATGAAAAACAACCGGCATCATCGCCGTCTCCATCCGGCCCGCCCCCAAGCGCGCAACAGCTTTTCGCGCTGCCTCGCGGCCAACACTTTCCGGATCGGGTAAATCTTCCGCAAAAACCGACTGGCACCAATCATAGTCACTCTGCATGCCCTCGCCTTCTCCGGCGACGGGACTCGTAAAGCCACTAAAACCCGTGCGTTTAAAACCACCGCAAAAACCCCGCGAATTGGCCAGGATGTAGCTAGATCTTTCCCAGCCGACCTGAGCACCCTCGCTATTTGTGATGCCACTGGTTTCAAGCGCCGCCGTTTCCATCGCGCTGGCAAAGTCGATCATCCATTGTGTGCTGGGATCTTTTGGGTCATCCAATTCAAGCGCCAATGAATTGCGTACCGTCGAAAACGTATCTTGATCGGCAAGGCCACAGTAAGGATCTTCGGGTACAGCCTTGGCCATCGCCACTGCTCGGTCGGCAGCTTCTACTAACGCCGATCGGCGTAAGTCGTTCAAGCGAATACTAGCCTTTCGCCGACCCAAATAAACATCCAGCACCAAACTGCGCTGTTCTTCGCGCTCCAAGTCCTCAGACTTCCCGTGCCGGGTCGACACGCTCAGGCCCTGGTGATCCCCCAGCACAACACTCGCCTCATCGGCACCGCTGTGTTTTGCTGTCTCCAGAGCGAAACTCAGGGTGTCGAGCAGATCACTGCCAAAATCACTCATACTCTCAGTGGGATTTGCTGCTTGCATCGTTATCAGGCCCCAATCGAATTCGTCCGCCGTCTATGTAAGACATTCACTTTGAATTGCTAGCACTAGACAAGCATGAGTATCAACATGACTTCTGAAAATCACTGCCTGGGCTCTTGTCTCAACGCGCAAACAACACATTGTTAAGATATGCTTACCAGAAGCCGCTCACAATTCTATCAGGTCACGAGCGCCTTTCGTCGCTTTGAGCTCGACGTCGGGATGCCCTTGAACGACCATCGGGGCCGCCAACACAGGCTGTATGGCGAGATGAGTGGCAACCCCCAAGGTCCCGTCGTGTTGTGCCTGCATGGTGGGCCGGGCGCTGGGTCCAATCCGGCCACACGGCAGTTTTTTGACCCCGATCACTATTGCATCGTCCAGTTTGATCAACGCGGGGCTGGCAGGTCTCAGCCATGGGCCAGCATGGAGCAAAACACCACCGATCATTTGGTTGAAGATATCGAGCACATTGCGAAAGAATTGCAACTCGATCGCTTTATTCTGTTCGGCGGGTCATGGGGATCGACATTGGCACTAGCGTATGCTGGGCGATACCCAGAACGCGTAACCGCCATGGTTTTGCGAGGGATTTTTCTGGGCCGCCCTCGTGATGTTGAGTGGTTCTTAATGGGCTTGGAGGGCGTGCAACCCGAGGCCCATGCAGCGTTTGTCGCGCACCTCGATGCGGCAGAGCAAACCGATGCCAAAAGTATCTTGGCCGCCTACACCCGTCGCCTCATGTCAACTGATCGTCACGTGTCGCTTGCTGCTGCAAAAGCATGGTCCAGCTATGAGGACGCTGCAGCTACTTTGAGGGATAATCGCGAGAGAAAGTACCAAATGACACAATTCGATTGCGCGCGGCGTGGCATCCGTCGTCGTGCAACCGGCGAGCAGAAAACAAACAGTTCTGTGTTAGCCATCGCGCGCTGTGAAGCTCATTATTTGAGCAACAATTTGTTCTTACCATCTCAAGGCCTGCTCGCGTACGCTCAAAAATGGCAACATGTGCCTGGGACTATCGTGCATGGGCGTTACGACATGGTTTGCCAGGTCCAAGGTGCTTACGAGCTTGCAAAAGCCTGGCCGAAAGCGGAACTAAAAATTGTGGATGACGCAGGTCATTCAACATTTGAGGATAGCATTGCTGACCAATTGTTAAGCACCATGGAAAAAATGAAATCACTGGACATCTGACGCTTAAACCAGTCAAGCCCCGCAAAATAAATCATCTGTCAGACAACTTGTCGTCGTATTTTGCTGTTTTTCCATGTAAGTATCTACGCCAATAGGCCCAGCACCTAAAAGTATCGTCAATAAGCCGAATTAATTATTTATGTTTCGCTGCAGCACCATAAGCATTCTCACCTTCTCTTTCGTCAGCGCCATCACCCATGTGACGGCGCACGGCCAACTGACCATTGGGGCAAATATTCAAAGCAATAGCTTGACGCCCGCGCTGGCTTCTGAACCGACACTGCCACAGTCGAACCAAACAAACCTCACCAATCTGACAAATTTCCAGGGTGTGCTGGTCGTCGTAAACGACACACCAATCACTGACACCGACCTAGCCTTCCGTCTCAACTTAGACTTGGCAACAGCAAACACGCCAAACACAAATGAAAATCGAGCCTTGTTCGCGCAGCGCAGCTTGGATAACTTGATTTTAGATACCATTAAAATCACCGAAGCCGAACAAAACGACATCGTCGTCTCAGACACTGACATTCAAAGGGGGCTTGTCGATATTGCGGCGCAAAATGGCCAGAATATCACCGAGTTTTTAGCGGACCTACAGCGGCAAGGTATCCCACCAAGCACGTTGGTCCGCTTAATCCGAGCCCAGTTTGCATGGCGAGCGATCACCGCAGCGGCTTTGAGCAACGAGCCTGCTATTTTGGCAGAGGACATCGACGCCGAGATATCTCGACTCAACAGCCTGCGCGGACGACGGGAGCGACTATTGACGGAAATATTCTTGCCGTACTCCTTGTATGGCAATCAGGCAGAAACCCAACGCGCTGCCCGCGAACTCGTCGGGGAAATAAAGGCAGGCACTCGCTTCGCTGATCTTGCGCGCCAACATAGCTATGCGTCAAGTGCCGCCAATGGTGGCCGCGTTGGCTGGGTGGCCGAAGGCACCCTTGATCCGGTCATTGAGCGAGGATTGGCGGGCCTTTTTGCGGGCCAAATCACAGACACACCCATAGAAACTCGGTCGGGCGTTCATATCTTCGGCGTGCTACAGGCCCGAGCAATCACT
>CAXBRM010000218.1:0-3131 GCA_963978305.1 uncultured Rhodospirillales bacterium
GGAAATCGACGCCTTATGCGGCGCAGGTCGCTGCCGAGGATGCTGGGCGTAAGGCGCAAGAGCACGGCGTGAAAACTCTGGAGGTTATGGTGAAAGGTCCTGGTATGGGGCGCGAAAGCGCGTTGCGTGCGCTTCAATCGCTTGGCTTTACGGTTACAACGATTAAAGACGTGACGCCTGTGCCCCACAACGGTTGTCGGCCGCGGAAAAAGCGGCGCGTTTAATCCAGAAGATTGATGGAATAAATTTGTGACCAAACTTTAGTCTGCAGTTCGTGAATAGGCGCTAATCAGTTCGCGCTATTTTCGATCGCCCTGCGTGGCACCAGCTACGCAATATAGTAGTTAAAAAAGAGGGCGGAGTTTCCTGGCGGAAGGAATTCCCAGCTCTCGACATTCGAAACCCGCCTAGGGACCAACCGCCAAGGTTCCGACTGGGCTACGACAATGAAGGTACGCCATGTTCCAGAAAAACTGGACTGACCTGATCAAGCCAACCAATTTGGAAATTGAACCAGGCAACGAGCCTGACCGTGAAGCCAAAATGATCGCTGAACCACTTGAACGTGGTTTTGGCATGACCTTAGGAAACTCTTTGCGTCGTGTTTTGATGTCTTCACTGCGTGGAGCAGCGGTAACCTCGGTTCAGATCGACGGTGTTTTACACGAATTCTCGACCGTACCGGGTGTGCGTGAGGACGTTACAGACATCATTTTGAACGTAAAATCGCTGGCGATTAAATCAGATAACGATACGCCTCGGAAAATGCGCCTGCGTGGTCAGGGGCCTGCTGTCATCACCGCCAGTATGATTGAGACCGGCGCCGACGTCGAGGTCATGAACCCTGACCTCGTGATTTGCACTTTGGACGATGGTGCCGTCTTCTCGATGGAGCTGACGGTCGAAACGGGCAAGGGATACCGCGACGCCGCCAGCAACCGTACGGAAGACTCGCCGATTGGCATGATCCCGGTCGATAGTCTTTTTTCGCCTGTCAAAAAGGTTGCCTACAGCGTGGATAACACCCGTGTTGGGCAACAAACCGATTATGACAAGTTAGTCGTGGCCCTGGAAACGGATGGTTCGATTTCACCAGATGACGCCGTTGCTGTGGCAGCGCGTGTGCTGCAAGATCAGTTGCAGCTATTTGTGAACTTTGAAGAGCCAAGCCAAAATATTGTCCAAGAAGAAGCACGCGATGAGCTGCCGTTCAACCGTCACCTTTTGCGCAAAGTGGACGAATTAGAACTGTCAGTACGCTCTGCCAACTGCTTGAAGAACGACAACATCGTTTACATCGGGGATTTGGTTCAGAAGACCGAAGCAGAAATGTTAAGGACGCCTAACTTCGGCCGCAAGTCCTTAAACGAGATCAAAGAAGTTTTGGTTCAGATGGGTCTTCACCTTGGTATGGAAGTTAGTGCCTGGCCACCTGAGGATATTGAAGATTTGGCGAAGCGCCTGGAAGAACCATTCTAATAATTCGATGACGGGAGTGTTTTGGTAAACGTCATAATCTCAACCGCTCGCTTACCCGTTCATAGTTTGATAGCTACTCAATTACCGCGCTGGAAGGGGCGCGGGCGCTGACTTCGGTGTTGGTGCGTTCCGCTTCCCAACAAAAAATAAATATTGGCCGACTTGGAAACCGCTGAGTTGGCGTCCAATCCCGCCCGGCAACTTTGCTGTGAGGGCGATGTTAAATCGGAGTATGATTTATGAGACACGGTCTTTCAGGTCGTAAGCTTAACCGGACCAGTTCCCATCGCAAAGCGATGTTTGGCAACTTGGTTGCCGCCATTTTGAAGCATGAGCAAGTGCGGACAACGCTGCCGAAGGCGAAAGACGCCCGGCGTTTGGTTGATCGCATGATTAGTTTGGGGAAGCGAGGCGATTTACACGCCCGTCGTCAAGCATTGGCTAGTCTGCACAATGACAAAGTTGTGGTTGAAAAGTTGTTTGGTGAATTAGCCGATCGCTACGAAGAGCGTTCGGGCGGTTATTGCCGTGTGCTCCGCGCGGGTTTCCGTTACGGTGATATGTCACCGATGGCCATTATCGAGCTGGTGGATCGCGACACGGATGCGAAGGGCCAAGACAGTGGCCCGACCCAATACGACAGCGACGACGAAGAGTAAATTTAAAAGCGATTGATCGTTATTTGGCGGTTCAGCTGCGCACAAAAGGACTGACGGCCGGCGGTATCTTTTTGTGTCGTCGTTTCTTCGGTCAAGCGGCATCGCTTGATTGAACAACGCGCAACAAGGCTGGCAATCGCCACAATAAGTAGAGCCCAATTGTTGGTCCGCCGATGACGAGTGCCGGGACAAAAACCAGCAACCCGGCCCACCATTTTCGTTCAAGCACCGAAATCAAAACGCATGCGAGCCCAATACTTAAATAGACGTCGGCGATTGTGACTTGAACCAAAATATCGTTTCGAAGCGAAGCGAGATATTGGTCAATGTCACCGGTGAGTAAGCCCTGAAAAAGAAATGCGACGAAGCAGAAAGTTATAAGGGCGACAAAACCGCGATAGAAACTGGTTGCCATAAATTGTTCTCACATCATTTAATTGTTATAAATATCTCTTTACCCGTCCACAGAAGAACCAAAATTCCTCTGTAATCGGTCCTTTAGAGATTGATCTATCCTTTTGGTGCCTCCAGCCTATTTATGGTTTAGTGCACTGAAATCCAGTATTGAATTGATGGGAATTACGATCATTTAGGGCATGGTTGTTATGGTTTTTTGTTTTCAACGCTTGTTTTTGTTTGGCGTGGCGCCAATCGCTGCACTGGTGCTTTTTGTCCCTATGGGTCTTGCCCAAGACATACAGCGCCAGGTTCCAGGCGGTGTTGGCGAGGTGATGTGGTCTTTTGCGCCGTTGGTCCGTGAAGCATCCCCGGCGGTTGTCAATATCGAAACAAACTCGCTTAGGACAGGACGGCTCAATGGGTTTCTGTCGCCTTTTGATGACAATCGTCTTCGACAGAGTGATGCGCTTGGTTCTGGTGTGATTGTCTCAGTTGATGGCATCGTTGTGACCAATGCGCACGTTATTGCTGGGGCAGATGAAATTGAGGTCATTCTGACCAACAACGACCGTTATTTCGCCAGAGTTCTTTATG
>CAXBRM010000219.1:0-3127 GCA_963978305.1 uncultured Rhodospirillales bacterium
ATCATCCGACCACTTGGTGCGCGCCTATCACCACACCTATGGATTGCCGGTTCTCACCACGAATTGTTCAAACAACTACGGCCCTTTCCAGTTCCCGGAAAAGCTCATACCGCTCATCATCCACAACGCACTCTCTCACAAGCCGCTACCCATTTATGGCGACGGATTGCAAATCCGAGACTGGCTTTACGTTGCAGATCACTGCGCCGCTATTCGCGCCGTTTTGGAACATGGCACGAGCGGTCAGATCTACAACATTGGTGGCCTGAATGAAAAAACCAATGTCGATGTCGTCGCGATGCTCTGTGACATTCTCGATGATTTGCGCCCAATCGCACAAAATACCGCAATCAAAAGCTACCGAGATCTGATCACCCACATCACAGATCGCCCAGGCCATGACCGGCGCTACGGAATCGACATAAGCAAAATACAGAGCGAGCTTGGCTGGCGCCCAGCCGAGACTTTCGAAAGTGGGATCCGCAAAACAGTTGAATGGTATCTCAACAATCAACAGTGGGTTGAGCAAGTTATCAGCGGCGATTACCGCCAATGGGTCGAGAGGCAGTACGGATGAACATATTGCTTCTTGGTTCCACGGGTCAGCTCGGGCATGAGCTTGCGCGCCACCTGCCCTCGTTAGGGCGGGTTTTTGCCTTTTCGCGTACCGAGCTCGACATTACTGATCACCAAGCCGTGGCAGACGTCATCAGCAATAATGCGCCAGATGTCATCATTAACGCGGCGGCTTACACGGCAGTAGATAAAGCTGAGAGCGCCCAGGCGCTCGCTTATGCGGTCAATTCAGATGGTGTTGCGCATCTCGCTAAGCTCGCCGAACAAGTTAACGCTTGGCTGATCCATTACTCCACAGACTATGTATTCGATGGCCTCAAGCAAGCGCCCTACGTTGAGACCGACACAACCAGTCCAATCAACATTTATGGCGCGTCCAAGTTGGCCGGCGAGCATGCCATTGCTCATGTTGATTGCCGGCATCTGATTTTCCGAACAACATGGGTTATTGGTAAAGACGGCCATAACTTTGCAAAGACGATTCTTCGTCTGGCAACGAAACACGATCACCTTAACGTCATTAAAGATCAGATTGGTGTTCCAACATCGCCATCACTGATTTCTAAAGTCACGATCGATGCGATACGCGCGATCAAACACAGCAAGGCTTGGCCTAAAGGGATTTATCACCTTGCACCACAAGGCATCTCAAACTGGCATGAGATTGCAAAGACCCTAATCGCTTACGCAGAACAACAGCGTGTCCCACTCAACACGCAAGTTGTAGATATTCAAGCAATAGTGACAGCCGAGTATCCAACCGCAGCTAAGCGCCCGCTGAACTCACAGCTCGATACACACAAGCTGCAATCACAACTCTCATTCGATTTACCGAATTGGAAAGACGACTTTCTGGCTGTGGCTAGGGACATCGTCAAGGAACTAGAAACCGCATGAAACGGAAAGGCATCATCCTAGCGGGCGGGTCCGGCACGCGCCTTTACCCAGCGACTCTAGCGGTATCCAAACAGCTATTACCCGTGTTTGATAAGCCGATGATCTATTACCCGCTCTCCACACTTATGTTGGCTGATGTGCGCGAGATTCTGATCGTGAGCACACCGCAAGACATACCAAGGTTCAAAAAGCTTCTGGGCAATGGTAACCAGTGGGGCCTAGCGATTGAATATGCCATCCAGCCTTCACCGGACGGTTTGGCACAAGCCCTGATTATCGCTGAACCATTCTTAGATGGTGCGCCTTCAGTGCTCATTCTTGGCGATAACATCTTCTACGGACATTCACTGCATGCACGGCTTGCCGCAGCAACTGCGCGAACCGCTGGGGCCACTGTTTTTGCCTATCGCGTACAAAACCCCGAGCGCTACGGTGTCGCCGAATTCGATCAAAATAGCAAAGTCATCAGTTTAGAAGAGAAACCATCCTCGCCAAAATCCAACTATGCGCTCACCGGCCTCTATTTCTACGACGCTTTTGCCTCAACCTACGCCAAACAAATTACGCCGTCAGATCGTGGTGAACTTGAAATAACGGACCTCAACAGGATTTACCTTAACAAAGGGCAACTCGATCTTGAGCGCATAGGCCGAGGGTGTGCCTGGCTGGACATGGGCACGCATGAAAGCCTCGTCGAAGCACATCAATTTGTCAGAACCATTGAGCATCGCCAAGGGCTTAAGATCTCTTGTCCAGAGGAAATCGCCTTTCGGCAAAAGTGGATCGACCACCAACAGCTTGAAGCCTTGGCGAAGCCGTTGTTGAAAAACAGCTATGGGCAGTACCTCATGCAGATTATGAACGAGTCAGAACATGAAAGTCACTGACACTGAGATTGCCGACGTCAAAGTGATAGAGCCGAGCGTTTTTGAAGACGAGCGTGGCTTTTTTTTCGAAAGTTTTAACCATAAGAAGTTCGAAGAGGTGATTGGCGAGCGAGTCACCTTTGTGCAAGACAATCACTCTCGCTCACAGCAAGGGGTCTTGCGCGGACTACATTATCAATTGCCGCCTAGCGCCCAAGGCAAATTGGTGCGCGTCGTCCACGGTGAAGTCTTTGATGTCGCTGTCGACATTCGCAAGTCATCAGCCACTTTTGGGCGGTGGGTTGGCGAAACACTCTCAGCAAGAAACAAAAAGCAACTTTGGATCCCGGAAGGCTTTGCCCACGGTTTTCTGACGCTTTCAACGACCGCAGAGTTTCTTTATAAAACAACCAACTACTACGCTCCCGCATCTGAGCACGCAATTGCTTGGGATGATAAAGCGCTCGCCATTGATTGGCCATTAGCAACTGCCGTGTCGATTTCAGGCAAGGACGCAAGGGCCGCACCCTTAAACGCAGCCCAAATATTTGAATAAAGCCAATCGCAAAACCCAATAAAATTAGATTCCTTGCTCCCTCCCCCAAAAGGATCAGACAGGAATTGAGTCTACTCCCGCAAATGCTGACTGGTGGCTGGGGGCTTACCAGTCTCACCACCGGCAAACACTTATGGCTTGGACTTGAAGAACAATTCTGCTCCTCGTTATCACACTGTTAACCAATTCAACATCTTTTTCATGGTTATATTGCTTGCCACCTAGGCCATGC
>CAXBRM010000220.1:0-3125 GCA_963978305.1 uncultured Rhodospirillales bacterium
ACACTGTATCGCCGCGCCGCCCCATTTGATGCCTTCAACACTGATGTCACCTGCAATCGAAACCAGAAAGTCCTGAATATCGGGCGCTGGTGTTTCAGACAGCATTTTGCCAATCCGCAGCGTACCGTAATCATGGTCATTCAAGCTTAACCGCTGCTCAAGGCGGTCGAGAACCTCTTTGGACAGTTGGTCACTTTCGGGCCTCGCGCGTCCCTTATGAGTGCATGAGAGCACCAGGCCCCTGCAGTTGTCGCCAGTCCTTGCTGCAATGATTTGGGCCAGCATGCCCCCCATGGAATGCCCAACCAGCCAGAAGGACTTCAATCCAAGATCATACAGCATCTGGATGACGGCTTCGGCAAAGCCGGCTATGCCGCCTTCGAACACCGATGTCTCGCCAAATCCTGGCGAATCGATTGAAAGGACTCGGTAGCTCTGGAAATAGCTGAATTGATATTTCCAGCTGGCGCTGTTGCCGTTGAATCCGTGCAAAAATACTAGCGTGGGTGTCGTTTTGGTGACAACAGCCGGATCTTGTTGCCGAAAGGAGATTACCTTCGTCGCTCCGGTAATTTTATAAATTTGACGTTCAGCAAGCAACAGATGGGCAATATGCATGAACTCGACCGGAGCAAAATGTGGACAACAAATTTTTTTCAATGGATAGTTAATTTATAACACAAAATATGAAGGGAGAAACAAATGCGAATGCTTCGACTTTTTACCGTTGGTATGGCTGCGATGCTTATCTCAGCCAACGCAATGGCCGCGGAATTGCGGGTCGGTTTGAAATCTGAGCCAAGCTCGATCGATCCGTACTATCATAATCTCGGCCCCAATAACGCGTTCGCTACGCAAATATTCAGCTCACTTGTAGGTAGCGACGAGAACCAGCAACACTATCCTGATCTTGCGGTTTCCTGGGAACCGATCAATGACACAACTTGGGAGTTTAAGCTTCGCAAGGGCGTGAAGTGGCATGATGGAAGCGATTTTACGGCAGATGATGTGATTTTCACAGTAGAGCGTGCGCAGAACGTTCCTAACTCACCTTCGAGCTTTGTCACCTATCTCAAGGGAAAAACCTTTGAGAAGATCGACAGCCATACGATTCACATCAAAACAGAAAACCCCTATCCTCTTATGCCAAACGACATGACAACCGTTAAAATCATCTCGGCAAAAGCTGGCAATGGTGCATCGACTGAGGACTACAACAGTGGCAAGGCAACGATTGGCACGGGCCCCTACAAGTTTGTAGAGTGGGTTCCCGGCGACCGTATAATTCTGGAAGCAAATCCAAATTATCACGGTGATATGGCGGCCTTTGACAAGGTGACCTTTAAGCCGATCAAGGCCGGTCCTGCGCGTATCTCAGCGCTTTTGGCGGGTGACGTTGATTTTATCGACAATGTGCCTCCACTCGACGTCGCCAGATTGAAAAAGGACAGCTCTTTGGAGATAAGCAGCGGATCATCGAACCGGGTGATTTATCTTCATATGGACCAATTCCGTGAGAATTCACCGCATATAACAGCAAAGGATGGCAGCCAGATTAAGAATCCGCTCATGGACGTTCGCGTTCGCAAAGCGATCTCTCATGCGATCAATCGTGATGCCATTGTAGCGCGGATAATGGAAGGCATCGCTACGCCGGCAGGTCAGCTTCTCCCAGCGGGATTCCACGGCGTTTCTGAAAACATGAAGCCGCTAAAATACGATCCAGAGCTATCAAAGAAACTGTTGGCTGAAGCAGGCTATGCTGACGGTTTTAAGATGACCATTCATGGCCCAAATGATCGCTATATCAATGATGCGAAAGTTGCCGAGGCTTTGGCTCAAATGTTCAACAGGATCGGTATTGAGGCCAGCGTTGAGACCATGACCAAGGCTGTTTACTTCAAGCGTGCTTCAAGAGGTGGCCCGAACGACTCACCGGAATTCAGCTTCATGCTTCTTGGCTGGGGTGCTGGTTCCGGTGAAGCTTCATCGCCACTAAAAGCATTGCTGCACACCTTCGACAAATCCAAGGGTCTTGGCGCAGCAAATAGAGGCCGTCACTCTGACCCTCGTGTGGATGAGCTAATCCAAAAAGCATTGGCGACAGTTGACTCAGATGCTCGTGGCAAACTACTTGCTGAAGCAACAGAGATCGCTGTTGGCGAGAACTTTGGTGTTATTCCGGTGCATTACCAGCAAAATACCTGGGCGTCTAAAAAGGGGTACAAATACACACCTCGCACGGATGAGCGTACTATAGTTATGGACCTGAAGGCCCAATAGGCTCAAATAACCAATAAATTGTGCCCCACGCTGAAAGTCTTTTCGGCGTGGGGGATAAAATTAAATGAGCGATTGATGACAGCCTTTATCTTAAGACGATCTCTCCAAAGCGTTCTGGTGCTATTCATCATGTCGCTCATCGTGTTTGCCGGAGTGAACCTAATCGGTGACCCGGTCGATATGTTGATCAATCCAGAAGCCGACCAAGCTGAGATTGACCGGGTGATCAAGGATCTTGGGCTTGATCGGCCGGTGACGGAACAATACTGGTATTTCCTCCTCAACGCGTTTCAGGGTGACCTCGGCAAGTCATTTGTCTTTGGTGAGCCTGCACTGAAACTGATTGTCCAGCGGATGCCAGCGACCTTTGAGCTAGCGCTGTTTTCTTTGTCGATCGCGGTTGTCTTTGGCATTCCACTCGGTGTCTATGCCGGATTGAAGCCCGAAAGCAAGGTCAGCAAAACCATTATGGCCGGCTCAATCCTGGGTTTTTCCATGCCCACATTCTGGGTTGGAATCATCCTGATCATGTTTTTTTCAGTGAACCTGGGCTGGCTGCCTTCGACTGGGCGCGGGGATGTGGCCACTGTTTTAGGCATAACAAGTTCTATTTTCACGCTTGACGGTCTGTCACATATCTTTCTTCCAGCGTTCAACCTAGCGCTTTTCAAGCTGTCATCCGTGATAAGGCTTGCGCGTGCCGGCACACGGGAAATCATTCTTCAGGACTACATCAAGTTCGCTCGTGCTAAGGGGTTGTCGGAACGGCGTGTGATCAATGTTCATCTGTTGAAAAACATCCTCATTCCCATTGTGACGATCATTGGGTTGGAGTTCGGGTC
>CAXBRM010000221.1:0-3101 GCA_963978305.1 uncultured Rhodospirillales bacterium
CTCCAGAGTTTAGAAACGGCACAGCACAGCGCAGCACACCAAAGCCTAGCGCGAATAGGCCGATGACAAAGTGCTGGTTTCGAAACACAGCCATTAAAGCACCGCGTCAAGCGCCTCAATCGCTGCTTCAACATCAGCGCGGCTGCTATAGTGTACCATGCTCAAACGCACGACGCCCAGATCGGGGTCAGCACCCATCGCTTCTACCAAGCGATAGCCATAAAAATGCCCTGTGCCGCAAGCGATGCCACGGGCGCCCAAGGCTTGGCCCACCACGTTCGCGGTGTGATGTTTCGGGACAAAGCTAATCGTCGGTTGCCGGTTGGCCGCTTCTTTCGGCCCCAGAAGCCTGACATCGTTCCGGCCAGCCAGATAATCCAGCAGTGGTTGTGAAATCTCCGCCTCGTGGTCCGCGACGGCCTGGTTCCATTCAGTCTGGCCGTTGAACCCATGGTGCGCGATCATCTGATCGAAATAATCAAGCACGGCGGCGCTGGCAGCGACTTGCGCATGATCGGGCCCAGCGGGATTGAACCGCTTTTGCGGATGATCGGCGTTGAAGAAATGGCTCTGGTTGGGCAAAAAGTCGGCCAACCGGGTTCGGACGACCAGAACACCCTGATGGACACTAAAAACTTTATAGAGGCTGAAGTAATAGGCATCACAAGCCAGGGCATCGACATCTGGCAGCTCATGGGGCGCCTGACTGACGCCATCGACCACCACAAACGCTTGCGGCGCGATCGCGCGCACCCGTTTCACCCACGCGGCAATCGGGTTTTTGTGCGCGACGATATTGCTGCAATGGGGCAAACAGACCAAGCGGGTTCGTTCACTCAACAGGGATTCCAACACCGCCGGGTCCAACAAGCCAGTCTCAGGGTCGACTGGCCACTGATGCAGCGTGGCGCCACAGCGCTCGGCCATTTTGCGCCAAACGCCGCCATTGGCCTCATGGTCCTGATTGGTGACAATCACATCATCACCATCGCTCAGTTTGTCAGCAAAGGCCTGCGCCAAAACATAAGTGTTAATGCTGGTTGACGGCCCAATGGTCAGCTCGTCAACGGCGACATTCAACCGTGCCGCCCAACGCTGGTAGGCGTGGTCCATCGCCGCGCCGCCAGATTGCGAGCTTGGATGCGGATGATAGGGCTGCAGCTTGGTGTGCTGATAAAAAACTGACAGAGCATCAATGGTGTGCTGGCAAGCCCAGCTGCCGCCTGCGTTCTCAAAATGACGTTGACCTTGCAGGCTGGGGGCTGAAAATGCCGGAAATTGCTGGCGAATAAAGGCTAGGTCCAAAACGCTCACTGTCTTGCCACTCCGTCGGTTTTTTCTGTGACTTGGCCCAAACACGACCATAGATCAAGCGAAGGATCATGCTGCCACTTCCCACAACCGCTGACAGGCGCCCAAGCTCAAAGACCAATCAACTCTCTATGAGTCCAACAGCAAAACAGGGCGACAACCCCACCGGGATCACCATCCTTGTTGCTGAACAATAATCAAATTCGCTTTGTCTCGTTTAGGCTTTTGCGCGGATCATCGCCTCCGCAACCGCCAATTGCTGAGCAGCAACCATCGCTTCGCCGTCCGAGCTCGCCGCTGAGACTGCTGCCTGGGCCTCCGTCAACGCCAATTGTGCGTCCTCCTGGCTGATCTCGGCCACCGGTTTGGCGCTGTCAGCCAGCACCACAACGCGCTCGTCGGTAATTTCGGCAAATCCGCCACTGACAAAAATATCATCGCTGGCGCTGCCCATCGTAGCAAACACCGAGACGACACCAGGACGCAACGCCGTAATCGTTGGCGCGTGCCCTGGCAAGACACCGAAGTCACCCTCAGCACCCGGCACAGCCACCAGCTCCGCATCAACGCTTTTTTCTAAGCGCTCTGGGGTGACAAGTTCAAAAGTCTGGCTGGCCATCTTTGGGCTCCAATCTTCGATTCTACCGCTTGCCGACCGCCCCTAGCTACGGTGGCCAAGCGAAATATTACAGAAACAGAACGTCCCGAGCCATGGGCAAGACGATCCCGCCTTCGCTGGACATTATGCCGCCTCAGCCGCCATTTTCTCCGCCTTTGCAACCGCATCCTCAATGGTACCGACCATATAGAACGCTGCCTCTGGCAAGTGATCATATTCGCCATCGACAATCGCCTTGAACGAGCGGACCGTGTCCTCCAGCTTGACATATAAGCCCGGGAAGCCTGTGAAGACCTCAGCGACATGGAAAGGCTGGCTCAAGAAGCGCTCGATCCGGCGGGCGCGCGCGACAACCTTTTTGTCGTCTTCACTCAATTCATCCATGCCCAGGATGGCGATAATATCCTGCAACGCCTTGTATTGCTGCAGAATCGACTGTACCGCGCGCGCCGTTTCATAGTGCTCGTCACCGATGACGCGCGGATCGAGAATCCGGCTGGTCGAATCCAACGGATCGACCGCTGGGTAAATGCCTTTCTCAGAAATCGCCCGGTTCAACACCGTGGTGGCATCCAGATGCGCGAACGTGGTTGCGGGCGCCGGGTCGGTCAAGTCGTCGGCCGGGACGTAAACCGCTTGCACCGAGGTGATTGATCCTTTGTTGGTTGAGGTAATCCGCTCCTGCATCGCACCCATATCGGTCGCGAGTGTTGGCTGATAACCCACCGCCGACGGAATCCGGCCAAGCAGCGCTGACACTTCCGAGCCAGCTTGCGTAAAGCGGAAAATATTATCGACGAAGAACAGCACGTCCTGGCCCTCTTCATCGCGGAAGTATTCCGCTTGGGTCAACCCAGTCAACGCAACCCGCGCGCGTGCGCCCGGCGGCTCATTCATCTGACCATAAACCAAGGCCACCTTTGAGCTGTCATCTTCAAGGTTGATGACACCAGAATCAATCATTTCATGGTACAGGTCATTGCCCTCACGGGTCCGCTCGCCCACACCGGCAAAAACCGAGTAGCCACCGTGACCCTTCGCAATGTTGTTGATCAACTCCTGGATCAGCACCGTTTTACCAACCCCGGCACCACCGAACAGACCAATTTTACCACCCTTGGCGTAAGGTTCGAGCAAATCGATCACCTTGATCCCGGTTTCGAGAATTTCT
>CAXBRM010000222.1:0-3063 GCA_963978305.1 uncultured Rhodospirillales bacterium
ATGATCTTTTTGTTTTTCTCCACCCAAGCAAGCAACTTCAAGGGTTCGGCGAACTTGTCTTCACGAAATTTCAAAACAACCCCTTTGGGTCCAACATCAAGTTTTTCGACATTGGCGCGTCTTGCGAGCAATTTCATGGACAAGGTGAATAGAAGGTTCTCGACAGCCATTGGCATGCGACCAAATCGATCCTCGAGTTCTTGACCGAATTGTTCAATTTCACGCCGATTCTCCAGCGCACTCAATCTGCGATACAGGTTAAGCCGGACATCAATTTCACTGACATAGTCCTCCGGCAGCAGAACAGCCAACCCGATGTTTAATGTGGGTGCCCATTCCTCTTTTTCTTCGGCAGCAATGTCGCTGGAAAGGGTTGTGACAGCCTCCTCAAGCATTTGCTGATACAGTTCGACACCAACTTCACGAATGTGCCCAGACTGCTCTTCACCCACCAAATTACCGGCCCCACGAATGTCCATGTCGTGGCTCGCCAAATTAAAGCCAGCCCCAAGACTGTCGAGGGTCTTCATAACCTCTAAGCGCCGAGTGGCTTCCGCGGTTATTGGCTTGCGGGGGTCAACCGTTAAATAGGCGTAACCACGCTGTTTGCCGCGACCGACCCGACCGCGCAATTCGTATAAAGCGCTTAAGCCAAACATATCCGCACGATGAATGATCATCGTATTGACTGACGGCATATCGAGGCCACTTTCAATGATATTGGTCGACAACAGGATGTCGTGTTGCTTGTCGTAAAATGCGTTCATTGTATCTTCAAGCGCCTGGGCAGGCATTTGACCATGGGCGATTGTGATCGTCAGTTCTGGCACAATTGTTTTCAAACGCTCCTGGATTTCAGCCAGGTCCCGCAGCCTGGGACAAACCACGAAACTTTGGCCGCCTCGAAAATGCTCACGCATCAGACCATCGCGTAAAACCACCACATCCCAAGGCAGAATAAAGGTCCGGACGGCCAAACGATCGACAGGCGGCGTGCCAATCAGACTTAGGTCCTTTACGCCCGTCAAAGCCAATTGCAGAGTCCGAGGGATGGGCGTGGCGGTCAGCGTTAAGACATGAATCGTCTCGCGCAGTTTCTTTAACCGCTCTTTTTGCTTCACACCAAAACGCTGCTCTTCGTCAATGACCAGCAAGCCCAAGTCCTTGAACTCAATATTTTCCGCAAGCAACGCATGAGTACCAATCGCGACATCGACCCGGCCTTCGGCCAAATCCTGCTTGTTCTTTTGCAGTTCCTTTGCTGGCACAAGACGCGAAAACTGACGGCATTCAATCCCCATTTGAGACAAACGCTCACCAAAACTTTTAAAATGCTGGCGTGCCAGTAGGGTCGTCGGCACAACCACACTGACCTGCTTACCACTGGCGACAGCGACAAATGCAGCTCGGATAGCAACTTCCGTTTTGCCGAAGCCCACGTCGCCGCAAACCAGCCGATCCATAGGCCTGCCCAAGCCAAGGTCAGCGATAACATCATCAATTGTCGTCAATTGATCGTCGGTTTCAACGAAGGCAAAGGTCTGAGCAAACTCCTCCAGAACGGCCGGTTCAACGGCTAATTTGTCTGCGGTTCTCAGCTTTCTAGCAGCAGCTACGCGCATCAAATCAATCGCAATCACGGTAATTCGGTCTTTTGCCTTAGCCTTTCGAGCTTGCCAATTAACGCCCCCGAGCCTATCGAGCGCTACACCGTCGGTCCCTTCGCCAAACCTTGATAAAACATCAATGTTTTCCACTGGCACAAACAATTTGTCGCCACCATTATACTCGACTTCAAGCACGTCATGAGCGGCATTATTGATGTCGATACTGACGAGGCCACGGTAGCGTCCAATACCGTGATCAATATGGACGACCAGATCATTGGCCTTAAGCGTACCCACCTCTCGCAAGAAATCTTCAGCTCGACGCCGACGGCGCTGGCGAATCGCTCTCTGGCCAAAAATATCCTCCGCGGTTAACACCAACAATTTGCTGCCCAGCTGGAAGCCGCGAGAAATTGGCAGTTGTGCGCAAGCAATGCTGCCGGGCTTCAATTGCTTAAGGTCGCTTAAATTGCTTATTTGTTGAGGTTCTAAGCTTCCAGAACCTTGTTTCCACAGTCGATTCAAGCGTTGCAGTGCCCCAAAGCTATTTGCCGTCATCAGGACTTTTATGGCGCTATCCTCATCTTGTGCTTCTTTGACACGCTCTGCGACCGCAAACGGCAAACTACGATCTGGGTTACTCCGGATATCAGCGAAGTCAGGCTGTGGACGAACGCCTGCATTCAATGTCGGTAAATCTGGGTTGCTGGGTGTCACAAAGGATGTCAGTTGCCAGGTTGGAATCGCGGCCGTGATGTGACTGACATCATCATCGTTTAAATACATCAACTCAGGCGGCAATGGTTTGTAAGGCAACTCGCTGCCCTTTGGCAGACCAGCGGCATCGCTCCGGGCCGCGTAAAAATCCTGAATAGTCTCATATCGCGCGTCAAACGCTTCGGGTGCATTGGCTTCAAATACAATCGCGCTTGGCTTGACGAGCGATGTCAACGCTTCGAGGCCATCAAAAAATAGCGGCTGCCAATGATCCAAGCCGTCCATGTAACGGCCCTGGCTTACTGCTTGATAATACGGGTCTTTATCGGCGTCCTTCAGGTATTGCCGAAATCCTGATCGAAACCGAGATTGGCTGTCATCCGAAAGCAAAAATTCCCTCGTTGTTGCGAGCGTCAACCCTTCTGCGGCAGCTAAGGTTCGCTGGTTGACGGGATCAAAATATTGCAAACTCTCAACAACATCGCCGAACAAATCAACCCGCACCGGCCGATCTTTCCCCACTGGAAAGATGTCGATCAACCCACCGCGGGGGGCGAATTCACCGCTTTCGCGAACCGTGCCAACGCGACGATAGCCTAAACCGCTCAGGGACGTGACCAAATCGTCGAAATCCAATTCATCACCAACGTTAATCACCAGCGAGCCAGCCGCGAAAAAATCTGCTGGCGGCACTTTTTGCAAAAAGGCGTTCACCGTCGTCACAAATAAGCGTGGCTCG
>CAXBRM010000223.1:0-3028 GCA_963978305.1 uncultured Rhodospirillales bacterium
CGGTACTCGTAGTCGTGCTCCCGGTGCGTTGGAACAATTCGTAGGTAGACTCGGGTTCACCGCTGCCACCCGTCCAGTCACCCCAGATTGCGTAAACCTGACCCGTTGCGAAACTCTGAGATGCATTCGACAATGCATCGATGCCAACAACCGTTAATTCCGTGAAGTCTGGGTCAGTGGGCAATGAATCACTGTCATAGTCTGGCACCAGCACGGTTGAGGAGCCATCATATCGGTATAGTTTGTAAACAATGTCGATGATGTCTTGTGATTGAAGCGCTCTCAACAATGCCTGGTCGTCATCATTGTTAAGCGCTGCCGGGAAATCAACATCCGTTGGTTGTTTCAAGATACCAATTTGGCCATCGCTTGAATCAGAACCCGAAGCCGTGATTTCAACGTTTTCAGCAACGATATTGGCATTTTCAGCCGCTGGGCCGGCGCCTCCAGATACCGAGCTGATGTCAAGCAGCGGGAACAGTCTTGCCGCAACTGACGTGGACAGAACACCGTCCAGCGACCCGTAATTTGCCAATTCAGCATCAATGGCAGCCGTGCGGGCATCGCCTTCTAAGAAGAGACTGTCAACATAGGTATCTTTTTGTGTCGCCTTGTCTTTGTTCAAAGCATGGAGCTCGGCAAATTTAAAGGTGAGTTCTGATTCAATAGCCGCTTTTTCTGTGCTGGCAGCCGAGCTGCCAAGGGCAGCATCAAAGCGATCGATGACGGCCTGGTCCGCGATGCTGGCACCATTAAGCACCATGGCATAAGGGCGGGTTTCATCAATAGTAGCATGAGCAGCCAAATGGTTGGCCCTCACGTCAGATTTGTAGGTTTGTACATCTGCGTAATCGAATGAGCCAAGCAGTCCGTCTGCAAACGTATAGGCGTCTGCATCGCTTGACTGAAGGGCCGACTTGTCAGCGATATAAGCCCGAACTGCCAGCGTGTCCTCATCAGTGGTAGCCGCAGAACTCAAATCATAGGTTGCCAGATTGTTGTGAATGGCGCCGAACCGTTGCTCGATTTGGAGTTCCATTTCATCCTGAAGTTGAGAGTCAACTTCGAGATCAAAGGTATTAACATTCGTCAGGCTATCATCCGCAACATACTGACTGGTTTGAATGACCCGATAGTATTCCTGATAGGTCGCCGTGGTTCGGATTGATTTGTCATATTCCGCGGCATGGATCGTGCCAAACCTGGCAGCACCTTCAGCCTCAGCCGTTGCTCTCGCTGTCCCGGAGGCAACCCGCGCATCGATGTAATTCTGGTAGCCCGTGTTGTTCGCCAACCCCGCATCCTGGAGGCCTTGGCCAACTGTCACAGCCGAGCCATCTGAATTTGGCGTCTGCATCACCTCCCAATATTCGAGATAAAGGGCGTAATCACCACGAACATCACCATCCAACTTGGCACCCACAATGGCCCTTGTTCCCGCACCACCACTGACCTTTTCTTTGTACGCAGCCAGCCGTGCATTGGTTAACGTGCCATCGGTTTCAAGGTTGTAGTCGTATACTGAACCATCGCTTGCCTGTAATTTGACAGTGCCAGAAGTGCTACCAACTGAAATGGTCTGCCCCTGATCTGGACGCACAAACTCCGTGCTTATTGTCTCAGGCGCGACGAGATGAAGATTGCCCGATGTCTCTGTGACATAAAGCCCTGTCGATGCTGCACCCGCAAATCCACCGTCGGCCACTGTATGGTCGGTGTTAATCCGAATGGCTTGTGATGCAGATCCAATCATTCCCTGACTGGATTGCAACTCGACGCGCTCACCTGAAATCAATGATGAGCCGCTAGCAGCGCTTATCCCTTGTGCCGCAGAAACAACCACATTGCCACCCGCTGTGATCGTTCCAATAACAATCGATCCATCACTATTGGTCTCGGATCCAACGCTGACATTAACGTTACCACCAGCCTGGATATTCAGCTCCTGGTTCGCCACGTTGTTTGCATTATTTACCAGAATGAGATTGACGTCACCGTCGCTTTCGATGCTGTCCAAAACCCCGCGAAGCGAAACGCGGTCTGCTAATGTGACAGCGCCGCCCGTCATGCCACCAAGTTCGCTGAAGGTTGGGTCGTTCAATCGGATATTACCAGTATCCGCCGTTGCAATATCACCAGCAACCACTAAGTTACCGACCGAACAGATCGCGATGGTTGGGCTAGCAGCCCCGGTAATAAAGCCAATGTCAATTGATTTATCACCGCGAATGGCGATGTCCCAATACTTCTTTAGTCCTTCAATCGTGGTTGTTTCGCGCCAAACCGTTTTCGGCTTCATGTAACCGCCACCAGTGGTCCACTGACGGTAGTCTTGCTCGTAATTTTTAAAGCTATGAAGGTATTAGCCTTTGTCGCGATCACTTTCGCTAAAGTTTGTTCCGCTAGCGGCCGCGGTGAATTCCCCACTATAGGTGCTAACCAGATTGTTGCCACTGAACAGGGTCGACAGTTCAATTTTCAGCGTCCCCGCAAGGCCCGATCCGACAAATTCCCAATACCGACCATCAGGCCCCTTCACGATGTCACTCGAGGTCAACTCAACTGTAGGGTCACTGATATGTTTGAAACGGACGTACATATCCGTATTGTCAGGCAGCGAGCTCCAACCGCCCAAATCCTCTGAGCTTTGGCTCAAATCCGAGGGAGTTTGGGCGACGTCTTTGAGGAAAATCACGCCTTCACTTTCCAGCAGCGGCGCGTCAGAAAGATTTTCAATATTCTCGCTAAACTGCGTGCCGGATCCCGCTGGGAAATCAAAAAATACGTTAAAGCTTTTCGTATAACGCGTATCCACAGTCTGACGGATGCTCGATAGCCCTTCGGTCCAGGTATACATTGTGCCGCTCACCGGCGAATAAGAATCTGAGGTGGCAGCCGTTGTGCTCGTTGATCTTGAAACAAATTTTATCCCGCCGCTGGCATTGCCGGGCACATTTAATTCGGCATCTAAAACCTCAATCTGCATGCCACCGGCGGTTCTCGTGTAAACTGTCCTCGTGGCAATACC
>CAXBRM010000224.1:0-3011 GCA_963978305.1 uncultured Rhodospirillales bacterium
AATGGTGCCGAGGGGCGGATTTGAACCGCCGACACACGGATTTTCAATCCGTTGCTCTACCAACTGAGCTACCTCGGCACGCCGGACACGGGAGCGCTCGTTTCCGTACGGGAGCGGTGGGTATAGGGTTTCGACCGCCGCAAGTCGACCCCAAATCTGTTATGCCGCCCTATGAATTTTTGGGGGCTCATCTCGCCGTCATGCAAAGCTCGAGCCCATAATGGTCACTGGGGCAGACATAACCGTCAGCGAAGGCAAAGGCACTGCGAACAACAGCTTGGTGCCAAATCAAGCGTGGCTGGGCGGCGACGTAGCTGTTGAGCAGCCTTGGCGTGCCCCAGAGGTGGTCAATCCGGCCATGGTGAGCGTCATGATCTGTGCCATCGCGTCGCAAAGCACTGTTGTGCAGCGGGTTGCTTGGGTCCCAGGTCCGGTAAGCAGCATGATTGCTGCCAGGCGCGACCAGGTCTTGGGCTTGATAGTTTTGGTGAAGAATGTCGTACGCCGTCTGACAGACGTGGGGACCACAGTTAAAGTCGCCAACGATCAGGGCTGCCTGGTCGCCGAAGTCGGTGCCAATCTGATGGATCTGGCGGCTGCGCAACGCGGTGGCGAAGGGGCCCGCAAAGTCATTTTTCAACCCGCCATAGGTGGCGTGAAGGTTCACCAACCAAAACCCTTGATGGCCATTAACGGGGTTCAAATAAACCGCCATCGCGCCTTTCGCCGCTATGAAGGCCTCAGTCCAATCGGCGGGTTGAAACCGGATGAAGCGTCGCTCGGTGATCTGAAATAAGTCGCGCCGCACCAGGCTGACCAATCCCCAATTTCGTCTGCCCGGCCAGGTTCCGCTGGTCGAACAGACAACCTGCCAAGCGCTGCCCTGCAAGGCGCGCTTTAACCATAATTGTTGCTCACGGCTGTAGACTTCCTGCAAGCAAAGCAGGTCATGATTGGCTTCTCGAATTAAGCTTGGCAAAGCGCGCTGTCGTTCACGGCGCGCCGGGATCGGTTCTTGAAGATCGATGTTGAGCGCCGCAACGCGAACCAAACCCGTATTTAAGGTCGCGACCGTAAAGCTTAGTGGCGCCATCGGATGTCGTCTTCACCAGGCTCGGCTGGCTCAATCCAATTGTCAGGGGGCTCATTGGCTGGAATGCTGTAGCTACCCGTCAACCATTGTCCCAGATCCACGTCGGCACAGCGCTTTGAGCAAAACGGTTTAAAATCTGCCACGACTGGCGCAGCGCAGCGCGCGCACTTCAGGGTTTTTGTTTGGTCGTCTGAGACCCGGATTTTTTCACTCATCGGTCCATTGATACTCATATTGATCAAGCTTTTCGTCGCGCTCGACAGCCAAAACCGACTGCCACTGCCGCCGCCGATGCGCTGTTCGGTGCAGCCAGTCATACGCCCAAGGGCTGACAGTGAGCCGTTGGCCAAGCTTGGGTCGTCGTTCCGCTAAAGCTGTTTCTAACATCTTTGACATCGCGATCAACTGAGGATCGGACTCTAATAGCTCAAAGCGGCTGACGCCAAGGCGTTCTCGTTCGATGATCACCAATCCGCGATGATCCATTGTCGATACCTCAATTTGAGGCCTCGTAACAGACTGTGGTAAGCGGTCAGCCACATCCTGCAGCTGTGCTTTGAGCGCTGTTGTGACCTCTTGGCGGTGGCGCTTGTCGTCAGGGCGTAAGAAATCGATGACAATCAATCCCGCTAAATTCTCCCGCCAAATAGCGCGGGCGATCGTCGGGACTGCGGCGAGGTTGTTTTTGGCTGTTGGTGCGGCGTTGATGTCAATCGCTGTCAACGTCCGGCCAACCTCGATCAAGATGAAGCAGGGCGGGTTGAACTTGATTTGGGCTTCTGGTTTTAGGGAGCCCAGGGCCGCCTGAACGGCCTCTGGTTTGATCTCTACCTTGACACTGGTGGCAAGGGCGGGGGCAACAAACGTCTGATGGTCTGCGATGATGCGCCTGGCGTCGCCATAAGGTGGGGCAAAAGGGGTCTGATGATCGCTTTGGATCGTGCCGACCGTTTCGCTCGCCCTCGCGGGCTCGACAAAGTGAACCGAGCAGCCTTTGCCGTCTCGCGGTAGTTTTTTGATGTCCACCCAGACTTTCTGCCCATCATCTAGTTTTCGACCTTTGAGTGGCATCATTGCCCAGGGCTGCGGCGCCTCGAGGCCAAGCTCAACGATGGCTGCGTCCAGTTTGCTGTGTCGTTGACGCACTTGAGCACATCGCCGCTGATTGGGCCAAATCTCACTCAAGGCATAGTATTGTTCTTGGTAAACACAGACTGGCTCAGTTGTCTCGGAGACGGCCCAGCCCCACCGTTTGATAAACTGACCATCTTGAACAAACAGTGTTGTCATGGTGCGTTTGGTCGCCAACCATTGCCGATCAACAGACCCCAGGCCTGGTGGACATCAAGGCCCATGACACTGGCCTGTGAGCCCTGGATCCAAACAATATGCTTGGCAAATGAACTTTGGATGTTGTAACCGCCCGCTTTACCACGCCACTCATCGCTCGCCAGGAAGTGCTCGATGTCAGTTGGGTGAAGGCGTGCGATTTTGACGGTGGTTTCGCTGACTTTAATGACAGGGATCTCCTGCGCTGGTGCCAAGAGGGCCATCGCCGTCAACACGCGATGCCGCCGTCCAGAGAACTGTGTTAAAAAATCCCTTGCTTCTTCAATCGTCTCTGGTTTGCCAAAAATACGCCGTCCCAATCGCACAGTGGTATCAGCGGTTAAAATGAAATCGTTTGGGAACAGCAGTTTGAGGGCACAGCATTTTGCCGCGGCGACACGCTGGACGTAAGGCCTGGGCAGCTCAGCTTTTTCCACCGCTTCATTGATGTCTGCGGGCTGAACAATATCGGGCGTAATGCCGATCTGCGCGAGTAGCTGCAACCGCCTCGGGCTCGCACTGCCGAGTACAAGTCGGGGGCGACGCATAGGATCAGACATTGTCAGCGAGACCCAGCGGTTCTATTTAT
>CAXBRM010000225.1:0-2985 GCA_963978305.1 uncultured Rhodospirillales bacterium
AAGTGCTCAAGACACGCGACAGAATCTGTGCGAGAGGAACCGCAACCCGCTCGTCCCGGCAGCAAAGGGCGCCCGACAAAGCGCGATCGAAGAGCAATCGACCGGTGGCATCAGGGTACTTAAGTATTCGTGACCGCGTGGATAGGGATCAATCTTATTGTTGTATCCGTAAAAGACAGTGTTAGTGGGATGGCATCAATTGTGTCGTTGGTTGATCGTATTAGCTCGGGAGCAATTATTCAGATTGGAATGTTCGCCAAGCGATTGCTTGCGCGATGAAGCTGTGTCAAAGGTACAGCGATTTATCCCCCATTAAATAGGTTCATCAATGGAAATGTTGCTTGCTTGGATGGTGTCGCCTGAGGCGTGGTTGGCGCTGGCGATGCTGACACTCATGGAAGTAGTGCTGGCTACCGATAACATCATTTTTAGCGCTGTGCTGAGTCAAAAGGCACCAGTTGGACAAGAGCGTCGGGCGCGTTCAATCGGGATAGCCACAGCGCTGATTAGCCGGTTGGTGCTGCTTTGTTTCATTGGGCTGATCATAGGTTTAAAGGTCAACGTGATTTCGGTCGGTATGTTCCAAATGTCAGCAAAGGATCTCATTTTATTCGTTGGTGGTGTTTTCCTCATTTATAAGGCCACACAAGAGATATGGGAAACGCTTGAGGGCGAGCATCAGCATGGTGACGCAGGGGTCGTGCGGAAAAACCTGACATCTGTGCTGCTACAGATGTTTGTGCTGAATGCCGTGTTTTCAATTGATAGCGTTATCACGGCGGTGGGGCTTACGGATATTCTCATGGTCATGATTCTGGGTGTGGTCATTTCAACTGTTGTGATGCTGTTAGCCGCTGAACCTTTAACAAGTTTTATTGAGCGGCACCCGACTGTTCAAATGCTTGCTTTCAGTTTTTTGCTGTTGATTGGTGGCACGCTTGTCTTGGAGAGTTTCCACAGCTTGGGCATTCATGTTGAAAAATGGGCGATCTATTCAATTATGGCTTTCGCAGCTCTCGTCGAACTCTTGAATCTGATTGCACGGCGACAGCGCAAGAACGTCGTGGCGCTGCCGAGGGCGCGGCGCGATGCAGCAGGACATGTTGAACAAGGTGTGGATGTATTGAAATGAACTGGTTACAAGCCGTCTTTGGACAAAACGAGTCGCCCGAAAAACCGAGCGCTGAGGAGCGATGGGTGGAAAGCTTACCAAGAGGGCCTGAGGCCCTTGCGATTGCACGGCTGTTGCTGGAATTGGCCCATGCCGATGGTGATTTTGATGATGGTGAGCGCGCTCAATTGCTTGCGGACCTGGCTAAGGAATTCAGGCTTGGAACGGAAGACGCGAAGCGCTTGTTCGAATATGCCGAGCGGCGCTTTGACGACCAGATTGAGTTTAGCGGCTTGATCTCGCGCCTGAAGCGGGATTGCAGCGTTGATGAGCGCGCCGAAATTATACGATTGTTGTGGAAGATGGCTTACGCCGATGGCACTCTCCATGACTTCGAGTTTACACTGATCCGTCGCATGGCGGCGATGCTTTTTGTTGAAGGAACGGCCTTATCGACTGCAAGGCGCCGAGCGCTGAGCGAACTTGGATTCGATCCAGAGACTCCTGCCGGACAAAATCCGAGTACTCTGCCGTCATAAGTCGCGATGAAAGCGGCGCTTATCGCCTATGCTTTCTCGGTAGTTATCTTTTTAGCCCAGAACAGCCACTACTATACGGCCAATAGCAATTTTTTCCAGGAATGCACAATGACTTACATTGTCAATGATGCTTGCATAAAGTGCAAATACACCGATTGTGTTGAAGTATGTCCAGTGGATTGCTTTTATGAGGGTGAAAATATGTTGGTGATCCATCCGGATGAATGTATCGATTGTGGCGTTTGCGAGCCAGAATGCCCAGCTGAAGCGATTCTGCCTGATACGGTTGCGGAAGCGACCCCCTGGGTCGAGATCAATCGCCAATATGCTGAGATTTGGCCCAACAGAATTGAACGGAAAACGCCGCCAGCTGATGCTGATGACTGGAAGGGTAAATCTGGGAAATTTGAAGAACACTTCAGTGAAAAGCCAGCCTGATGGATGCGATGCGGTTTAATAAGCCGATCAGTCGGGGTACTCTATAACGGCGACGATTGAAGAAACATGAAAATTATGCTATCTTATCAGAAATGACATGATGTTGGCATCGAGGTTATTTTGTACTTTCATTAACAGTCGTGACAGGCTGAACCCGTGGCGCGGTTTCGTGGCACGTGGTGTGAGCGGCGCATAGAATGGTCCCAAAGGAATAGAAGCGGTATGACGGAAGCTGCCCCCAAGGCACTTTACGCAAGTGGTGATTATGTTGTTTATCCGACCCATGGAGTGGGTGTTGTCCAGGGTGTTGAGGTCGAAGACCTTGGCTCATTGAGTGTCGAGGTTATCGTAATACGCTTTGGTGGTGATCGGATGACTTTGCGTGTTCCCGTGGCGCGGGCCCAAAAATCAGGTCTTCGTCCGATCTGCGATGAAGAAGAATTTAGCAAGGCTATGGAAGTGCTCAAAGGCAAAGCTAAAATCAAACGGACGATGTGGTCTCGGCGTGCGCAGGAATACGAAGCTAAGATCAACAGTGGTGATCCGTTACAAATTGCCGAGGTCGTGCGCGACCTGTTTCGTGGTGCTGATCAGGCAAACCAAAGTTTTTCTGAGCGTCAAATATATCAATCCGCGTTGAGTCGGTTTTCGCGTGAGCTTGCGGCTATCCGTGGGGTAGAAAATACCGAGGCTGAGCGCAGTGTTGAGGAAGTCTTAATGGCTGCTTGATGCAGACGCAGCCATTTTTTATGGCCTTGTGCGGATTGCAGCCGTTCTTGGAGCCTTTTTGCAAGATTACAACGATGTCAGTTGATCTACGGTTTGGGGTTCGCATAAACATCTAGCCGATTGCGAAAATTCTATTCGCCACGCGAAGATAGATCTTCAAAACGTCTT
>CAXBRM010000226.1:0-2985 GCA_963978305.1 uncultured Rhodospirillales bacterium
TGCTGCCTGCGTACAAACCAAAACTGTAGCTTTGATCGCCTGCCAAATTGTTGATGTCTATTGAGGACCCATCATCGGCCGCTGCGCTGGTGCCGAAAGTGAAGATATCGTCACCGCCGTTACCGTTGATGGACAGGCTTCCGTTATCATAAGCAACGTTGTCACCAAACGATAGGGTGTCACCCGCGCTGCTGCCATCAATCACCTCAACAGCACTAAACGAGGCAAAATAATGACCATAAGTCTGCTGCAAGCCACCGACCGACAGCGTTTCCTGGGCGGCTAGCATGTTGCTCTGGCCAGCTGCATCCAAAACAGCACCAGAGCCGACACTGATTGTCTCGCTCTCCGCAGATTGCCCCGCCAGATAGGTCGCACTGTACTGAGCGCCACTGCCAGAAAAAGCGCTGATTGATCCCGCGCCACTCAAAAGAATATCGCTGATGTCAAAACCGGTCACGGCCTCAGAAAAGGTGAAGTCAATTGTCGTCGTCGCGCCGAGCATGAGCGTGTCACTCGCCGCTGTGATCGTCAGGGTTGGCGGCGTAATGTCTCTCACCGTTATGCTGTAGGTCTCAAGATCGGTATCGACCGTTGTGTCGGGGTTTGTGCTTTGGGCACGAATGCTCACATCGGCCGTGGCTGCCACGGCACTCGACGACACAAAAAGCTCTCCCGTATTTGAATTCAGCGTCACGCCGGCGCTATGACCATTTGTGATCAAACTGTAGGTAATATCATCGCCTTCACTATCGGTGGCATCAAACAGATACGAGCTCCCCTGCAGAATAACGAAACTGGCACCATCACTCGCGTTTAATTCCAGCGTCGAGCCTTCGGTCACATCGGTAACGGTAATCGTAACATCCTGGGTATCGCTCCCCCCTCGTCCATCCTCAGCGATCAGTCGGACCTGGTAGGTATTGCTTGTGTGCTGTGAGTTTGGGATCTCGTAGTCCGGCGCTGCGCTAAAGCTGAGCTGACCATCAGCGGTGAGCGTGAATAGCGATTCGTCGCCGCCAGTAGAGCCAAGCCTGAAGGAAATGCTATCACCGTCTGGATCACTGCCATTGGCGTCGTAAAATGCGGTCGCAATGTTCTCGGCGACGCTAGTGGACGTCGCGCTGCCGCCTGCAATGCTGGGGTGACTGTTTCCATCCTGTCCAGGCTCCCCCTGCGGGCCAATTTCACCGCCACCATCTTCGCCCACTGCGAATAGAACCGCCGTGCCAACCGCGGCTGAACCACCAGCGCCAGCAGCGATCCATTCGTACCCTTCGAGAAGATCGAACAAGCCGGCATCGGATAAGTCTTGCGTGGTGACCGGTTGTGACGCCAGGGGCATGACAGCACCCAGAGGCACCACGGCTTCGCTGGCGCTTGCAGCGGCAGGCACTAACCGGCCACCGGCAATCTCAAAGATGCCCTTGGGCAGCGTATGCACCTCACCGTTGAGAAGCTGCACCAGTGCATTGCCACCAGCATCCAACGTCCACGCAGCAATGTCGATCGGACTGATATTGATGGGCAGGGAATAGGCAGCTTGCGTTCCCGGCAACAACGCCAGGACGCCCGAGTATGCCGCCAGCCTGTAGTCTCGTTTGTTCTTGTTCATTTTTTAGCGGTAAGAGGAACAGCTTGACGTCCGTTCTTGCCCGAACGTCGCCCTGCTTGCTAGGCGAGCAAACCAAATATCTTGTGGAAGGGTTGTGTATAAATCTGAATATTCTAACTATCTGAAGAAATTCAATTTATATGTGATGGCATATAAGCATATTGAACAGCTTGTCAGAATAATAAAACCCAATAAATCAGACAAAGCATGTAAGTTTCTACTCTCATCCATCATTATCATAACATAAAGGTCGTCAGCGCAAATGTTACTGGATGTTGGTAATCAATATAAGCGCTCTCAACTCCATGATTATTTTGGTGGCAACAGACAGGCTGGCATATCTTCGTGTTCGAGTAAGCCCCATGTACTTTTGTTCTCAAACGCCTCGGGTGACAATTATGGCTATGAGGATGGTTGGCGAGATGACAACAGCGTTTATGTGTACACCGGCGAAGGCCAAACCGGCGACATGCAATGGCTCCGTGGCAACAAAGCCCTCCGCGATCACATCACCAATGGTAAGTCGCTGCTCCTTTTTGAAGGCAAGGGCATGGTGAGGTTTCTGGGCGCGTTTGTTCTGGCCGATTGGTTCGAAGCTCTTTTGATGGACCGAGATCTGACCCAGCGCTTCGGCTTTAAGTTCCTGCTCGTCCCGCTAGCGAGCCTTGCCGTCGACCAAAACATCCCCCCAAGCGATAACGGCCCGATGGCAGCCGCTAGGTCAACCTCATCAACGCTTGAAGCAGTGCCGTTGTTCAAGGACGCTGTTTTGCGCGTGCGAGAGCGCAGCAAGGCCGTTAGAGATGCTGTTTTAGCGCGGGCCAACGGTCGCTGTGAGTATAGCAACAAACCAGCACCATTCCTCAGGCCAGACGGCACCCCATACCTTGAGGTCCACCATGTTGAAATGCTCGCTGAGGGTGGTGTCGATCATCCCAACCACTGTGTGGCGATCCGTCCTGAGATCCATCGAGAAATCCACTATGGACAGCATGGCGCCACGATCAACGCTAAGCTTAAGGCGTTCTTGGCGACCATCACATCGTGATCAAGATAATCAACCACATCACAACAAGAGACACACCACTGCCAAAAGCATCATGGTCGTCGCACCAACAAGCCCCCCTCAAAGACCTGACGACAATTATCGATATCTTGAATGATCAAATGAACCTCAGCGGGGCTGATCCATCCACCGCTCCCATCCCATATCCCGTAACCGACAGGACACTCATCGGCCCCCTGATGTTATCGTTGTATCTCAAGAAACCTACAGACAGCCTATTGAGAATAGTCCCACTACACCACCACCATTGGGATATGAGACAGATATCTTTCGATATTTAAAGATTCTTATCGTGTGATCTATA
>CAXBRM010000227.1:0-2972 GCA_963978305.1 uncultured Rhodospirillales bacterium
GAACACTTGTCGACCTGAATGGCCGTATGACTCATGCTATAAAACAGTGCCAAGGTTGATGTTTTTTGATGTCTTTTGATGTCTTTGTGGCCAGCTCGACATCGCCGAGGCTGATCAGGCTGGCAGGCTACCCCACCTCAGCAACGCCTTGGCCTTGTGAGGTACAAAAATTTATCTGATATTTTTAAGTTAGTTAATCCACTCATACAGTGGAAATCATGTATTTTAAAAATAAATTTTTATTTTAAATTTATTTTTAAAATTAAATATAGACTTTATATCGTCAATATTGTATATTTATAAGTATTGTTAATTTATTTCTTATAAAATTATTTCGCATGCACTGCATGCTGGTACGGAGGGTATATGTGTAACCTTTGTTCATCGCAATCATCAAACTTCGATCAAATAGTTTCGTCTTCGTTCATTTCTAATAATGATCAAGATATCATCAACGCTAGTGAAAATTCGCTAATCAATTCTATCGATTGGACCAGTTATACAGCACCAACTGAGATTTCTGTTGGCTTTGTTAGCGGGGGATACAGCTTTGACGACTTCTACGGCAGCAAATCGACAGTCGCATGGTCCGATTACGAGATCGCTGCAAGCCAAAATGCCTTCCAGGCGTTCGAGAATGTCGCCAATGTGAGCTTTTCTTTCAGTGAAAACGACATCTCGGCGAACAATGTCGACGAGATTGACTTCGCCATGGTCCTTTCAAACATTGGTGCGCTCGGATATTGGGGTGTTGGTGGTAGCGCAGCAAACGGCGATCCCACCTTAAACGACGTCGCGATGTCTTTGGACGGCTGGGGTGTGATCAATTACAATGGCTATGGCTGGACCCAAAGCGGGCTTGAGCAAGGCGGCTACGGTTATATCACGCTGATCCATGAAATTGGCCATGGCATGGGGCTAGCCCATCCGCATGACAACGGCGGTGGTTCGTCGGTCATGAATGGCGTCAGCAGTCCCTTTGGCGACTTCGGGGATCAGGCACTCAATCAAGGCATATACACAACCATGTCATACAATGATGGTTGGGACGCTCCGGGGATCGGAACATCGTCAGACCCAAATTATGGCTTTCAAGGGACTTTGATGGCGCTCGACATTGCGATGCTACAACAAAAATATGGTGCCAATACCGCCTATCGAACCGGCAACGATCTTTACACCTTACCGTCCGCCAACCAGAGCGGCACATTTTACCAGTGTCTCTGGGATGCTGGCGGTCAGGATAGCATTCAAGTTGACGGGTCGGTAACAGCAGACGCGGTAATTGATCTGCGCGCAGCCACCCTACAATATGAACCGGGCGGTGGCGGGTTTGTCTCCTATGTCGAAGGCATTCACGGCGGCGTCACCATTGCCTACGGGGTTGTGATTGAAAATGCCCGCGGTGGATCTGGAAACGATCAAATCACTGGTAACAGCGCCGACAACAACCTGTATGGCTTCAATGGCAATGACAGGATCGATGGAGGTGATGGCGGTGACGTCCTCTACGGCAACGACGGTAACGACACTCTGAATGGTGGTAACGGCGCAGATACCCTTAATGGCGGAAAAGACAACGACATCCTCAATGGCGGTGAGGGCAACGACACGCTCAAAGGGGCAAAAGGCGACGACACCGTGAATGGTGAGGCAGGGAACGACAAGCTCTTGGGCGGACGGGGCGACGATACGCTGAACGCTGGTCGAGGAAACGATGTGGTCAAAGGCAGCTTCGGCGCAGACACAATCATCGGTGGTGGTGGCCGTGACAAAATGTTTGCTGGCATCGACAATGATGTCGATACTTTTGTGTTCCAGAGTTACACCGACTCCGTAAAAGGCTCGCAACGAGATCGGATCCTCCAATTTGACTCTGGAGAAGACATTATTGATCTGTCAGCGATTGACGCCGATATCAACAAAGACGGCAATCAGGCCTTTAGTTTTTCGGGAAGCAGCGCAGCAGCCAACGCCCTCTGGCTCAAAGATACTGGCCGGCACATCCGCATTGATTGCGACATTGATGGAAACAAAACGGTCGACTTCCAAATTCTTGTGGTGCGGGTTTCTTCGCTGTCACTCGAGGATTTCATTCTCTGACAACATGAAACAGACCCAACCTCGTCTATCAGCCGACAACTTTATGGCGTTCTGAGTACAGGCCGCGGCCCTCGGTCTGCCGTCCAGATGCTTGGACATGCCCTGCGCGAGCTTGGGGCGCCCCTGCAATCCCCGGCCCTAACCCGCACAATGCCTCGATGATTGAGGCCATTGACTCATCAAATATTTAACCTTTATGTTGTATTTATTATTTTTTATATTCACTAAGGTCAGGACTAAGATATGGCTGATCAACGATCGCAGCAAAGAGCACGCTCCCGACAAACCGAAGGTCATGATAATGCTTTCGGTGTGACCGCAGACCGCGGCGGCCATCTCGCCAGGCAACCGGCTAGCACGGCGAGAGCTGAAAAAGCTGATTTATCTTCTTTATCAGCGCAGACCCAGGCTAGCACTCCCGCTGCCCAGCTCTCTCCGTTTCCAGACACTGACGACAAAACCAAAAAGAATATTGCCAAGGCAAAAGACCGCGGTGAGGGCGGGGTCACCGTCGGCGAAAGCCAGAGCACAAGCAAAGGCTTGGCCGGAACAGTCCCCGCTGAAAGCAAAAGCACAGCCAACAATGTCAGTCCGCGATCCGATCCACGGGTTAATCTTAAAGACTGGGATAAGGCAAGCCCCCCCGCGGCTGATGGCAAGGCAACCCCAAATGCCAGTGGTGGCGCAAGGAGTAATGCGTCATCCTATTACTACGAATACAGAATCATCATCGGCACCGAAGGGGACGATTATATTGAAGGCACCAATCACAAAGATATCATCTTAGACTTGGGCGGTGACGATAAGATCTATGGCCTCGGCGGGGCCGATAAAATCATGGGCGGCGACGGGGACGATAAGATCTGGTG
>CAXBRM010000228.1:0-2933 GCA_963978305.1 uncultured Rhodospirillales bacterium
GCCTAGTCATTAGCGCTAATTGATCCTCTTGGCGGCGCCACTTTCTCTGGTGATAATCTGCCCTTATCTCGAGCCGTTAGGGGTAATTTATCACGCGAACTCATGCTCAGGTCTGGCGCAGAAAGCTTTTGGGGCGTTCCCTTGGGTAATCCCATAGAAGGAATCTCAGGAGTCCCTTTTGTCGATAAGGAGTCGTCCAGATCTGTTTTTGGTTTCGCTACTGTCTCGTCTGTCTCGTCGCTTGACTCGTCCATACGCCGAACTGATCCGTTTAAGACAGCACCAGCTTCAACTGACAGCGCACGATGATTGATGTCGCCGTTCACCTGCGCTGTTGCCGTTAAAGCGACATTATCTGCCTGAATATTGCCGTTCACGGTGCCAGCAACACGCGCCGCTTTCGCCTGCACATTGCCATTGACCACGCCGTCTGTACGAACCTCAACCTCACCCGCTTGGACTTGTCCCTCAACAGATCCACTAACTCGCAACACCCCAGCTGTTTCGACATCACCATTGACGCTCATGCCCCTGGCAATTTCAGAGGGAAGATCGACCAAGTCTGCCGTGCTGTCGCTATCTTCAGGACCAGATGGGTGAGAGTTTGATTGTCTGTTTGCTCCGTTCCCTGGCAACGATGGCAAATCCTTTGCCGTGAAAGGCTGACGGTCACCTGGGGTATCTGGGGAGTCTCTGACGATCAGCGGCTCATGCGGCATTGGCCGAACGGGCCGTTTAATTGGTGTTGATTTCTGTTGGCGTTTCTTGCGTCGAAACATTCTTGCTCACCTGTATCCATTGCCTCGGGTCGACCCAATCTTTGCCGACAATTATTTCATAGTGCAAGTGCGGCCCCGTGGACCTACCGCTAGACCCCACGCTCGCAATCGTTTGACCAGCTTCAACTTGATCACCCAAAGCGACATCAATACCGGCAAGATGCGCGTAGCGGGTTTTTATGTCACCATTATGTGCAATTTCCACAAACCGTCCAAAACTCCCCATCCAACCAGCATAAACCACCTCCCCTGGCGCTTGAACCCGCACGGGCGTCCCGGCGGGGGCCGCCAAATCGATCCCCCGATGCGCGCTATACAAGCCGGTTATTGGATGATGGCGTAAACCAAAATTGCTGCTGATTCGGCTGTAATCAACGGGGGAACCCAGCGGCAAGCGCTCACGCACGGCATGCAAAGCGGTTAGCTCGGCAAGGCTTTCGTCCAAAGCCAAGGCAGATTCAATGATATTTGACTGGGCGATCGCCCGACCTGCCAAGGCCAAAGTGTCAGCCTCATCACTATCTGATGAGTCATGAGGCACCAGGATAAGTCCATCGCCGCCCAGCGCATTCGAATTAGATTGTATATCAGCCCAAACCCGAGGGTGCTCAACCGCGTCAATTTCCACACCCGCTGGCAGAAATTCGAAAAACGCTCGTTCGTTTTCAAGAACGGTGGCATAATTTCCGGCAAGCGTGGACATCAGTGAGCTTTGTAAGGTCAGAGACGCGGTTAAATCAGAAATTTGGTGCTCAAATTGGGCGACGAGCACCGCCATTTCTTGCCTTGCCGTATGCAGCTCTTCATGCGTCCTTTCAAACTCTGCTTCGCGCCAGGCAAGTTGCTCCATCAAAGCTTGGACTTCTGTCTCCCGTTGGTTCGGCTCATCGGTGGCAGTGTCAACGAAAGATGTCACTGAGGCAACGACGGGCACCTCAAGCGAAGATATTTTTGCAAAGGGTTGCTCTGCCAGTGCTGCCAGGTTGATTGGCGGCAGGTCTTGACCAAGAGCGGCAGCATCATTGGAGACAAACTTCGGCGTTTGCTCAATGTGCGACATCGCCGAGACCGATGTCCAGATAGCCATTGCGAAAAACAAGGAGGGGATCAATCCGGCTGCGGCTATAACCTGTAAGGGCATGCGGGTAGACCAAACATACTGGCGGCGCATGTTGGTCCGGATAAACGTGAGCAATTGCTGTATGTTGGCCAAATGAAAGGGCTGAGAATCTGCCATAAGTCTAAATAAAGGGCGTCTGTTGAAGTCATTGTTGTTGATAGACAGACTGCAAGGCATAAGCGCCCGGCATAAGGATAGCTACAGACTGAAATGCTTCATTTGAGTGCAGACGCCAGAATAGCGGGGGCGATATGTGGATAACCAGCAGAACAAATCTTAGAAACCACCGTTGATGCAAATTCTCGTGCGTCTTCTTGCCGGAAACCGCTATCCTCGATGCCGTTACCTGGCTTGAAATAGTTGCGCAGAAAAACAGCAAAAACGCACATCACGCGCGGGACAAACACTATCGACGCACTACCCCTCGTTCAGATTTTCACGAACCCCATTTGTACCTCGCGTTAGGTTGGGGCTGACATACTCACCCAAGCGTTCGAAAGCTACCGACGTCGTTTGCCGATTTGTGCGCTGAAATGGCAAAATTTTATGATCAAGCCAACGATGCGGGCCAATGCCCTGCCTTGTCAGGCAGACGTTGCAAGGCAATTCGGTGCGTGCGTGACTGCTAATCGAGTTTGTGCTCAGGCAGAGGCTTCGTGATTGATTTAATTCAGCGCAAATACTTTCGCACAGAGATTGTTCGAGCATACCAAAACACGCGGGCCCAAGGCCTAAATTTGGTGCCTGCGGTTATGGTTTTTCCAAATCAGTTCATGGTCAGTACCCATCATGAAAAGCTATTGTGCCACCTCTTTGGCATCACCGTCGAACATTTTGAAAACCGAGACAGCAAACCGCTCTGAAGCCAACACAAACCTATAATGTCTTGTCGAGTCGCAGAAACATTTCAGCAGTTGCACTCCATCATGATTTCCGTCAAAGGCCGTAGAACAGTTAAGCGGCTTTTAACCTAAGCGAGCGCGCCCAGTGTTTGCGCCGAACAACAAAAAGTACGCTATTTGATGAACCCGAAG
>CAXBRM010000229.1:0-2916 GCA_963978305.1 uncultured Rhodospirillales bacterium
GCGATGACGATGCCGTCTTTCTTTTTCAAGAAAATTGACGCCCTAGCGCTCTGTATTCTGGCATTGGTGATCTCACTAGGCCTATCAAATAGTTCAAGTTCCCAGTCGCTTTATGATCCAGGAACAATTCAAAGCATCACGATAGAGGGAAACCAACGGTTCAGTGATGCTAACGTGGCCGCAATCATTCCGGCTCGTGTCGGCGATGACTTTGATCCCCTTTTAATTGATGCGACCATTAAAGCGCTATTTAATACGGGTCAATTTGCCGATGTCCGCGTTGCTCGAAATGGCAATCAGTTGATTATAAATTTGCTTGAAAACCTGGTGCTGGACATCATTGCCTTCGAAGGAAATTCGTCAGTCGATTCAGAAACTTTGTCCAATGTGATCGTCTCGAAAACGCGTCAGCCTTTTACGCGGAACAAAGTTCAGACTGATATTCGGCGCATGCTTCAAGTCTATGAGGCACAAGGTATCTTTAGTGTTGATATTACGCCAAAGTTAATCACTTTGACCAACAACAGGGCCAACTTAGTTTTTGAAATCGTTGAGGGTAAGAAAGCCAGAATTGACTCAATTCTCTTTATTGGCAACCAGGCCTTTAGAGATGGTGATTTGCGCAACGCGATCCAAAGCCGCCAGCAAGCGCCGTGGCGATTTTTCTCTCCGGTTGACACCTATAATTCAGCGCGTATTGCTCTTGATATTCAGCTGCTTGAGCGGTTCTACCAAGAGCGCGGATACGCCGACTTTCGGGTGCTTTCTGCATCGGGTGAACAGACGACTACTCGCTCGGGCTTTTTGGTAACCTTCCACGTCGATGAAGGTCAACTCTACCGGTTCGGTTCCACAACAATACAATCTGATATTGGCGGCTTTGATGGTGAGCAGCTGCGTAGTCTTGTCAAAACGCGCCAAGGCAACCGGTTTGACCTGCGAAACATCGAGGAAACCCAGCAGGATATGGAGGATACTCTTGGCGACCTGGGCTATGCTTTCGCAGAAATTCGTGTCGAGCGAGACAATAACCCCCTCACTGGGATTTCAAATTTGACGTATGTCTTAGAAGAAGGCCGCAAAGTTTTTGTCGAGCGCATCGACATATCGGGGAACGATGGCACATTGGACCGAGTGATACGCCGCGAGTTTCGCCTTGAGGAGGGCGATGCCTTTTCACGCTCATTGGTACAACGATCTTTGCAGCGGGTTCAGTCACTCGGGTACTTTCAAAGTGTTGATGTTGACACAGTCCCGGGGAGCGCTGCTGATCGTGTTATCTTGGATGTCTCGGTTGTCGAGGATAGGACCAATCAATTCACTTTCGGTGGGACTGTCAGCTCGCAATCTGGGTTTCTTGGTAATGTTGGTGTGACTTTTGGTAATCTTGGCGGGCGTGGTCAAAGCGCTAGCATTAATGCCGTCGCAGGTCAGAGCAGGCAGACCTTAGATGTGTCTTTCACTGAACCCTGGTTGCTGGGACGAGAAATTCCCGGTACTGCCTCGGTGCTCTTCGATCGAGATACCGATCCAACCGCAGCTTTCAATTCTCAGGATTTCGGTGGGCGCTTCTCTTTAGGCTACAAATTAAGCGAGAATGTTTCGCAAAATTGGAGCTACGAACTAAGTCGCTCAAATATCTATAATGTATCCGATGATGCTCCCTTTATCATTGCTCAGGACGCCGGCATCGCCTGGCTGTCGATTGTTGGGCAAGATATCGCTTTCGACAGTCGCGATAATTTCCAGAACCCACGAGAAGGGTGGCATTTGCGCTTATCAAATGATTTGGCTGGCATTGGCGGCGACGTCAGTTATTTAAAAAACACGGCGAGTGTAAAACATTATATTCCCGTGCGTGATGAGTCCTCGATCGCGCTTCTCATTGAAGGCGGCAATCTTTTCGGACTTGGGCGAGAGACGCGCATTTCAGACCGGTTTTTCTTCGGTGGAGACTTGGTCCGAGGGTTCTCAAGCGAGGGTTTAACGCCTAGGTGCAATTCTGAAGCGAGTGAAGAATCCTGTCCTGGCGATGTGGCACTGGGGGGGACGCTATATTACCGTGCCAGTGCTGAACTGCGGTTCCCGTTCCCGATCCTAGGCGAACAGGGCTTTTCAGGACGTCTTTTTGCTGATGCAGGCAGTTTGTGGGACGTCGGCTCTGATACCAGTGGCCTTGCTATCTATCAGTCGGCAGAGCCACGCTTTTCTGTCGGTATTGGTGGCACCTGGAGCTCGCCTTTAGGCCCTCTTAGCGTGGATTATGGCCTGCCATTCAACGTTAAAGAGGGAGATGTGGTGCAAAATTTCAAATTTGCTATTACGCCAGGGTTTTAAGACGCGTGCGTGGTGGCATTGCCTTTTTTTGGCAGCAATTTTGATCTTAAAGAGCCAGCGCATAGATATGACGCTGGGGTGTCGTTTAACTTGAATTGGACCAATGATGAATTTTCCTGCGCTTATTCTTCCGCTCATTAATAAGGTTACCTACTGCCTGATCGTTTCGTTGGTCGGTTTTACAACCATAGTTATGGCATCTGCAGCGAAGGCTCAGGATGAGGTGCCCGATGGAAGTAGGGTCGGTCTTGAACCAACCAAAGTCATGGTGGTTGATCTGAATAACATTTTAGATCGATCAATCGCGTTGGAAGATATTGATGACAGGCTCAACCAGCTAATTGTGGTTTGGGAGGCTGATATCCAGGAAACTCAACAGCGTTTGGCTGATCACCGAGCCGCAGCACGCAATTTAATGGAAGCCGAAGATCCGGATTTGTTGAGAGTCGAAGTAGAGCTCCAAGCGAAAGAACAGGCGCTTCTCGCTCAGGTGGAAGCTCGTAATCGACAGCTCAATGACTTTCAAGTTAGGGCTCGAAGATTGATCCGAACGCAAATAATCGGGTTAGCGCATCAAAT
>CAXBRM010000230.1:0-2873 GCA_963978305.1 uncultured Rhodospirillales bacterium
AAATCCATCAGCAAAGCGGTTTGACCGCCTAAGCTATCATCAGGTACTCGCTGATGATCTGAATGTGATGGATCACTCGGCAATTTCATTGGCTCGAGAAAACAAAATTCCAATCGCTGTGTTCAACTTGAATAATGAGGGCATGATGGCGAAGGTTGTGAAAGGCAAAGGAACCTTCACCTTGGTGAGCTGACTCGCTAACATGATGTGCTTTGTGTACAACTGATCTTCAGCGATGAAAGATATTGGAGAATTACCTAATGTCTCAAGAAATCTTAGACGATTTGGAATTGCGCATGGATGGCGCCTTGGACGCATTGAAACGCGAAATGTCTGGTCTGCGAACGGGAAGGGCGTCGGCAGATCTTTTGACTCCTGTTGAAGTTGAAGCTTATGGTTCTCGGGTGCCTTTAAACCAAGTGGGATCAGTCAATGTCCCCGAGCCACGGATGTTGACCGTCTCCGTATGGGACAAAAGTATGGTCGGTGCCGTCGAGAAAGCGATTCGGGAGGCAGGTTTGGGGTTGAATCCAAGTGCAGATGGCACCTTAGTTCGTGTCCCAATTCCTGACTTGAACGAAGAACGACGGCGTGAGTTAGCCCGCATCGCGGCAAAATATACAGAAGATAGTCGTATCGCAGTCCGCAATGTGCGCCGAAGCGGAATGGATGCTCTAAAGCGCCTGGAGAAAGATGGTGAGATCGGCGAAGACGAGCACCGTGCATACAGTGACGATGTTCAAGCTTTAACTGACAAAATAATCAGTCAAATCGATGACTTGCTCAAATCCAAAGAAGCCGAAATTATGCAGGTTTGATCAGTTTGCGTAAAATAGCTGCCAGATTGGATAAGTTTTGACTAAAAAGACGAATTGCCTACCCAGCCATGTGGCCATTATTATGGACGGCAATGGCCGCTGGGCCGAAGCGCGGGGCTTGCCCAGAACATCGGGTCACAGAGAGGGAGTAGAAGCTGTCCGGCGAACGGTAAAAGCAGCCAATTCCATTGGTATTAAGTACCTCACAGTGTTTGGATTCAGCACTGAAAATTGGGCTCGTCCGAGCCAGGAAATTGGTTTTCTTATGGGGCTTATCCGAGCTTATTTTGGCTCGCGATTGGCCGAATTACTTGCAGGCAACGTCAAAATACGCGTTATTGGTGACCAATCTGTCTTTGACACAGAAATTCAAAGATTACTTCAAAAAGCTCAAATAGATAGTAGTGAAAATACAGGGCTTGAGCTGATTGTTGCCCTCAATTATGGGGGACGTGCTGAGATCGTTCGTGCAGTCAATCGTGCCCATTCGCAAGGCGTAGATGCAGGGGGACTGGAAGAAAAGCATGTGTCGGCGTACCTTGATGCGCCGGATGTTCCTGACCCAGATTTGTTGATACGAACGAGTGGAGAGCTTAGAATCAGCAACTTTCTATTGTGGCAACTCGCTTATGCTGAACTGTATTTTTCCCCATGTTTATGGCCAGAGTTCGATGAAAATGAGTTTGAGCGTGCCGTCGCCGCGTATCAAAGCCGAGCTCGGCGCTTCGGCGGACTGAAGTCTTAAGAGAGTTGTCTTTGTCTATGAACGAAAGTCCTTCTCCCTTACTATATGCAACGAGCCAGAGGTCTGGAAAAACTCGTATTCTGACGTCGCTTGTCGTTATCGTTCCGGTTTTCTCGTTGCTGGCGCTTGGGGGACCATTCTTGAAATTCATGCTGTTGGTGCCGCCAGTGATCATCATGTTGGAGTGGTCGCTGATGGCGTTGGGCAAGAATCAGAACGAGAGCGCTGCTAATGCTGTCTCTGGTCTTCTGGTAGCGTCAGTTCTTAGCGTTGCTTTGGTTGTTTTCTTGGCCGTGCTCGGGTTTTACAGAGAAAGTGTGGCGGTCCTAATTTTGGGTGCCTGTGGGGCGCTTGTTTTCGCACGCTTAAAGGGCAAAGAACGCAACCGGCAATTGTGGGTTTGGCCAGTAGGCATGATCTATGCTGCGCTACCCTACATCGCGGCAGCTCACTTGGTTGCCCGATATGATTTCGGGTTATACCTCTTGCTAGCAATTATGGGTGCTGTTTGGTGCGGTGACATCGGCGCCTATTATAGCGGTAAGCGCTATGGTGATGGTCCTTTGCCCATCGTTGGTTGGATTAGTCCGAAAAAGAGCTGGCAAGGCTTACTGGGCGGGTTGCTGGCTGGTAGTCTCGGATTTATTTACTTCTTGATTTATACGCCACTGCCACTTGTTTTGGCTGTAATTGCACCACTTGTCAGTCTTGTCGCACATTTTGGTGATTTGATAGAAAGTCTTATTAAGCGCATGTTCAATCGCAAAGACAGCGGCGTTTTACTACCAGGGCATGGTGGCTTGATGGACCGTATGGATGGTTTTGCCCTTTTGGTGCCGAGCATGCAAATTGCTCTATTAATGGGTGCGTCAGACTTAGTCCTTGGGCAGATTGCGGCGTGATGAGCGAACCTAGAGTCACACTTCCTTTGTTTCGGCAGCGACGCTCGGACGGCGACACCCGCCTGAGGCGCGTGAGCATTTTAGGCGCGACAGGATCGATTGGTAACAGCACATTAGATATCGTCAGGTTACACCCCGAGGCCTATCAAATCGTCGCCTTGGTGGGTGGTCAGAACGTAACAAAAATGGCTCTTTTGGCGGCTGAATTTCGCCCAGAGACAATTGCAATGGCTGATGAGAAAGCAGCGTTGGCATTGCGAAACAAACTGCCTCAAGACCTTAATTATATCAAGATTGCTGGCGGTCGACAGGCTGTGCTTGAAGCCAGCGCGGTTGATGTGGATATAAGCGTCGCTGCAATTACTGGCTTTGCCGGCTTAGAGCCTGCGTTGATGGCCATTCGCTCGG
>CAXBRM010000231.1:0-2873 GCA_963978305.1 uncultured Rhodospirillales bacterium
ACGGCGGATATTGATGCTGAGACAGCGCGTGACAGCGGCTTTGAGGTGTCAGCCAATGACAAAACGAGCGTCGTCAGTGTCGCTGTAGGGGCAGGCATTGTCCCTGGCGCTGGTTCGCCCACCACGTTGGCGATTGCTGGGTCCGTTGCCCTCAACGACATCGACACAAAAGTCGAAGCAAAAGTTCTGTCTGGTGCAACCATCAATCTAACGAGTCACGCCGACCTTTTGGTTGGCACAACCAATGAAGCCAAAATCATATCAATTGCGCTGGGTGCCGCCGTTTCGGTAGGAGGTGCCGAGTCCAGAGGCTCTGGTGGTGTGGGATTTTCGGCAGCCGTCTCGACGATCGAGACCGAGACAGCTAGCGTCTTAAATGGGACCGTCACGGGTACCGGCAACAATGCCGTCTTTGTGACTGCCGATAACGAAAGCGTTATTGTTAATGTTTCCATTGCAGCAGCTGTTGCCACGCAGGCTGGAGCGGCTGTCTCGGTTGCCGGCGGTGGCGCGGGGTCTGGAGCTTTCATAAAAGGTGCCACCTATGCCCTGGTTGAAAACGCGAGCGTGACCACTGGCAATATGACGGTAAGCGCTGAAAATGACGCAGAAATACGCTCTGTCGTGCTTGCCGTAGCTGTCTCGATCGCTGCGGGTCAACAGGGTGCGGCTGTTTCCATTGGTGTTGGGATTGCGAACAACGAAACCAATGGTATCACCGGGTTGCCCACAGCCTTTTCCGGTCATGACGGCTTTTTAACCGGTGCCCTGATCAAAGACAGCATTGTCGATCTTTCTGGAGCGCTCAGCGTCTTGGCGAAATCCACACAGTTGGTGCGCGCAGATGTGGTCTCTGCTGCTGTTGGCGTTGCGGCGACTGGTGGTTTCAGTCTGTCGTTGAGTGGTGCCGGCGCGAGCGCGGAAAACCGTGGCAACGCGTCCGTGTATGCCGCCATTGTTGGGTCGAGCGCCACGCATAAAGCCACATCACAGGGCCTGAGTGTCAGAGCCGTCAACCTGATGGATCTGTATGCTGGTGTTGGCAGTGCTGCCGTGGCGGTTGCTCTGTTTGGTGCCACCAACGTCGCCGCATCGATATCTGTTGCTTTGGCTCGAAATACGATGGGTGCCAAAACTGAAGCGAAAATCGATGGTTTTAGTACATCGGGCAATCTTTCAGCAGGCACGGGTCAACTAACGGTTGAAGCCACGACGAAGGACGGTAGTGAGCAGCTGAATATTAGGGCGATTTCGGTTGCTGCGTCGGTGGCGATTGCCGGGGGTCCCGGCACGGCGTTTGCAATTAGCGGCGCTGGCGCTGACTCCCGTAACATTATCACCGGGCATACCAGAGCCACGATCTCTAATGTCAATGGCATGATTGCCGGTTCGGCGGAAATCAAAGCACAAAACGAGGCTTTGATCTCCACAAACGTTGCGGCCGTCGCGCTTTCTGTAGCGGTGGCAGGCGGCAGCGGCGCGGGCGCCTTAGCCATTGGTGGCGTTCTGGTCAGTAATGAAATCGGCACCAGCAGCGATAAATTTGACGTGGTGGCGTCAATGGTTGACGTGTCAGCCACTGTGACAGGCCAGCTCACGGTGCGGGCGATCGACAATAGCACAATTGATGCAGGTGCTGGCGCTGGTGCTGGCGCAGCTGCTGGCTCGTCAGACCTTGCTGGTGCTGCAGCGGGCGCTGGCGCGGGTGTCTACAATAAAATCTACACCGATACATCGGCAAAAATTGAGCGAACCTCAGCGGTTACCAGCCGGTCTGGGAATTACATCACGGCTGGCAGCGTTCGCGTCAACAGCGATAGTGACAGCTCAATCACGGCCCTGTCAGTCGGGGCTGCTTTAGCAGCATCGGTCGCCCAAGGCGGTCTATCGATTGCGATTGGGGTCGCGATTGCCCGCAACGATATTTACAATAGTTCTGGCGCTTACATCAAAGATAGTGCGCTCGGATCCAGCACCTTAATTGCAGCCGGTGATCTCAGCGGCACGACCACTGCTGGCGATATTGAGGTTGATGCAGACAATGATTCCGTCATTGATGCTGAGGCCACCGCGGCATCCGTGGCGATTGCTGGTGGGCTGGTTGGAATTGCGTTGTCTGGGGCGGGTGCTGATTCGGTCAACGCGGTTGGCAACCATACAACGGCCCAAATTGAAAATGCACGTCTTCAGACATATGGCACGGTTGCGACGAACAGCAACGGCGACAAACAATCAGGTCATATCTATGTGGATGCAGACAGTACAGTTGATTCCACTTCGCATGTGACGTCGGCGGCGGTGTCGATGTCCGGTGGTGTTGGCGCTTTGTCCGGCTCTATCGGTGTGAGCTTGTCAGAAAGCAAGGTCGGAGCGGGCAACTTGGGCGATCGAGCTCATACGACGGTCGCGACAGTGGTTGGCAGTCATTTAGATGCGTTGGGGGACGTGCGTGTCCAAGCCACGGCAGATGAAGATCATCATGTGCAGGTTGCGGCCGCATCGGTGGCAGTTGCCATTGGTATCGGCGTCGGTTTGGCAGGTGCAGGGTTAGATGCCGTTATCGAAAACCATTCAACAGTAGAGGCGATTGTCAACAATAGCTCTATTTATGCCGATGGCGACCTGACCGTCAGAACGGATTCAAGAACAACGGTTGACGATAGCATCGGCGGGGGCAGCACCGGCAACACGATGGTTGGCACCGCGACCAGTGTCGGGCTTGGCGCAATCGCCATCAGTGCCAGCTTGTTAGAAGCTGATGTCCAAAATGCTTCACGTGCTCATATTACGGCTAGCGAAGCGGAGGTCATTGAGGCACTGCGCAATCTGGATGTGGATGCTGATGCGGACGTTGATCTCACAGATCTCAATGG
>CAXBRM010000232.1:0-2866 GCA_963978305.1 uncultured Rhodospirillales bacterium
TCGGGTTAGCGCATCAAATGATGGAGGAGCGGGGTGCCAACATGATTATCAACAAGAACCAGGGTATTTGGGTGCCGAATGATTTAGACCTGACGGACGCTGTGCTAGAGCGCCTGAATAATAGCTATGTACAAGTATTACCGGTCGTTGAGGCGATTGACGCTCAATTAAATCAGGTGAGTGACACCGAATAAAGATAAGGTCTATCGCAATGGAACATCTGGAATCGGCGATTGCATTGCGGCACTATTTTTGGGGAAAGCCTCAGCGCTTAGATTGGCCAGGACAGCTTAAATTGCTTGAGACGCGCGGCTTATGTTCAAATATTTCTATCGACCAATTGAAAAGATGGGAACAACAAAAGCCGGAGCGAGTTGATGTTGCTGGGCTTAGCGTCGCTTCGTCTCAGGATATAGCACTGATCGCGGACACAAAGTGGCTTGGTTTATGGCAAAGCAATTTGCAAAAGCGCATGGAATTACCTGCGGTGATTGTCGTTGATCATCGCCTGGCGCACAGTGTGCAAAGCAGTGTCGGTGAAAGCAGTTCTCGTAAGCCACTTTTGATTGTCTCTAAGTTTCCAAAAGTTGCCTTTGGCCAATTGGTTGAGGCGTTGTATCCGAAAGCGTCGCTGGGGTGGTCGGCTGACGATTATGCCGAAAGCCTACAAAGCGGCCCCCATATTGCGCCAAGTGCCTATGTCGCGCAATCTGCTACGTTAGGCCCTGGGACACAAGTTGCGCCGGGGGCGGTGGTTGGGTGCGGTGCCGTTCTTGGCGAAAAGTGTACAGTTGGTCCGAACGCAACAATTGGCGCTCGGGTTGTGCTGGGCGATCGCTGTAGCGTTGGTGCTGGTGCGCGGATTTTTGCCACAGTTGCTGGTAGTAACTGTCATTTTCGGGCAAATGCCGTCATCGGCGAACGAGGCTATGGCGTCTGCTTGGCGCCTGCCTTAAGCGGAACAAACATCGAGCAGCACGAAGCCTACAATATTCCTCAAATTGCTGCCGTGCGGATTGGCGACCGGTGTGAATTGCGTCATGGCAGCGTGGTTGATCGTGGTGCTTTGAGTGATACGATATTGGGTGACGATGTCCATGTCGATACTCATGCCGTGGTAGGCCATGGCGCTGTTATTGGAGCACGCGTAAGTATCGGTGTTTTTTCCGGTGTCGGTGGGCAGGCTATGGTTGGAGACGATTGTATTTTGTATGGTCGTAGCGCCGTCTTGGAGGGGCGAGTTTTGGCTTCGCGATGTGTGCTGCAAACCGATACGGTCGTCACCAAATCGCAGTTGCAGTCAGGTGAAACTTTGCGTGGTAACTCAGCGTTGGTAGCTGAAATTTGGAAAAAGCGAGAAAGTTACGTCAATCGACTGTTTAAAGCGCATCTTCGAAGGCGTTCGTAGCGAAATCGTCACTAAATTTTCGGGCGCGATTCTCTTTGCATCGTTGGACTTTACGATTTGATTTGCTAATGCCTATGCTAATGTTTGCGAATTTTGGCGCGGTCATTCTGCGTGACCGTGGGTGGGTTGTGGCGCGATTTAGTGCGCTCGTATGCTGAGATAGCTGGAGCTTTTATGGGTCAGGATGATTTGAAAAATAAAACCGAGTTGACGGCTCAAGAAATCATGCAACTGTTGCCGCATCGTTACCCCTTTCTGCTGGTCGATCGGCTGGTCTATACGAGCGAAGATCGGCTGAATGCGATCGGGTACAAAGGCATAACGTTGAATGAGCCCTGCTTTGTGGGTCATTTCCCGGAAAATCCTATCTTTCCAGGGGTGTTGCTTATTGAAGCAATGGCGCAAGCTGGTGGTCTCATGATCATTGGCAGTAATCCGAGCGTAGAGGTGGATGGCCTCATGCTGGTTAAGATTGATCAAGTCCGTTTTCGCGCGCCTGTGTTGCCTGGTCACTTGCTCGAAATACACGTGAAAGCTGTCCAGTCTCGTGGACTGACAGTTAAGTTTGAAGCAAAGTGCATGGTCGATGACAATGTTATGGCAGAAGCAACTTTGATGGCGATGGGACTTTTGGCGGAGGGTCAAGATGTCGACTTGCCTTCCATTAAACCTATACGTTAGAATCTGCAGTGGTAAGAGTGCTCGACTTTCGGGCACTGGTATTTTTAGGGGTTAGGATTTGGGCGCGCAGGTTCATCCAACGGCAGTGGTTGGCAATCAGACCAAAATTGGCAAAGATGTCGTTATCGGGCCGTTTTGCGTCATTGATGATGGCGCTGAGATTGGTGACGGATGCGTGCTTGAAAGTTATGTTCGTGTTCATCACAGTACGCGCTTAGGCCGCAAAAACAGAGTACAAGCCTTTACCAGTTTGGGTGGTGACCCAGAGGATCTTAAATTTAACGGCGAGCGCTCGTATTTGGAAATTGGTGACGAAAACGATATCCGAGAGCATGTGACCATTAACCGTGGGACGGCTGGCGGCGGCTCAATGACCAGGGTTGGTAGTCATTGCTTGCTTCAGAACAAAGTGCACCTCGGCCACGATTGTGTCATTGGCGATGGTGTTATCATTTCGGCTTTCTCTGGGCTGGCTGGCCATGTGGAATTAGAAGATAAGTGCATTGTGGGCGGGGGATCGCTGATACACCAGTTCTGCCGGATCGGAACGGGCGCGATGTTAGGCTTCGGCAGTGTTGTGTCGCGGAGTGTCGCTCCATACAGTATCTTGGACGGTCATTCAGGTATGGTTGAGGGCGCTAATGTTGTTGGCCTGCGCAGGCGCGGGGTGGCCAATGGCACGATTACCGCCGTATCAAACGCGTTAGCTTATCTTTATGGTGACTACGGTACCCTCCAAGAGCGAGCGGCCGCACTGCTCAATTCAGGAACCCAACC
>CAXBRM010000233.1:0-2864 GCA_963978305.1 uncultured Rhodospirillales bacterium
TTTGCTGGAACGGGCGGGCATCGGAGCCCATCCGACTGAAATAAGGGCGTTATTAGGGAAGACTCGCTCCGAGGCGATTAGCGTGATGATTGCTCAGCTTGATGTCAGAGAGCCGCTGTTGGCATATCCGGCAGCCGTCGCTGGCGCTTATCATTACAATTGGGTTGTCAGCGATTTTGAGAGCGAACAGCGTCAGGCGTTTCGGAACGCGCGCGATAAAGAAATGAGCCAGCTACGCCAATGGTGGGTTCGGGAGATGCTGTCCACTGATCGGCCCGCTGGTGAGCGGTTGATGCTGATCTGGCACAATCACTTTGTCACTGCTTATTCGAGTATCAATGAGGCTGTGCGGGCGATGTATCTGCAGCACGATATGCTGCGAGAAGTTGGGTTCAGTGATTTCCGCCAGATACTACGATCTGTGGTTCGGGATGCTGCGATGCTTAACTATCTCGATAACGATAATAATCGAAAAGATAGCCCCAACGAAAACCTGGCGCGGGAGCTGATGGAACTGTTTGTCCTCGGGGAAGGGAATTATTCGGAACAGGATGTCCATGAGGTGGCGAGGGCGCTTACCGGTTATCAATTTAGCGCAATCCGTGATTATGCTTTTCAACGCAATGGCTATGAACACGACAACGGCGTTAAAACAATACTAGGCGAGCGAGGTCGGTTTGATGCAGATGATGTCATCGACATCTTACTTGAGCAACCGGCAGCGTCCGCATTTTTGGCGCAAACGTTTTGGCAGGCTTATGTCTCGGAATTCAACACAGATTCCGATGAGATCGCCGAAATTGCGGTTGCTGTACGTGAGTCCGATTACGATATTCGGACCCTCGTTCGAGCAACGCTAGCGTCGCGTGGTTTTTGGGCGATCGAAAACCGGGGCACAATTGTAAAATCGCCAGTTGATCTCCTGATTGGGGGTATCCGAACTTCTGGCCACCTGCCTGATTGGTGGTCGACACTCGACATAAGAATGATGGTGCTCGGGCAACATTTGTTTGAGGCTCCAAATGTTGCCGGATGGCCGGGGGGCGGAGATTGGATAACGCCATCTCGTGTTCGTCTCCGCGAGAACATGCTTATCGATTTGGCAAATATGGAAAATGCTTATGTTCCTGGTCCATCTGTCGCGAGCGATATGAGTGCTGAAGGCTCGGGGTTTGTAGAAATCCGGTATGCCGCTGAAAATTTTGAGGGTCCGCCCATTTTCGTTATTCACGGATTTTCCACTAAGGAAAATCAAAGATCGCAAGTTTGGCGTTCTTCGCGGATTGTGGCCAAAGGTGGTGTTGATACGGAACGATTTGGAAGGGTCGATAGCGCAGCAGAATTGACATGGACGACGGAGACCTTTCAATTGCCAGATGATGTAGGCCTAATTGATCAATTCGTGGTTCACTTTGTCAATGATCACTGTTGCGGGCCGGGTGGCAGTGAAAGTGGGGATCGGAACTTTTTCGTGGATTGGGTACGCCAGCAAGATCGGATTTTTCTAGCCAGTCAAGCCAGCCAGAGAACTTGCGGTGGAAGCAGTGATGAGCCAGGGTCGATGTATTGTTCCGGGTCCCTGGACCTTACGACGTTCCAGACAACGTCCGGCATTGCCACCGCCGATCCTGATGCTTTTCGAGAGGATACACTCTATGTGGATCGGGTCACTTTTCGCAGAGGTCAGCAGCGGAACCGCAATCGCAGTTGGAATGACTTTTCTCTGATGTTAAAGGATGTTCGTTTTAATGACATTGTGGTTGATGCGATGGAAATTCAACTATCGGCTGTCAACGATAATGGTCGACGAGATCATGTTTTATCTCTGTATGAGAATGAGTGCCACCCGACATGCCTTGGCGGGCCATTTCCACCATCAGCAGAATACGTTCGGCGTCTGGACGCACAAAGGGTTGAGTTCTCTTTACGAAGGTCGTCGAATCGAAACTACAATCAATTAACGGACGAGCAAAAAGCTTTTGTGGGAGCTCTCTGGTTGGCACTGCCCGCAATGTATCAGGCAATGCAGTCAGGGAACAGGTGGCTAACGCGAGGACAGCAGCGGATGGGTGACAGCTGGGAGCGCGATATTGTTTACTTGGCAGAAACCTTGCCGCGGTCTCGATATCGGGGCGACTATAATTTTGTCGTCGCGCCTGCCAGCAATAATACGGGCATGACAATGTCGATGATGATGGCGGACAGTGCCGCCGAGGATGAAGTGTTTCTTCTAGGAATGTTCGGTCAAGAGCCTGGCTCTTGGCAGCAACAAACGCAATCAATGACACAGGCAGAGAAAGTCATGTCTTTGGTGGCTCAACCCGATGGCATCGACACAAATATTGAAGCGTCGTTTGAGGCATTGTCGCGGTTGCCGATTTATCAACTGAAATAGCAGAGCAAAGGCCCAAAGATGGTCAGTAGAAGAGAAATTTTGGGGCTGGTGAGCGCTGGGTTGAGCATACCGCTGGCTCCCCTTGCCTTATCCCAATCAGCAGCGCGCTCTGGCCGGCGGTTGATTCTGGTCGAGCTTTCAGGCGCAAACGATGGGCTGAACACGCTTGTGCCGGCATGGGACGATCGCTACCACGGTTTGCGTCCAGAAATTGGTTTGGGGCCCAGCGAAGTTGTCGAGCTGGAGAGCCAGTTAGGTCTCAACAGCGCGATGACCCCGTTGATGGAGGCCTGGCAAGATGGCGAGCTCGCGGTCGTGCAGGGCCTGGGCTATCCAAGTCAAAACCGCAGTCACTTTAAATCAATTGCTTTGTGGGAAACTGGCGGCGATGGTAATCGCGATGGCGGGGACGGATGGTTGACTGAGGATATAGCGGCGATGGGGTGTGGGGCCGGTGGTGCCCACGGAA
>CAXBRM010000234.1:0-2863 GCA_963978305.1 uncultured Rhodospirillales bacterium
CGCAGGGCCTGGGGTCAAAAGCCCGGCATCTACGTGGTCGAACCGACGGCGGCACCGGCGCTTCAACAGAGTATCCTGGCGGGTCGCTGTGTCTTTGCAGATGGACCCGTGTCAAACATGGGCCGGCTTGATTGCAAGGAGCCATCGGTGCTGGCACTGAAAAGTTTGGCGCGAGATGCCAACGCCTTTCTCACCATCAACGATGAACAGGCGGACCGGGTGGTTGAACTTCTGCAAGATGCAACGGGCATTGTTTCAACCCCAAGTGGGGTTGCAGGCCTTGCTGGCGCTCTGTCGCCAGGTTTAACGATCAGCGCCGATGATAATGTCCTCAGTATTATTTCCGAAGGCGCGCCAGCATGATCCGTAGGGTTCTACGAACTCAAATGGCGGGCACCGGTTAAGTGATCATCCACCGTGACGATGGGACGTTTATTGGCCAATCACATAGATTCTATCCCTGCATTAAGCAAACCACCGACGTTCCTCCCGCGCTATCCACATCAATAGCCAAACGCGTCATAGTCGGGCGCATAGAGTTCTTCTAGTCGTTTTACTTGCCCTCGATTGGGCGTGAATTCAAATTGGGAGGCGGAAGCGTTTCGTTTTAAGTTTATGGCTCTGATTAAGTTATCATGCCAAACACGGGCTTGTTTCAGGGCGCTCTCAAGTTCCGTTTGCAAGTTTTCAAGTCTGATAACTTTATCGTGCTCGATCAGTCCCACACCAATATTAAGCTTCTGCAGTCTGAAATGCGGATCTGTCCGCTCTAAAGAGAGACGGAAACTTTCAGTAACAAAGTCTATAAAAACATCGAATTTTTGACTGTTTGACAACGAAGCTTGATAGCCAAAATTTTTCAATCGATGTAAAACGCGTGGAGCGCTTCGGTTGTTTGATTGCAGCACGAAATTTTTAAATGCAGATACAACGCGGCCTTGAGGGTGTCGAACCACAGAAAATTTAAACTTGGTCGGATCCTTTATTGCTGCAACGGCCCTGTCCGCATATTGAATTCCTTGTTGGAGCGTTTTGGTTTCGCGATGTATATTTTCGCCACGATACGGCTTACCATGGTCATAGTAATACAAAATCTCAGCAACTGTGGAACAGCCTGCCTTAGCGTTTTTGATGTAAACAAGTCGGTTATCTCGGGTTTGGATAACATCACGCACCAACATCTGTATAACCGTTGGCTCGTATTTAAGTGCAAGCTGGGCCATGTAGCGTTTCGAAAATGGGGCGAGCAGAAAAGCTTTGGTAAAATTGGGCTTTTTTTGGAGTGGAATTTTGTGCGGCATTAAAATCTCAAAGTTTTAGCGTCACAGCCAAGTTGGCGTCAGGCTTGTTCGGAGCCCTCTAGACTGCCCGGTGTTGCTAAAAACGCGCATGATTAATTAGCGGCGTTATTTTTGGGTTAGGTTCAGAATTATCACAATTGAGCCATTGGCAGGTGCAAATGCCTGATAACTGTCGTTCAGTATCTATTCCAAACCATTAGTTTTTTTGAATCTAAATTGATTATACGACAATCATCACCCTCGGTTGAATGCCGATACAATAATTGAAATTATTTTGATGGCGATTGGCTCGATCTATAAATAAGTTTGCTTGATAGCGACGTCATTTTGGTAAATTCACTCGGCGAGCGAGCTCAATGTTTGTCCTACATGTTTGGATCCCAGCTTCCCAATAAAAAAAACTTGGAAATTTTCAGATGGAAAATATTGGTTGTTTTATCATTCACCTTCAGCGTGCTGAGGAACGGCAATTGAATGTTGCACGACTAAGCGCCAGTCTCCCCATAAAGCCGAGTATTATCAATGCTGTCGACGGCCGACAGTTAACGGATCAGCAGAGGCTCGCCTACCGACCACGTTTGTTCAAGCCATTCTATCCGTTTGTCCTTTTACCGGGTGAAATTGCAACTTTTCACAGTTATCGCCGATGTTGGCAAACCATCGTCGACCAAGGATTGAGTGCGGCATTGGTTATCGAAGATGATACGATTTTGGAACCTGATCTATTCTCTGAAGCCTTTCAGGTGGCAACGGAGACATTGCGCCCTGGCGATTACGTCCGGTTTCCTGTCAAACTACGCGAAAGATCGCAAAAAGTGTCGATACAGAACGATAGGCCGAATTTGATTGATTCTTGGTCAATCGGCCTCGAAACAAATGCCCGGATCATTAGTATGCTGCGGCCGAAACGCTGCTGATCAAGACCATCCAATTTGATCGCCCGATCGACACCTATTTGCAGATGCGTTGGCACCATGGCCTCAGCGTGCGGACGGTTTGGCCCTCGGGGGTGACAGAAATTTCAGCCGATTTGGGCGGCAGTTTGATTGGCAAGCGCCGTGGGTTTTGGGATCGCCTGAGCCGTGAAACCCTTCGGCCTATCTATAAACTACAGCTGCATTTGATGCTGCTACTTACCCGAATGTCACGGTGACTGGCCCGACCTGAGGCGCCCCGGCTATCCAGATTAATGCAGTCACCAGATCAGGACAGTGGCACGCTACAGGTTGATTTTCATGTTTAATTTTAGAATGTCGACAATACTGAAAATCAGATTTAATTCCTTGAGCAGGCTTTTGCTGTCGTCAATGAAGTCTTCGGGTTCAAAAATTGAACCCGGCTCAAACAAATTCTGTTTGAGCGGAATTTTCATAAACAACTGATTTTGATAAAAACAGCATTCGATTGTTTTGCCGCCAAACACGCCAGCGAGTTCGATTAATCGTTCCATGAAGGCCACCGTCAACAAGTATCGGGCTTCAATTTGATCATCCGAAAAAACTTCAAACATTTTTTCGAACTTTGGGTCTTCAAGTTTCACGTTCTCAAGCGTTTTTGGTCTC
>CAXBRM010000235.1:0-2860 GCA_963978305.1 uncultured Rhodospirillales bacterium
ACGCCGACCCGGAAGCTCTAAAGGCCGATGTCAGAGCGTTCGATGACGCCGCCAATCTTCCAAAAGAAGCCGAGCAACCGATCGTACGCACCCCGCCGTTTCGCCCAGACGTCGCAAGTATTATGGTATCTGGCCCGCTTTCACAAAGCGGTTTGGTCGATGTCGCCCAATCTTTGCGATCAGGCCTGCTGGATGCAGGCATAACAGCCGTAAATGTTGAAGGGCTTGCAAACCCAATCATTGAAGTCATCCCCAATGAAGCCAAGCTGCGCCAACTAGATCTTACAATCCAGAACATCAAGGACCTTATGACTGCTCGATCAACCGACGTCAGCCTCGGATCTTTGCGAGGTGATATATTGATCCAAAGTCTCGGCCGCGCCAGCAGTGTGCAAGATATCAACGATCTGCCTCTTTTCACTCGCGACAATGGTACAACCATTTTGCTGGGAGACGTTGCAGAAGTCAAAGAAACTTTTCCAGAGTGGGGCGGCGTCAGACGGAAAGGCAACCGGGCGATAGAGCTTGTTGTCGCTCGAAGAACTGGTGAAAGCTCCCTTAAAGTCGAAGACATCCTTGAAGGCTATGTTGCCGGCGCAACCGGACAACCAAAACCTCAAACAGGCCTTGTTTCCCTTGCCGGCGTAGAGCTTCAGATTCCCTTTTTGCGCAACAGGACCCTCGAAAATGCCTGGGAAAGAGGCCGAGCCAATTTGCTCCCTGCCGAAATCGGTGTTGAAACATTCGGCAGCAGCGCACAGTACGCGCGAGAACGGATCAATTTACTGGTCAATAATGGTGCCCTGGGCCTAACAGTCGTGCTGGTTTTACTGGCAGTCTTTCTCAATCTCAGAACTGCGTTTTGGGTGGCTATCGGCATTCCGGTAAGCGTTGCAGCAACACTTGGCATTATGTCGATCAGCGGACAAACGATTGATATGTTGTCAACTTTTGGCCTTTTGCTCACACTAGGGATTATCGTCGACGATGCTATTGTCGTTGGCGAGCACGCGGATGCCTTGGCCCAAGGTGGGTACCGGCTGCAACCAAAAGCCAAAAGTCAACTCCTGGTTCGGTTTGGCACCGTTCTATTCACAATGTGTCTGATCATTCTTGGCCTTTTTGTCGTACTGGGTGTGATCCCTGACGCAAAGCTCATTGGTGCTGACGCAGGCCCCCTCGGTATGGTTGGCACCCTCGCAGGGCTGATCAAGAACAATTTGTCTCCTTTCTTATTGATTGCCGCCTCGGGCTGCATTGTCGCAGCAATTCTGGTCGGTCGTTTATTAGTAAAGTCAGCAATTCCTGATATGAGTTATGCCCTTAAACCACGGACGGCAGCCGTTCTAGCGATTGAACGGATGGCGGGTCCCGTTAGCGCAGCGGCAATATCCACATGCGTCGCCTTCGCCGCTTTGCTACTACTGGGCGGAGACTTCAGATACGCAATGGCAATACCATTGGCTGTGATGGCCGTCGTTGTCGCAAGTTTGCTGGAGTGTTTTTTGATTTTGCCGGCCCATATGCGCCACGCGCTGGAGGCAAGAGCAAAAGAGCGGCCACATTTTTTATCGACCCCGCTGCGCTGGTTCCGTTTGGGGTTTGACACGCTGTTCGACGGCTTTCGGTTCGGCATTTTTCGGAAAACCGTCCGTTTCTTGGTGTTTCTTCGCTACCCCTTGGTTGGACTATCCATCATCCTGTTCGTTTGGTCCATTAGCCAGGTTGCAAGCGGCCGCCTCCCGTTTGATCTTAGTTCTGACGACCCCATCAATACATATTTAGTGTTGAATTATGAACTCATTGAGGGTGCGACACGAGAGCAAAACTACGCTGTCATTGACGACATCCAACTTGCCGTTATTGATGCAGTCGAGGCGACAAACGTTGACATGGCTTTTGACGATGCCATCGAAATGAATTTTGGTGTCGTCGGCTGGCAAAGTGAGCAAGGTGGCGTGCGTGCTCCGAACAATGTCAATCCCGACACAATCGGTTCAGTACATATCATCCTGTCTGAAGAGTATACCGGACGCCTCGGCCAACAACAAAACGATCTGGAACCCGTTGAACTTTTAAAACGCAACATAAAGAGCGCTCTGCCGCCGAATCCGTTGTTGTTAAATTTTGCGGGCCAGGTCCAAAGTGTTGGCAACTTTGGCCCCGCCGTGGATATCCGTATTTTAAATGCCGACCCAGCCACCTTAAAGGCTGCCGCGGAGACACTTAAAACAGCCTTAATGTCCATAGATGGCGTCGAAGATGCTAGCGATGATATGCCCTATGGGCAAACAAAACTTGCTCTGACATTGACCGATCGAGGGCGAGCCCTTGGCCTAGGCGAAACCGATCTCGCTGATCAAGTCCGCCTCGCCCTGTCAGACAATGATATTTTCACCTTCAGCGACAACGGCCGGGACATAAGTGTCGTGGTGCGCTTTCCTGAAACAGTGCGGAATCGGGATTTTCTTGAAGGCCTAAACCTGTCGACGCCAACCAACGGTTTTGTTGCTTTGAGCGACGTGGTCGATATCACCAGAAGTCTGGAATTTGACCAGATTTCTCGATCGGGCGGCTCGCGCCAAATTTCGGTTACCGCCAGCATCGCAGACGACAGCCCGAACACCGATCGCGATGTGGTCGCTATTCTGCAGGATCGTATTATGCCAGAAATCAGGGATCGTTTTGGGGTGGAACTGCGGCTGTCTGGCAATTTTGCGACCCAGCAAGAGCTACAAACAAATGCAATCATTGCTGCTGTTGTCGCCCTCGGCGGAATGTACACACTCCTTGCCCTGGTATTCCGCAGTTTCTCCCGCCCTGTTGTGGTTATGCTCATCATCCCACTGGGTTTTGTCGG
>CAXBRM010000236.1:0-2856 GCA_963978305.1 uncultured Rhodospirillales bacterium
GCCAAAGGTGAAGTCATGCGGGGTATTGAAATTGTCGAGTTTGCCACCGGTATACCCTTTCATCAAAGTGGACAATTCAGCGACAACATCGCAAATGGGGTCGACCAATATCAGCTTCGAATGCCCCTAGGTGTCACAGCCGGTATCACCCCGTTCAATTTTCCAATCATGATCCCGCTTTGGATGAGCGCAATGTCAATCGCCTGCGGTAATGCGTTTATCTTGAAGCCAAGTGAGCGTGATCCCGGTGTAAGCATGATATTAGCTGATTTGATGACTCAGGCAGGCGTACCTGCTGGTGTATTTCAAGTGCTGCATGGTGACAAAACTTGTGTCGACGGCCTGCTGGATCACCCAGATGTTAGAGCGATGAGTTTTGTCGGTTCGACGCCTATCGCAAAATATATCTATCACCGAGGCGCAGCACTTGGCAAACGGGTGCAAGCACTTGGCGGGGCCAAGAATCATATGGTTATTATGCCCGATGCTGACATGGATAAGGCTGCTGATGCCCTTATGGGTGCAGGATACGGAGCAGCCGGGGAACGCTGCATGGCAATTTCGGTTGCAGTGCCGGTCGGCAAGACAACAGCGGACACATTAATCGAAGCGTTGGAGCCTAGGGTTCGTCGCTTAAAAATCGGAAGCGGCATGCAGCCCGGGATTGAAATGGGCCCGCTCATAACCGCCGAGGCGCATGAACGGATCACGGGGCTGATTAACAGCGGTGTGCAGGCTGGCGCAGAGTTGGTCGTGGATGGGCGAGATTTCAAACCATCTGGTCTGGAGGGTGGCTTTTTTATGGGCGGCACCCTGTTCGACAAGGTCACGACCGAGATGGAAATCTATCGACAGGAAATTTTTGGGCCTGTGCTGAGCATCGTGAGGTCAGAAAACCTTGAGCATGCAACCTCTCTGGTGACAAATCATGAGTTTGGCAATGGAACGGCGATTTTCACACGAGATGGGGGCGTCGCACGTCATTTTGCTCGCGCGGTTGAAGCAGGCATGGTCGGGATAAACGTACCGATCCCAGTGCCCACCGCGTGGAGCAGTTTTGGTGGATGGAAGTCAAGCTTATTTGGCGATACGCACATGTATGGTCCAGAAGGTGTTAAGTTTTGGACCCGACAGAAAAACGTGATGACCCGCTGGCCGGATACGTCTTTTGACCAAATGAGCGGGGCATTCAATTTTGGTGCAAGTGCCGGCTGAAGCGCGACTGGGCGATAGAGGGCAAACGCTGGCAGGATTGCCTAGACCACCGGTTTCAGCGCGGTTAATTCTCCCCGATTTTACAGACCATGCCGCCTTTCCGCCATATCACAGTACAACGAAACGTTGCGACCACGCGTCTCACTTTTACCTTCAATGCATTGAGGAGTGTCGACAATAGCCTACTTATTGACTTACAAGCTATCCATCAACCAAAGGCAGCGCCCTAGATGCGACTTAATAAGCTTAGTGATTACGCCGTTCTAATTTTGATTCCTCTAGCCCAGGCTTGGCCTGAGCAGCGGGTTGTATCGGCGCGCAGCTTATCGGACGTTGCAAATCTACCGTTACCAACTGTCGCAAAATTGCTAAAACTTTTAGGCCATCAGGGTTTGGTCATTAGCACCAGGGGAAATACTGGTGGATATCAGCTTGCAAAGCACCCCGATTTTGTTTCGGTTGCAGATATCATTGAAGCTGTCGAAGGACCTGTTGCGTTAACCGAGTGTGTTACTGGCAGTGGTACGCCCTGTTCCGTTGAGGATTTTTGTTGGATGAGAGGCCGCTGGGATCCGGTCAACCACGCTGTGGCAACGGCGTTAAAAGAAGTAAGTCTGCGTGATATGATGCCGCAACCTTTCACTTTTGAACCGACTTTTGACGAGCGCATGGCTGCGCGACCAGTTGATTCAACCCGATAGATATTGAAAGACTGATTGAGGATCTAGATGGTCGCAACGACGGAAACCATTGAACAAGTAAAAAGTCTAGCGGACACCTATAAGTACGGGTTTGTCACGGACATAGAGACCGAACTGGCACCAAAAGGGCTGTCTGAAGACATTGTTCGCTTTATCTCTGAAAAGAAAAATGAACCCGATTGGCTTCTGAGCTGGCGTTTGAGCGCATTTGAGAAATGGCGTCAAATGGATGAACCAAAGTGGTCAAAACTTGCCTACAAGCCGATTGATTATCAAGATGCTTATTATTACGCTTCGCCTAAGGGCCATAACGATGCTCCTGAAAGCCTGGATGACGTTGACCCTAAGCTGATCGAGACCTACGAGAAGCTGGGCATACCGTTGCACGAACAGGAAATTTTGGCTGGCGTCAAAAATCCGGTTGCTGTCGATGTGGTGTTTGATAGCGTCAGTGTTGCAACCACTTTTCGAGAAAAGCTTGCTGAGCACGGTGTAATCTTCATGAGTATCGGGGAAGCGGTTCACGAGCACCCAGAGCTCATTCGCAAGTATTTGGGGAGTGTCGTGCCGGTCTCTGACAATTACTTTGCTGCGCTTAACTCGGCAGTATTCACGGATGGTAGTTTTGTTTACATCCCCAAAGGGGTGCACTGTCCAATGGAGCTGTCGACCTATTTCCGCATCAATGAGCAGAACACCGGTCAGTTTGAGCGAACGCTGATCATTGCCGATGATGATAGCTACGTCAGTTATTTAGAGGGATGTACCGCGCCAAAGCGCGACGAAAATTAGTTGCATGCGGCAGTTGTCGAGCTTGTGACCCATGACCGCGCGGAAATAAAGTATTCCACAGTCCAGAACTGGTATCCAGGAGACGAGCAGGGTCGGGGTGGCATTTATAATTTTGTCACCAAAAGAGCTAAACTGGTTGGCAACGACA
>CAXBRM010000237.1:0-2838 GCA_963978305.1 uncultured Rhodospirillales bacterium
GGTGAACATTCAAACCACGCATGTTGGCAGCCTGCCTCGGACTCAAAAGGTCGTCGATTTTATTTTCGCGCGTGAAAACGGCGAAGCTTTTGATCAGGGTGATTTCGATCAGGCAATGGCTGAAGCTGTCAAGACAACGGTCGAAAAGCAAAAGCAAGCCGGGATATCCATCGTCAGTGATGGTGAAACCAGTAAGATTAGCTATGCGACGTACGTCAAAGATCGCTACACGGGTTTTGCTGGCGACAGCCCACGCAATGCCCCAGCGGATTTAAAGCTGTTCCCAAGTTTCTTAGCGCGGTTAGCCAACGATGGCGGCACGCCGACCTATGCGCGGCCGATGTGTGTTGGCGAGGTTCAATCTAAAGGCCAGGGTGAGCTGCAAAAAGACATTGCGAATTTGACCGTAGCGATGCAAGCATCTGGCGTTAGCCATGGCTTTATGAACGCGGCGTCCCCCGGTGTTATTTCTCTGTTCCTGCAAAATAGTTATTATCCCAGTCGGGGAAAATATCTGGAAGCGCTCGCTGAGGCGATGAAAGAGGAATACAACACAATTGTTGCCAGTGGGTTGGACTTGCAGCTTGATTGTCCAGACCTTGCTCTCTCGCGCCATATGCTGTTCGCTGACCTCAGTGATAAAGAGTTTTTGAAAGTTGCCAATGCCCACGTTGAGGCTTTGAATTACGCCCTTACTGACGTGCCGGCTGAAAAAGTTCGAATCCACATTTGCTGGGGAAATTACGAAGGCCCACATGTGTGCGACATTCCAATGGCTCAGGTTTTCGACACAATGATGGCAGCGAAGGCGCAATACCTGCTTTTTGAGACAAGCAATCCGCGCCACGGGCATGAATGGACGGTGTTTCAAGATCGCAAACATGATATACCAGACGACAAAATACTTGTTCCTGGTGTTGTGGATACCACCACAAATTTTGTTGAGCATCCACAACTCGTGGCCCAGCGGATTCAACGCTTCGTCGATATCGTTGGTGCTGATAGGGTTGTTGCTGGGTCTGATTGTGGCTTTGGTACGTTTGCAGGCTTTGGTGCTATTGATCCCGACATTGCGTATGCAAAATTAAAGTCTTTAAGTGAAGGCGCAATGCTGGTTGCCTAGTCTTGCCTCTGACGTGGTCCACTGGCTAGTGCGACTTGGTTCACGATGTGGCGATAGTGTTTCAATCCCAGTGATGTCGATGGTTAAAGATGCTTTGTGAATTTGGCTCGATCATACGATATGCCTCTACGGACAACTTGGCTTCGAATTCTTTGTGATCGGATTTAGGCAGGCCTGATCGCCACGTTACCGGCTTTGTGCGCAGGTTTGTATCTGACAGTCGCCCAGTCGCCCAGTCGCTTCGTCCTGAGCAAGCCTCTGACTCGCATGATCAAATCGGATGATTGGCGCGCTGATCCAACTGGTTTGGCAGCTTTTTTTGGGCCGTGCCTTGGCGAAGGATAGCTGTCATTACACTCGTATCAGTGCGCTAAGGTCAATTGAAGACTGATGCCTATTTCAGTGTTTAGCGGCCATGAAATGCCCGATGGCGATTGGAGCAATCTTCATGCTGCTTCGACAATTTCCTGACTCAAATTCCTGGCTCTAACTTTGAATGGCCAAGTGTTTTGCCCAAAGGGGCGCTGGTTTTTTTATTTTGCTGCCGCCAATGAACATCGGATGAGAATGGTAAATTCTCATTTTGAAAATCAAATTGACAATCAAAATGAAGTATGTTTTCATTTGTTCCTCAAATTTACGCTATTTGTATAAAATGCAATATAAATTAGTCGAAGCGCCAGAGGGAAATTCGGGTCATGTCAATTACTATTCGACGGGAAAAACCTTGTGACAGGCAGCAGCTGTTGAGGCTTTTGTACGAAGCCTCAGAGACAATGCCTTTTGCAGATGTGCACGAGACGTTTTACCAAGCGGAGTTACGCCAGTCCTTTGGGCTCAGTCTGTCGTTGGTTGCGTGTGATGACTACGGAGAGTTGCTGGGTTGTATTGCTGTGTCTTCTCTGATGCTATCAAACGGCGGGCTTGGTTGGGTAGCACTCGGCTACTTGGCTGTCCGGGAAGATTATCAGGGGTATGGCATTGGAGCTGAGCTGGTCAAAGAGGCCAAGTCCTGGATGAAATCTGAAGCTGTTGAGGGCTGTGTTGTTGCTGGCAGTAGTGCTTTTTATGGTCAATTGGGTTGGCAAACCTGTTCACATTTACAGATGCCTGGTGTGCCGATTGGAGAGCTACAGGTACTGCTGGTAAACGCACGCGAAGAACCGGAAGCTTTTGTAAACTTACTTCCTCTGTCGTTTGGCTCGGTACACAGACTGCCAGTTTGATGCTAGAGTGATGGTGTGATGGTTACGATGAGGGCTTTGTATGTTGCCGCTTTTTCATTTGGCGTTTCCGGTAATGGATCTGGAAACAACACGGGCTTTTTATGAAGGTTTATTGGAATGCAAAGTCGGCCGTGAGGATGAGCGTTGGGTCGACTTTGATTTTGGTCGCCATCAAATAACGGCGCACTTAAAACCGGAAGAGTGTCGATCTGTTGAGACGAATGGTGTCGACGGTCACGGCGTTCCTGTGCGTCATTTTGGATTAATACTTGAGTGGGACCAATGGCACGCTTTGGCTGAGAAGTTGGTGGCGGCTGAGATTGATTTCATCATTGAGCCTTACGTTCGCTTTAAAGGACAGCCTGGCGAGCAGGCGACAATGTTTTTTTTGGACCCAAGCGGCAATGCCTTAGAATTTAAGAGCTTTAGGGACCCGAGCGCTGTTTTCGCCAAATCTTAGCAACACTGGTCGGTGGTAAGCAGTGGCGG
>CAXBRM010000238.1:0-2833 GCA_963978305.1 uncultured Rhodospirillales bacterium
ATTGGCTGTCAAGCGTTTAGGTCTCACGCGAACCTCTGGTTCTAAGGGCCTTCATATACCGCCCCTGTTGCAGCACTTTTAGGGTTCCGAGCACTCACTGGCCTGGTTAACTGATCAAGCAAGGATGAAATCCATGGTGCCGCTTGCGGGACTCGAACCTGCGGCCTACGCATTACGAATGCGTTGCTCTACCAACTGAGCTAAAGCGGCACCGAGGTACCGTGAATAAATGGATTGCCGCTGCCAAGCAACCAATTTATGTGATCGCCAAGCGTTCTATGACTTTAGCAGCTAAAACCCGAATGACGCCTTCTACACGTTGGCTTTGAAAGGCCCTAAATGTTCCAACGGTTAACACCTCAGACCTCTGAACCGATTGTCGCCCTAATGCAGGAAGCTCTGCGCGATCAAAACCCAAACAAGCTTGATTTGAGTATCGGCGTTTATTTTGACGATAGCGGCATCACTCCAATCATGCGGGCTGTAAAAGCCGCCGAGGCGCAACGGCTGCACAGCGAATCCACCAAAACCTACATTGGCATCGAGGGCGACACCAGGTTTACCGCTCTGATCCGCGATCTTACTTTCGGCAGCACCTTGCCCCAGGAACGATCTGCAGGAATCCAAACGCCAGGCGGCAGCGGTGCCATCTATGTCGCCAGCGAAGTTTATGGAACCATCAATCCCTCAGCGTACGTTTGGACCAGCCAGCCATGTTACCAAAATCACTTAGCCGCTTTCGGTGGTTCGGGCTTTGCCATCAAGTTTTACCCTTATTTATCCGCTGATCAAACCCTGGACTTCGATGCGATGCTAGACTGCCTCGAACGGGGAACAAACACTGGCGATTTGGTTATTTTGCATGCGAGTTGCCATAATCCCAGTGGTGTCAATTTCACCATTCGACAATGGCAAGCCCTTACCAGTCTGTTTCAGGCGCGGGGTGTCGTACCGTTTATTGACTTGGCCTATCAGGGGTTTGGCGACGGTCTAACAGAAGATGCTGCTGGCCTACGCCATATGGCCTCGGAAACCCGCAACGCGTTTGTCTCGGTAAGCTGTAGTAAAAACTTTGGCCTTTACCGCGATCGAGCTGGTGCCCTGTTTATGATCACAGAAAATGACCGCCAAAGCCAACTCGCGCTGGGTGCTATGCAGACCATGGCTCGCCGTATTTATAGCATGCCACCGCATCATGGTGCTGAAATTGTCAAAACAATTTTGAGCACCCCAGAGCTCAAGGACGATTGGGAAACTGAACTCGATGAGTATCGCACGCGTCTTAATCGGATCCGCACACGTTTGGCTGCTTCACTCCAGCGCTACAGCAATAGCAACGAATTCGATTTCATCGCCGACCAGCGGGGTATGTTCAGTCTCCTCCCGCTTGCCGCTCCACAGATCGCTCGTTTGCGCCAGGAGCACAGCATCTACACCGTCCCGATTGGCGAGCAGTTCGCAAGAATTAATGTTGCTGCCTGCCCTGAGGACGGCACGGACCATCTGGCGGAAGCAATTGTCCAGATCCTCTAACGCAGCAACTGCGGACGGTAACGAACGCGCCTTCGTGCGCCCGGGACTTGGTGACGATTGAGCTGCATGTTCACCCGTCCAAACAGAAAAATGATCAACCCTGATGCGATCAAAAAATACATGGCAATGATCGGGTACGGAATAAACGGATTGAAGGTCTGGGCGTTGAAATACTTTACGTAGCGCAACGCTTCGCCCATTTGCGACAGAGCTGGAAAAGCCGATAAAAACACGAGTGTTGTGGCGTGAAACAAAAATATGGCTTCGTTGGTATAACTTGGCCACGCAAGGCGCAATAAAGTCGGCAGCGTAATTCGCCGAAACCGCTGCCAGGGATCCAGGCCAAATGCTTTGGCTGCTTCCACGTCGCCTTTCGGCACGGCCAACAACGCACCGTAAAAAATCTCTGCACTATAGGCTGAGGTGTTCAAAAACAACACAAGCAGGGCACCGAACCAAGCATTCGACAAAAACCGAAAGGTTGGTACGCCAAATTCGAACGCTCCAATTGTGACAGCCGCCTCTCGTGGCAGCATCAAGATTAAGGCGTAGGCGAAAAAAAACTGGAGAACCAAGGGTGATCCGCGAAAAACGAACACAAAAACACTTGCCGGAAGTCTCAGCCAAGGCCGAGCGTTTGCTTTCATGACGGCAAGTGCCAGGGCAAAGAAGAATCCGAAAAAAACAGCCGTCACCGCAAAATACAGATTCATGCCAATGCCACTGCCAATCAACACCAGTTGATCGCAAATGCTAATATCACCGCGTGGTAATGCCGGACCGAAGCCAAACGGCTTGGCCCAGTAAGTGGTTAAACTTTCGGCGCAAGTTCTCATGCGTTCCCCTCACGATGGCCAACCGTCGCCATCCCGCGGCTCACAGCCTTGGTTATGCGAGCAAAGCCCAATTGCGTGAGCCAGGTGAAAAGCAAATAAAAAACCAAAAGAGCCCCAAAATAATAAACATGCCAATTGGGATGGGGGTAGACAGCACGCCGCTTGAAATCGGCCTTGCCTAACTCCTGCGCCCAATAAACCAGATCTTCGATGCCAAGCAAAAACAGCAATGGTGTCGCCTTCACCAGAAGCACCCATAAGTTATTCAAGCCGGGCAAAGCATAAATCCACATTTGTGGTACCGCGATCCTCGAAAATACCTGACGCGCGCTTAGGCCATAGGCTTTCCCTGTCTCAATTTGCTGTGCTGGTACAGCGCGCAGAGCCCCGTCAAGGACGTTTGCCGCAAATGCCCCGCACACCAGGGCATAGGCAAAAACAGCCAACCCGAAGCCATAAGCATC
>CAXBRM010000239.1:0-2822 GCA_963978305.1 uncultured Rhodospirillales bacterium
TGTCAGCCTCGAACGGAGGTGGTCAAAATGTAGTTCGCGCCGCCGCGACTGGAGCACTCTCTGGTGCAATCTTAGGTACTTCTGGTATTCCTCCACGTTACATCAGTGGCCTTAAAGGAGGTGATGACTTACTAAAATTATCACTCTATGTTGCTTCCCTTGCAAAAAATGAATGATTAAAATAACTATAGTGAGAAGAACCACCGCGAACTGCATATGTATGCTTTGATCGATAACTACGACAGTTTTACTTACAACCTGTACCATTATTTAGGTGAGTTGGGTGCAGAGTTGGAAGTTTATCGCAACGATGCCTTGAGCGTTGATGAATTGTTTGATCTCAAGCCCGAAGGTATCATCCTCTCTCCTGGACCCGCGACGCCAAACGAAGCTGGGATTTGCATCAATGTGGTAAAGCGAGCAGCTCAAGACTCGGTGCCACTGATGGGCGTCTGCCTTGGCCATCAGAGCATCGGTGCGGCTTTCGGCAGCGACGTTTGCCGCGCGCCCGCCGCCATCCATGGCAAGACCAATGTGATCCAACATAACAACGGTGGTCTGTTTCGCGATTTGCCAGCCGAGTTTCAAGTCACACGATACCACTCATTGGTGGTTGATAAAGCCAGCTTGCCAAACAGCTTAATCATTGATGCGGAATACGATGGCCTGATTATGGGGATGCACCACGCCGATGCGCCGATTTTTGGGGTACAGTTTCATCCTGAAAGTATTGAGACTCTGGACTTAACCGAGCGGAAAAGTTGGCAGGATGCGAGCCAAAACGCGTCAACAGTCGGCCACAGACTGCTCAAAAATTTCTTAGAGCAAGCCACAGCGCACAACCAGAAGGCTGTTTCGGCATGAGCAAACTACTTGAATTGATCAGCGCAACCATCGACGGCGAGGTAAATACGGCAGAAAATGTCGAGCGAGCCTTTGCGGAAATGCTGAGCGGCGACGCAAGCCCTGTTCGGATGGCGAGCTTTCTCACAGCTTTGAGAACGCGCGGCGAAACCGTAGGGGAAATTGTTGGCGCGGTCCGCGCGATGCGCGCGGCGATGGCCCGGGTTGACGCCCCGGATGGGTCTGTGGATGTCGTAGGAACAGGCGGCGATGGCGCGCATACTTACAATATTTCAACGGCGGTCAGCTTTGTGGTCGCCGGCGCGGGCGTGCCGGTCGCAAAACACGGCAACCGCGCCGCTTCTTCAAAAAGTGGGGCCGCCGATGTTTTGGCTGAGCTGGGCGTGAACCTGGATGCGAACCCACAAACGGTAAAGCGAGCCATCCAGCAAGCCAATATCGGTTTTATGATGGCGCCGAAATATCACAGCGCTATGCGTCACGTCGGCCCAGTACGCCAGGAGCTGGGCATCAGGACGCTGTTTAACATTCTTGGCCCTTTGAGCAATCCGTCGGGCGCCACTCGACAACTGATCGGTGTCTTTTCTCCTGTTTACTTGGAGAGAATGGCGGCGGCGCTGGCAGAATTGGGCACCGATCGTGCCTGGTTGGTCCATGGCTGTGGGCTGGATGAAATGGCTCTGCATGGACCAACAGATGTGGTTGAACTCGACGGTGGCAACATTAGAACCTTCACCATTTCAGCTGACGAGTTAGGCCTGACACCCGCCCCAATCGAGGCGATCAGAGGAGGCGAACCTGCCGAAAACGCCGCAGCATTAAAATCCGTTCTGGCTGGCACACCCAGTGCTTACCTCGACATGGTGCTCTTGAATTCTGCCGGTGCGCTGGTGGTCGCAAACAAAGCAGAAGATTTAGCCGAGGGAATTGCCATTGCCCGTATGAGCATTGACAGTGGTGCTGCACAATCGGCACTCGAAAGCCTGGTTAGGATTACAAATGAGGAATAACAATCCCTTTCGTCCCGACGTCCCAGATGTGCTAGCCAAAATTTGTGCCGATAAAGCGGAATGGGTCGCCCGGCAGAAAGCCCAAGTGTCGTTTGCTGATCTGGAAGCACAATCGCGCGACCATAAGCGTCGTGGCTTTAAAACAGCTTTGCAGTCAAAGCATCAGGCAGGTGGCTTCGCCCTGATCGCTGAGATTAAAAAAGCATCGCCAAGCGCGGGCATGATACGAGCCGATTTTGATCCCAGCCTGTTGGCGATGAACTACGCCAACGCAGGCGCCACCTGCCTCAGTGTCTTAACCGACGTGCCGTACTTTCAGGGTGATGATGCTTTTGTGCCAGCGGCACGGGTATCCTGCGCGCTGCCGATTTTGCGCAAAGATTTTATCATTGACCCGTATCAAGTTGCCGAAACCGCTGCGATGGGGGGAGACTGCATATTGGTGATTGCCGGCGCTCTTGATGACCATGCGTGTCTCGAAATGATCAATGCCGCCGAGAGCTTCGAATTGGATGTTTTGGTCGAGGTTCATGACGAAGTTGAAATGTCCCGGGCATGCCAATATCCTGACTGGGTTATGTTGGGGATCAACAATCGCGATCTGCGAAAAATGGTCACTGACCTGTCAACATTTGCTCGGATTGCCCCCATGGCAAACCAAGGACAGTTGTTGGTCGCTGAGAGTGGTCTAAAAACATACAATGATCTCTTGGAGATGCGAACCGCCGGCGCGGCTGCCTACCTGGTTGGCGAAAGCTTGATGAAACACGAAGACGTTGAAGGCGCGACGCGCCAGCTGCTAGGCACTCAAACTTAAGGACAGGTTGGCAAATCAACCGCATGCCGAAAGACAGCAAAGAACGAAAGCATGATTATGGCCGACCAACTTACCCACTTGAATGCATCAGGCGAAGCAGAAATGGTGGATGTCAGCGATAAAGAGATGTC
>CAXBRM010000240.1:0-2820 GCA_963978305.1 uncultured Rhodospirillales bacterium
AGCTGTATCGCGCGTTTGCGACGCTCACGGGGCGGGATATCCGCGTGAAACCTGAACACCTCATCAATTTGCCCCCGGGTTGTCATAACCGGGTTAAGCGCTGTCATCGGCTCTTGGAAAATCATCGAGATTTCATCACCACGGATTTTTTGCAGCGTACCTTCATCAAGCTCGGTGAGTTCGCGGTCAAGGAAACAAATACTTCCGTCCGCTATCCTAAGCGGCGGCTCCGCCAACAGCCGCATCATCGACAAAGCTGTCACAGATTTTCCCGATCCTGACTCGCCAACCAGACCAAGCATTTCACCAGAATTGATACCAAATGAAACGTCTTCTACAATTGCTGCCCGGCCGACACTGATTGTTAAGTTACTTACACTTAGGAGTGGTTCGTCCGCCAAAGATTTATCCCCTGAAATTCCTCGAGCTACAGTGATAGCACGTAGATCTTTAACCTCGAAGCTAACAACTATAATAGAATGCCAAAATAAAACCAAAGCAACAAAAATTTAATCTTGGATTATTTTGGTATTATGATAGGCTTTCGTTCGCTTAGACCATCGCGGCCATTTTTGCAGGCAGTTTGTCCTGCACTTCCATTCACGGCCGGAAAAGGAGGGAATATGCTTAAAAAGACACTTGGTGCTGCGTTCCTAATGTCCGCTTGCTTTTGCATGCCAGCTCAAGCCGACACCCTGGACGTAGCAGTAGACTCTTCACCAGCAGGACTTGATCCACACCTCGTCACGGCGTTTGCTTCGGTCGTGGTTATTGGTGATACAATTTACGAAGGTTTGACAGCAATTGCCGAAGATTTATCAGTTCAACCAGGCCTCGCCGAATCCTGGGATATTTCGGACGATGGATTGACCTATACCTTTAATCTACACGAAGGCGTTACGTTCCATGATGGTTCGGCCATGACAGCTGAAGACGTTGCTGCATCACTCCGACGTGTTCAAAATGAAGAAATGGGTTCGCCGCTAGCGAGCCGAATTTCTCCGATCACTGGAATTAATATTGTTGACGATACAACAATTGACCTTACGATTGATGCCCCTTTTGCACCAATCCTGACATCTCTTGCGGGCATCGCCATCGTCCCTGCTGAAATGGAAAACGACAAGGAATCGCTGCAGCAGGTGCCTGTTGGAACGGGTCCGTTTCAATTCACAGAATGGGTACCAAACGCTCACATCACTTTGACGGCCTTTGGCGGCTATCGTGAAGCAGGATTACCAAAGCTTGATGAGGTGGTTTTCAACATCGTACCTGAAGCGGCAACCCGACAAGTCGGAATTGCTTCGGGAGAGTACGATCTTTTGCCAGGCGTAGATCCAGCAACGGCCCTACAGCTGCAAATGACACCCAGCGTCACCATGCACGAAACACGCGAACTCTCGTATACGTTGATCGGCATCAACACGACGCGTGCGCCATTTGATAACCCGGCTGTGCGCCGCGCCCTGAATATGGCAATCAATCGTGAAGAAATCATCGCCGCTGCTTTGTATGGCAATGGTGTCCCGGCAGGACCGCTCAGCCCAGCGCTTCAGACTTGGGCGCTCGATCCTTCGGCATTTGACTGCTACAGTGGCGATGCTGATGAAGCAGCAGCACTTCTTGCTGCCGCTGGTGTTGAAACCCCAATTGCCGTCGAGTTACTGGTTCTGCCGCGTCAAGACGCGATAGACATTGCTCAAGTTGTACAAGCACAGGCAAAATTAGCTGGTTTCGAGATTGAGCTTTTGAACAAGGAAATCGGAGCGTTTGTCCAGGACTGGCGCAATTCTAATTTTGATTTGTTTGCCTCAGCCAACGGTGGCAATCCTGATCCAGATGGTTATTTCTACCGTACCTTCTATGGCGGTGGATCAACCAACGTGTTTAAGTATGATGATGTGGAGGTTAATGACTTGCTCGACACCGGTAGAACCTCGACCAATACTGAGACCCGTCGCGCAGCATACAATGCGGTGCAAACAAAGCTTGCTTGCGAGGGACCAATTGTGCACGTCGCGTATGGCGCTCTCTCAACGGCCACTAGCGACCGCGTTTCGGGTTTTGTGATCAATCCAAACCGTCGTCTGAGCAGCCTGAAATTGGTTGAAGTCAGCGAATAAATCAGTCTGTAATTTAGGCGCACCTGCTCAATGTGGGTGCGCCTTTTTCTTTTCTCTCGTCCAGGAGAACAGGCATGAGCCGAGTATTGCCATCTCGTTTTTTAGCTGGTCGCTTTATTGATCTAGCCATCGTACTGTTTGGCGTCTCCGTGATTGTCTTTCTAATGATTCGACTGATCCCAGGCGATGCGGTCGCGATTATGCTTGGTGCCAATACTGAAATCACACCAGAACGTATCGCAGAGCTTGAAAGCCGCATCGGATTGGATAAGCCTCTCCTTACACAGTATTTTGACTGGATTAGCGGTATTTTCCGTGGTGATCTTGGTACGTCAATCTGGACAGGTCGCCCAGTGCTTCAAGAGATCAGCACCAGCATCTGGCCGACCCTTGAACTAACCTTTCTGTCAGTTCTTTTCGGGGCTGGCTTGGCAGTGCCGATCGGATGTTTTATGGCCGAGGCACGCGGCAAAACCATCGAAGTACTTGTCCGTATTGGTGCCATCGCAGGGCTGACCATTCCTTCATTCTGGCTGGGGATCGTGTCAATTTTTCTAGTCTGGCGGTTTATGCCAGGAGCTGCGTCGCTGGGCTATGTCCCCTTCAACGAGGATCCCCTAGGCAATTTGCAGCGGATGATACTGCCAGTTTTTGCTCTTTCTTTACCAATGCTCGCAAACCTTGCACGCCTTGTGCG
>CAXBRM010000241.1:0-2814 GCA_963978305.1 uncultured Rhodospirillales bacterium
GAAAGTATTGGCGTGGTTACCAGCCCAACCGGTGCCGTGATTCGCGATATTTTGCATCGGTTGGCAGACCGATTTCCCCGCGACGTTTTGCTGTGGCCCGTAAGTGTCCAAGGCGATGATGCCGCCGGACAAATTGCCAACGCTATCCGCGGCTTCAACGCCCTTCCATCCGACGGGGCCGTGCGCCGACCAGACGTGCTCATTGTCGGGCGTGGTGGCGGTAGCCTCGAAGACCTTTGGTGCTTTAACGAGGAAATTGTTGTCCGTGCGGTCGCTGGGTCACGCATCCCAATTATTTCGGCGGTTGGTCACGAGACCGACACCACACTGATCGACTTTGCCGCTGATCGGCGTGCGCCGACACCAACTGGGGCTGCCGAAATGGCCGTCCCGGTAAGAGCCGACGAACGGATCAAAATTGGCGACCTGAACCAGCGTCTTGCGGTTTCACTAAGGCGGAAAACCATTGCTTTAAACACCGAGCTGACAGGCTTGAGCCGGGGATTGGGTCAGCCGGAGCGTTTGATCCAGGAACGTACGCAAACCTTAGACCTCGGGAGCATGGCCCTCGATCGTGCTGTTCAACGCCATTTAGCAAACTGGCGCCAGCGATACGACAGTATTGCGAGGCGATTGCTGCATCCACGCGAAAAAGTACGAGGCATGACACAGGCCTTCCAAGCACTGGACGCGAGTAGCCGCATGACAGCTGCGTTAAGGAACAGATTGGCACAACAACGGCAAAATCTTGATGCCCTGTCACGTGTCCTGCAGTCGCTTGCCAACGCCCGTGACCAATTGATGGACCAAGGTTATATTTACGTCACCGATAAGACCGGCAGCGTAATTGATCGAGCCAGCGGGATCCATGAAAACATGACCTTAACCCTCCATTTCCTTGATGATCAAGTGGCAGCCATTGGCAAACCAACAACTCGCACGGCATCAAAACGTCTAACCGACCAGCCGGAATCAAAAGACCAAGGAACCTTGCTTTAAGGTCACTTCCCGCCTTTGGATTTCAGGTCACGCCTCGCAAGGACACCAAGCGGGCAAGCAGCTCCCTAAATTGCTCTTGGTCACTGGCCTGCCATGTTCCCTTTAATATTTCAGCGTTTTCCATCAGGACTGCCGGTAAACGTACAGCGTCTTTGCTCGTGGTCAGAACAGTAGCCTGGTGGTGGGTTAGGGCGCTCTGGATCTGCGCCAAATCTGATGGGCGGAAACGATGATGGTCAGGAAAAGCTAAATGATCAGCGATTGAATAGCCTAACCTCTGTGCCGTCTTAAGCACACGATCCGGATTGGCAATCCCTGTCACCAGTACCAGGGGTTGGCTGTCCCGTTCCGCCAAAGGTGGCTGAACAACAAACTCACCCGTCAGAAATGGCAACCCGGACTCAGCAAGCAAATCATTGTCATTTCGGGTTGGTGAACCGTTGACGATTACATAGTCGGACCTGGCGAGTCCCGCTTCCAGCGGCTCTCGCAGGCGGCCCGCTGGCAAAAGTGCTCGGCGATCAGAAAACCCGGGCCGAAAGACTAAAATCGAAAAGTCTTTGACAACGCTCTTGGTCGCATGCCCATCGTCCAAAACGCAAATGTCGACACCATCTGCCGCAGCAGCGACCGCAGAACCATGACGATCACCACCAATATATACCCGATATCCATCCAGGGCATGCATCAGCGGCTCGTCACCACAATCAGACGCCTTATGTTGCTCAGGGACAACGCGCGCAGTGGCCTTTAATCGACCACCATAGCCACGCGACAATATTGCCGGACGACAACCGAGCCGCTCGAGACCAGCACAAATTGCCTGCGCAATGGGGCTCTTGCCTGTGCCACCGACCTCTAAATTACCAACGCTGACAACTGGCAGCGGCGCTCGAATTGATGAGATGCCAGGCTTATGAACTTCGACAGCACATCGATATAACCAGGACAAAGGCTTGGAAAATATAGGGTTCATGTCTGCTCTATTGCCTTGGCAATCCATGCTTGAGCTGCCGTCAGCGCCGCCTCGCCTTCGCGACTTTGCTGCTCAAAAGCTTTCAGTTGCCTTGCAACCATCTCAGGGTCTTTGCGCAGGGCTAGCGCTTTGGCGACCGCCTCTGAAACGCTTGAAACAAGGATAACAGCCCCGGAGGGCGCTAGACTATCCCCAATACTTTGCTGTGCCCAGTGGTCAGGACCGACGATGACAGGGGCTCCACTTACAAGCGCTTCGATCGGACTGTGTCCACCCACACGATCCGTAAAACTACCGCCTAAAATCACCACATCAGACTCAGCATAAACTTGAGACATCACACCATACACATCGACAACAACCTCACGGATGTTTGGACCTGGCCTTGCCCCTTGAGACCACTTAGGGCGTCGATCATCGCTGCCTAACCGTTCGATATGCCGCGGACAATGGATGACGCAGAGTTCTTGATGATCATCGAGTGCTTGACGCAGTTGGGGTGAAGCCAGCACCTCCTCTTCAGCATGCGACATCGCAAATACCACGGTCCAGTAACCAAGGTCGCTTTTCGATCGCCGCTGGGATGTTGTGACGTGAGCAAACTTTAAATTCCCTGTCGCCCTGGTACTTTGCACACGCAAAGCTTTGAATTTATCGGCTTGATCAGGATTCTGGGCATGTACCTCGCTAACCAGGCTTGGTACTGACACGCCAAGCGCGACCAACCGTCGCCAACGCTTAAAGCTCGACTCGCTTAACCGGGCGTTGACCAACAAGCTTGGTACTCTGGCTTGTGTGACCTTTAACAACAGCCGAGGCCAAAATTCTTGCTCGGCTAA
>CAXBRM010000242.1:0-2807 GCA_963978305.1 uncultured Rhodospirillales bacterium
AGAAAAACAAAAAGATCATCAAGCGCCGTGACGATCAGCGGTTGGTTTATCGTCGAAAACTTGAAACAGACGATGAGAAACGCATTGGTGTCGAAAAACTACTGAAAAACCTCGTCAAACTATCGGAGGGCGGATGAACCCTATGAAAAGGGCTCGCCGCTGTCGTCAGTTTTCGTGATGCAAAGGAGCAAATCTGTGAGATTGGCATTTATTGGCCTGGGCGCTATGGGCTATCCAATGGCTGGGCATTTGGTTGAGGCAGGTCACTCGGTGACGGTGTTCAATCGGTCGGTGGAGAAGGCTCAGCGCTGGTGCGACGAATTTACTGGCGACTACAAATCAACCATCGAGGCGGCCGTGGTCGACGCGGATGGTGTTTTGGCTTGTGTTGGTGACGACGCTGACGTTCGCCAGGTTTGCCAACAGGCTTTTGCGGCGATGCCTCAGCATTGCTTATTTATCGATCATACCACTGCATCTGCGACGGTTGCGCAGGAGATGAGCACACTGGCCGCCTCGCACAACATCGGCTTTGTCGATGCGCCAGTCAGCGGCGGTCAATCTGGTGCTCAAAATGGCCAATTGACCATCATGGTCGGTGGCTCGATACCGGATGTCTCACGTGCCGAGCCGATTATAACCGCTTATGCCAAAGCGATAACCCATGTGGGGGATGTCGGCGCAGGGCAGGTTGCCAAAATGGTCAATCAAGTCGCGATCGCAGGGCTAATCCAAGGGTTGAGCGAGGCGTTGGTGTTGGGGCAAAGTCAGGGCCTCGATATGACAAAAGTGCTTTCGGCTATCAGTCAGGGCGCCGCCGGAAGTTGGCAGATGAGCAACCGCGGTCAGACAATGATTGAAGATCGCTTTGATTTTGGTTTTGCGGTCGATTGGATGCGCAAAGATCTGGCCATCTGTTTACAAGCAGCTGAAGCCAACGGCCTTCAGCTGGAAGTTACCAAACTGGTGGATGGTTACTATAAAGATATTCAGAACATGGGCGGTGGGCGCTGGGACACCAGTAGCCTAATCAAGCGACTTCGTTGAGTGGTCATCATCGCACTCAATGAAGCCATCGGTTTCCAGATAGCGCAGCTCGTTGATCGTGTAGGACTGATGTAGAGTGCAGTCATCCGATTGGTAATTGGGGTCGGTCATCATGAAGCCCGCGGGCTGGATCAGATAAGCTATTTGCTGATGGCCATCGACAAACCATAAGCGCCCGCCAGGCGTCGCAATATATCCGTCGACTTCATCGAGGTGATCGCTTTCGATGTCATCCGAACTTGGCAATTCAAAACTACTCTCCAAGTCGGTTAAGTCGACGCTACCATGCGTGTGATAACTCGCAATTAATGTCCAATCATCGGGCGCATCCGGCGAGCACTGATCGATCAGGCCACGTGCTGGTGCTGTTGCGCGAAGCGCGCCCATTGTATCCAAAGCGATAAAGCCACAATATTCGACACCGTTTTTGAAAGAGAGCTGCTGCGCTTGGTTTAAAACGGCGATGGCAATCGGATCAATTTCGTCGAAAGTTAAAGCCGCCTGCGAGACATTTTTTTGAGCCAAAGAGCTGTGAGTGCACCACAGCGCTGCATAGATTACTGCGACAAACCAGTATAATCTCCGGCGGTATTTCATAATTAACTAACGCAGAAGTGGTATAAAGTGTCTCGTGTTATGATCAAATTTTTGATGGTGGCAAGAGGGAACGGCCATTGATTGCGCGCATATCGAGCTATTGTGTTCAGATTGTCGCCCAGTCTTAGCGTTGAAGGTGCTGTGCTGAGTGCGCAGGGAAAAAAGAGCGACAGCATTGATAAGTCCAGGGGCCTGGCCAGGCTCTATGGTTTATTTGGTGCAGCGTTGCAGTTGCAAGATAATAAATTTGCTCAAAACGCGATTTTCGTGCAAAAAAATTTCAATTAATATTGTCATTAGATTAGGTTTCAGGACAACATTGCAATCGAGACAGTTTCGTGATTTCAAATACAGAACAATTTTATCGTGAGAAACGATTGCCGCCTTACGTTTTTGCTGAGGTGAATCGCCTGAAGTCTGAGGCGCGCGCGCAGGGCGAAGACATTATTGACTTGGGGATGGGCAATCCCGACCTAGCGCCGCCCGATCATGTTCTCGATAAATTAGCGGAAGCTATCAGGGACCCTAGAATCCATCGTTACAGCGTCTCCCGTGGTATTCCCGGTTTGAGAAAAGCGTTTGCCGGCTATTATGAACGACGATTTGGCGTAGAGCTTTGTCCGGAGACGGAAGCGATTGTGACACTGGGGTCAAAAGAGGGGCTTGCGAATTTGGCCCAGGCGATCAGTAGCCCGGGTGACATGTTTCTGGTGCCCAATCCCAGTTATCCAATTCATGCATTTGGCTTTATTATCGCTGGTGCGTCCCTGCGTTACATTCCATCAGCCAATGCTGCCGATTTTTTTACGGCCCTACGTCGTGCGGTTGAATTTAGTGTGCCAAAACCGATCGCGGTGGTCATTAACTATCCAAGTAATCCTACCGCAGAAATGGTCGATCTTGAATTTTACGAGCAGATTGTTGATTTTTGCCGTCATTATGGGATCTACGTGCTGTCAGACCTGGCCTATGCCGAGATATATTTTGATGAAGCTGCCCCACCGAGCATCTTGGAGGTAAAAGGCGCCAAAGACGTCGCGGTAGAGTTCACGAGCATGAGCAAAACCTACAGTATGCCTGGCTGGCGGATTGGTTTTGCTGCTGGCAATCCTAAACTGATTGCGGCGTTGGCTCGCGTGAAAAGCTATCTTGACTATGGTGCA
>CAXBRM010000243.1:0-2786 GCA_963978305.1 uncultured Rhodospirillales bacterium
CAGTGGGAGAAGCGTAACCCTGTCCTTCAATGGGTACTTTCCAGCTGATGTTGTTTTCTTCACTCCAAGTGACAGGAGGTGAAGCAGTTGCACTCATGCCAGTGGCTTCTGGCCCTCGCCATTGATGCCAATAGCGTTTTGTTTTCTCAAGAAACGCTTTATGTTCACGAGGGAATTGGTAATTGCTGTCTGCAAACGTGTCATTTCTTGTCAGCGTATCTTCCCTTGTTTGCTGTTTTAAGAAACGTTTTGTTTTTGGGTCGCTGATCGAATTGGCTGTGACGGCTTGCGATTGGCCTGGGGCAAGTGCTTAGTGCTGGTTTGATTGCGGTCGGTGGTCTGATCCTTATCTGGTTTGATCCGCTAAAGACGACGAAGTTGACGCAGCAGGTTGCGAAGCCTTGACACACCCTTTGAGGTCGAATTTGGCTGTACTTCCTAAGGTAAAACCCCTATTTCGACATTAATTGCGTAGAATTTGAAGGAGTTGGGCAATGACCTATCAAGCGCCGATTAAAGACATGCAGTTTGTCTTGAACAATTTGGTCGGTATCGATGGCTTTGCGCAAATGCCAGCGTTTGCCGATACCAGTGCCGAGCTTGCAAGCACCATGCTTAACGAGGGCAGCCGCTACTTTAATGAGCGCTTGGCACCAAATAATTGGGATGCGAACTTAGAGGGTGCTCGCTTAGAGAATGGCGTTGTCCGTGTGCCAGACAGTTTTGATGCGCTATGGGACGGGTTCAAACAAACGGGCTGGCTTGCCGCAAGCTTCCCCGAAGAGATTGGTGGGATGGGCTTGCCTTGGGCGATCGGTGCTTGTGGCATCGAGATGGTCAATGCATCGAATATGAGCTTTGGTTTATTGCCTCTGCTGACCCAAGGTGCACTGGAGGCCATTCTCGCCCACGGCACCGATGAACAGAAGCAAACCTATGCGGCAAATATTGCCAGTGGCCAATGGTCGGGCACCATGAACCTGACCGAACCACACGCGGGCTCTGATGTCGGCGCACTTCGCTCAAAAGCTGAGCCACAAGCAGATGGCAGTTTTCTGATAACTGGTCAGAAAATTTACATTACCTGGGGTGAGCATGAATTAGCTGAAAACATAGTGCATTTGGTGCTGGCCCGTGAACCGGGTGCGCCGGAAGGAACAAAAGGCATCAGTTTGTTTATTGTGCCGAAGTTCCTTGTGAATCCAGACGGTAGCCTGGGTCCAAGAAATGACTGCATGGTCGGCGGTTTAGAGGAGAAAATCGGCATTCACGCCTCGCCAACCTGTGTGATGCGTTACGGCGATAATGGTGGGGCAATTGGTTGGCGTCTTGGCCCCCCAAATGGCGGTATGGCTGCGATGTTCACAATGATGAACAACGCCCGTTTGGGGGTTGGCGTGCAAGGAATTGGCTTGGCTGACCGCGCTTATCAACATGCATTGGCTTTTGCAAAAGAGCGCGTGCAAAGCGCTGCGTTGGGAAGCAAAAATAAAGCTGGTGTGCGGATTATTGAGCACCCCGACGTGCGTCGGAATCTCCTGACCATGCGCAGCCAGGTTGAAGCTGGTAGGGGGATGGCGCTGCTGGCCTATGCCAGTCTCGACAAAGCCCATCATGCGAATGACGAAGCAGAACGCGCCTATCATAATCGTCGTGTTGATTTGCTCACGCCCCTGGTGAAATCATGGTGTACCGATATGGCTGTGGAAGTCACCAGCATCGGTGTTCAAGTCCACGGCGGAATGGGCTTTGTCGAGGAGACAGGGGCGGGTCAGTATTATCGTGATGCCCGCATATTACCGATTTACGAAGGCACCAACGGGATTCAGGCGTTGGATCTGATGGGGCGCAAACTCGCCAAAGACCGCGGCCAAGGGACAGCCGAGCTGATCGCCGAAATGCGAAAAGACATTACCAGAGCCCGCATCACCAATGATGCTTTGGTGCTGGATCTTGCCGACCGATTTGATGACGCCGTTGCTCGTCTTGAGCAGACAACCGCATGGATGCTTCAGTCGACAGCTGACGACCTGTTTCAAGCTGCGGCCGGCGCAACACCATTTTTGAACATGTGGGGTAGCGTTGTTGGCGCATGGATTATGCTGCAACGAGCAATCGTGGAAGAAGACACCATTTTCGACACAACAGAAATGGAGGGTCAGCGGATGAGCGCCGATTTCTACGTGCGCAATATCTTACCGCGTGCGAAAGGCTATGCCGACCAGGTTGTCGATGGCGGTGATGCGCTGTTAACCATGGCAGAGGACCTGTTCTAGCGCCCTGGTTTGGCTAAAGACGAAAGATTGGTTCCTGCCAATTCTGGATTGTGTTTCAGTCTGCCGTCTATGGGGTGTGAAATGGATGCGATGGTGCCTTGATTTGGCCTCTTGCCAGTGCTCCTTACGGCCAATACAACGACGATCTGTTTGACTGGGGGCACTATGGCTTACATCTTAACTATTGACCAAGGAACGACCAGCTCACGCGCCTTGATTGTTGATGAAAACCTGCGTTTGCTTGCAACCGACCAGCGTGAGTTCACACAGTACTATCCGCAAAGTGGTTGGGTTGAACACGACCCTGAAGAGATTTGGTCGACAGTCATTTCTACCGTCCAGGGCGCTTTGGCAAAGGCTGACATCCGAGCAGGAATGTTGGCTGGCATCGGGATCACCAACCAGCGTGAAACCGTGGTTGTTTGGGAACGAGAAACGGGCAAGCCGATCCATCATGCGTTGGTTTGGCAGGATCGGCGAGATCGGAAGAGCACACGTCTGAACTCCAGT
>CAXBRM010000244.1:0-2783 GCA_963978305.1 uncultured Rhodospirillales bacterium
GCGAGACATCCAAGATAAGGTGGGCCGATGTTGATTTTTCTAATCGACGTTTGGTGATCCATGCCGTCAACCGCAAGTACCAACAAAGCGTTCATAAAATGCTGACCGCCGATGTGGTGGCCGCGTTACAAACGCTGGCAACGCTTATCCCTTCGCATCCTGATTTGTTGGTCTTTCCGTTTTTGCATGCTCACAGCCCGGCCAAAAGCATCAATAAACGCATCCGGCAAATTTGTGGCGATCGGCTGCCAGTGCTGACCTCGCACGAGATCGGCGGGCATGGCTGCGTTAGCGCCCTGTTAGAAGCTGGGCTTACACCCCGAGCGATTGCCGAGCTGGTTGGCAAGGATGAGGGCACGATCAGCCACTACGGAAATACAACCGATCGTGTGAAAATCGAAACTGTAGATCGCGTATTTGGCGAAAACTGCACCCATTTTGCCATATAAACCCGCCCCAAAAAAAGGCATGTCCGCCGTTTTTAGGGCAATAACAGTCGTTTTTAGACTGTTTTAGGGGTGCTTGAACGTGTTTTATTGTTAAACCAATTATGACAAAAAAGTCTATAAGTTATTGGTTTTAAACACAAAATGGGGCCTTAGCTCAGATGGGAGAGCGCTACACTGGCAGTGTGTCGCTCTCCTTATTTGCCATCACCAAAAACCTATATTAAGCCATTGATTCTTTTACGCTTATTCAAAAAGAAGGCATGGCCACCAAGATTTTCTGCCACCATTTTGCCACATGGCTCTACATTCCGGATGCGACTTTTCGTTTTGCAAAGTCGGCAAAATAATCAATTGTTGGCAGTAGCTTGGCTACTATACCGCCGCCAGCGTAAGCCATGATGGATTGCAAAATCGCTTCGTGGACAGCCGGTGGCACACTATAGCCAAAACCGCCAGCGATCGCTGCCGCGATGCTGTACAGCACCAGCGCACCGGTGCCGAGCGCGGTCTTTTTCCCTTTGAGCGCATCGCCAAACAAAAACAGGCCGAGAACAACGTCCAGAAAATTTGTGTCGCGGGTAATAACCGGCACAGCAACGGTTTCAGATTTTGGCAGATCGGCACTGTTTCTGGTGCCAGGTTGATTAGTTTCAGTCATAACAAAAGGTTCCTTTGGTATGGTTACTAGGGGTGGGTGAAATATGCCGCCAACATGCTCGGGCAAAGCGTCGGTGCCCTCGAGCAGTTCATAAACCGTTGGCAGGATTTCAGATTCGGGCAGTGGCCACACGACGCTTTCTGGATACGGGCGTCGGATGCCAACCAAACTGCCTATATCGTAAGGCTGGATGTTGACCTCGTTATTCTGGTTGCCACCGAGAATGTGAAGTTTATTTTTGCGAAGATCAAATCCGACGATAAAACCAACATGGCCCGCAGCCGATCCGGGCGAGCCACGATGGAACACCGCTATATCGCCTACCTGCGCTTGTGCCAGTGGCACTTGCTGGCCCCAAGATAAATAACTTTTGGCATTGGCTTTGCGGGTGCTGAGATAGCCGGTCATTTCCAAGCAAGCGCCGGTGTAAACCGCGCACCAAGGATGCTCATCATCATCGGTCGTCATATAGTCGCCCAGACCCAGAATCTGGCTAAACTCTAAAACGACAGGATTGTGTGACTCGCCAGGCAGTTCGCGTGTGCCGATAAACTCGCGGGCGTAGTCAAGCCAGGGCGCGTTGTAGGCCATTGTTTTATCCTTTCTGATATAAAAAAACCCGCCGGTGGCGGGTTGTGTTTGCATTAGGTTTTTGGTTGGGGTTACGGGGCGCTCATTCTTTCGAGGAGTTCACGAATCCCTTTTATATTTTCATCTATCCTCGCCATCGAGACCGCTTGCGCCTGTACGCTGTCTTCCAGCTTGCTAAATTGAAGCTCAAGTACCGCGATTTTTTCAGCGTTTTTGGAGACGTCAGACGCCATCTGGCTGCTTGTCCAGATTATGGCCGCAGCCTGGGTGACGAGGCCGAGGATCAGGGTAAGCGGAATGGTGCGTTGAAGCGACCACGGGCTGTTTATTGTTTGTTCGGTCATTTGATCCTCGCTCAAAAAGCTGTTGACTCGCCTATTTTTTTGGCTAGGCTTTGGTTAGTTCCCCGCTCACGCGGGGATGGTTGCGGCCTGACTGTAACTATCGAAAGCACGGGCGGGGAGGTTTTTACACTTTGCCTCCCCGCTTGTTTTTTGCTGTTACGTCAAGCGTATCGTCTGACTTAAATGCACTTGGCCACCGCTTGCATTGGTTGTCCAAGAACCTGGATACTCCCAGCCGCTTGATGTTATTAGCTTTGCTGCCGCAAATACACTAGCGCAGCTACCTCCACTTGTCCCGCCATCGGCGCGTCCTAATAGCGTGTAGCCAGATGGAGGCGAGATTGTAGGGTTCAGCTTATCCTGAGTGTACAGGACGACCACAACAGCATCACCAGCATTGCAATTTATGTTTGGGGGGGTCTTGCTGTTTGTGCTGCTGTTGACAGAACTTGCATATGTAGCGTTGGACACTGGAACAATAAGCAGTCCATCGCTACCGTCTATGTTTCCATTCCACGTCCTGTTGCTGCTCCCTGCTGTTGCGAAGTAGACTGTTGAACTGCTATTAAAACCATAATTGTGTTGTCGAGTTGTATAGTTTGTTCCAAAGTTCGTCGATGAGGGACGGGTGCCGTCAGATGATAAAAACGCCAAGTAGGTATTATGTCCAGCTTGCGGCGTGACGTTGGCAGCATAGGTGCTTGAGCCATTACCACTAGCAGTAGAGATTTGTCCGAAAGT
>CAXBRM010000245.1:0-2768 GCA_963978305.1 uncultured Rhodospirillales bacterium
AGCCGCCGCAATTATCTCTCACTGGCGGCTCGCGATGCCCGTGTTGGTAATGAAAACGTTGACCCTGAAGATCACGTCCCAGATTATTTTCCGGTGGCAACCGGGGAGTATATCAGTGAGCCGAACAGCTTTGGCTTGACGTTTCGCAGCCAAATGGACGCGAGATACTTGGAACGAGGAGGAGACGCGCGCGAATACGCCCGGATCGTCACGGACAATAGGGTCAGCGCACCGATCCACCTCGGCGGTGGCATCGTGGCCAATACCACGTTTGGCACCAGGCTTGATGGCTATGCTGTTGAGCGATTTGACGTCGACAACCCAGCGAGCATCACGGCTTCTGGTGACAGCTACTCGGGCGAGGTTTCGAGAGTGGTGCCCTATGTTCAGGCGAAACTCGACGCGCCGGTGGTTTTTGCGGGTAAAAACACTGCCAGCATAATCAATCCTATCGCCGCCTTCACCTGGGTGAGTGACGTGGCTTCATTGACCACGATCCCAAACGAGGACAATCACCATGCTGAGTTGGATGCTGCCAACTTATTTGCGGTCAATCGCAGTGGTGGGTGGGACTGGATTGAACGCGGCGCACGGCTTGATCTGGGCGCCGAATACAAGAGTATATCGACTTTGGACCGCGCCGTTTTCAACGCTGACGAGACGGCATCATTGAGTTTTGACGCATTTGCGGGCCTTGGTCTGAAAATGGATGCTATTGATCAGTACGATGCAAACAGCGGCTTGGATGGTGATCTCACTGAGCTGATCTTAGACGCCAGTCTCGAATTAACAGATTTTGGCCGTACGGCCGTGGGTACCCGCTGGGACTTGGAAACGCGAGAAATGACCCGAGGTCTGGTCGAAGGCTCTCTGAGCTTACCGAGTGATTACAGTATCTCGACATCGGCTGAGCGTCAGTTGTGGCAAAACACTGATAGCTGGAATACAGGATTTGATATCTCGATCCAAGGCCTGCTGCCTTTCACAAAAAATCAGTTTTGGCAAAGCAGTTTCAGCGAGTCACACACATCGTCCGGTGAGATTAGTCAGTGGGCAAAAATTGGTGTTTCTGGTCAGTTGGGTGCGCGTGAGTTTTTGTACCCCTGGCGTTATGACCTTGACTATAAGCAGCGTGTCGATGGCGTGCATGATCAGGAATTAAAGGCAGTGTTCTCATACAATTGCGATTGTGCCAACTTCTTCATCGACACAACTTTGTCGAGTGGCCAACCTGGTAATTGGGACGCTGACATCACTTTTAGATTTGATTTGGCGGAATTGCTCGAAGAACGACGCTTTGACAATATTGAACGGCTGGCCGGTTTTTGAGCGATTAGTGGATTGCTGAGACGGTTTTCACTAGCCGCGTAAAGTGTCTTGCATAACGAATTGCACTGGACAGTTTCGGCACCAGCGGTTAATACGGCGATCCGTTGTGGGGGTGTAGCTCAGTTGGTTAGAGCGTCGGCCTGTCACGCCGAAGGTCGCGGGTTCGAGCCCCGTCACTCTCGCCACTTCGGAAAATCCCCAATGCGTTGATGTCGGCCGTCTGACGGCTTGTGTACGTAGCAATACAGAGCGCTGTGTTTTTACCCCTGAGCCTACTCGCAGATTCGCGTTCAAAAAGCGATTAATTGCCCTTTGCAGATGACTGATTTGACGATCGGATGATTGTCAATCATGCCCAGGCGTAAAATATCGGCGCGTTTCCCAGCCGTTAGCGTACCGCGATCAGCTAGCTTCGCAACTTTTGCTGGCCCTGTTGTTAAGAGCGATATCGCCTTGGCAAACCCGAGGCTTTCCACTTTCAATAGGTGGCCAAGGGAAAACAATTGACTGCTAGGCACAAAGTCGCTGACCAGTGCACACGCCAGATCGGCATGGATGAGCTCGCTAGCGCTGATGTTGCCACCACTCGATCCGCCTCGAACCACATTTGGCGCGCCCATGACGCTCGACAGTCCAAGCTTTTTTGCCCTTTCCGCAGCATCAATGTGAACAGGAAATTCGCAGTAGTCGATACCCAAGGAGTGCGCAAAATTCACGTGTTCAGCGGTTTCGTCGTCATGGGTGGCAAGCGCAACATCGTATTGCTTCGCCAGCCGGGCGACCAACTCAGCACGTGTTGCGCCGTGGTCTTTGCTTTCTGTTAACAAGTCATCGAGCGCAGCAAATGCTTCCTCTTTGCTGCTGCCATAATGTGTGGCCATCCAACTCGCATACTCGTCAAGCGCCATCTTTTTCGTTTGTCGCTGACCAGGAGCGTGGTCCATGATGCTCATCGCATCCGGAATGACCTGACTTAGCAGATCCTGCAAATACACTGGCATTAGCGGATCGGTGATTTCGCACCTCAAATGCAATTTATGGTCTGCGCGACAGCTTGGATGTTTTTGGCCGATTTGGACCGCGTCAACGAAAGGTCGCACCAGTTCCAAACGTTCTGGTTTGCGAGAACTATTGCCGATGCTCACGGCATTGTAGACTGTGGTAACTCCCGCTGCCACCAATTCTCGATCATGAGCAAGAATTGCTGCGGTTGAAGGCCAATTTACGCTCGGGCGCGGCATCAAGCGGCTTTCAAGTGCGTCGGTGTGTAGGTCGATAAACCCAGGGACAACCAAATCACCACCCCAGTCAAATTCGACATTATCGGTGGAAGGGCCAATTGTACCATCGTCCCTGGTTTCTAAGGTATCTGTCCAAACGTCTTGAGATGGGTCGACTAAAATTTCAGCGTTCGTAATTTTCATGACAACGGCGTGAAC
>CAXBRM010000246.1:0-2759 GCA_963978305.1 uncultured Rhodospirillales bacterium
ATGAGCCTGACCGATCTTCGAAAAATGAGCGAAGATGGCGTCGAATTTCGCAGTCACATCGACGGCAGCAAACATATGCTCAGCCCTGAGCGCAGCATGGAAATCCAGTATTTGTTGGATGCCACCATCACGATGGCGTTCGACGAATGCACCCCGCACCCCGCTGAACATGCTGTGGCAGAAGCGAGCCTGGCATTGAGCATGCGCTGGGCCGAGCGTTGCCGTACCGCTTTCATCGATCGCGACGGCTATGCGCTGTTTGGCATTACCCAAGGCAGCCTCTATCCTGACTTGCGCGCTCGCAGCGCCGATATTCTCAAAGATCTTGATTTTCCCGGCTACGCCATCGGCGGCCTGGCGGTTGGCGAAGGTCAGCAGCTGATGTTTGAGGTTTTGGACTACCATAGCCGACAGCTGCCGGTCGCAAAACCACGCTATTTGATGGGTGTCGGCACCCCTCACGACCTGGTCGGAGCGGTGAAGCGCGGCGTCGACATGTTCGATTGCGTCCTACCGACCCGCTCGGGACGAACCGGTCGTGCTTTCACACGGTTTGGTCAGCTCAACATGCGCAATGCTATCCACAAAGACAGCCTGGCGCCAATCGATCCAACCTGCACCTGCCCGACCTGCCGCAAGCACTCACGTGGCTACATACATCATTTGCTGAAATCGGACGAAATTCTCGGCCCGATGCTGCTCACCTGGCACAACGTCCACTACTACCAAACCTTGATGCAGGAAATGCGCGCGGCGATCGACGCCGACGATTGGGCCAATTTCGAAGCCAAATTCCTCGCGGATCAAGCCCAGGGCCCGGCCTAGAGCAAGCTCTGCCACTCGGCAGTCTTAAAGCCGCTCAATACCCGCTTGCCATCAAACGCAATCGGCCGCTTGGCCAAACGTGGGTTGGCCGCCATCGCTTGTACCGCCGCCGCCTGGTCATGCAGCAAATTGTCCTGACTCGCCACGTCGAGTTTTTTGAACGCCTGGCTGTTGGTGTTCAGCACGGCTGTTAACGAGGCCGCATCAATTAAGCGTTGCAATGTGTCCGCGACATCCGCCAGTTTGTTGTAGTGCGTGTAGCTGTGCTCAACGCCGTGCTCCGCCAGCCAATCCTGGGCTCGCTTGACTGTCGTACAACCGCTCATCCCATACACATTCAATGCCATCGTCCGCTCCTTGAGTTTGTTCAAATCGTCACGACAGATACAACCACGATCCCGAGCCTAAGGATAGGGGACAAGCTGGGTATCCATGCGCAAATACAGCGGATGACTTGGCTCACCCGTCTTACTGATTTTAAAGGCCCACGTGTCAAAGGGTGCCAGCAACGCCCGCAACGCCTGACTGCGGCCCAAGTGCCGGCCGTGATTGCCCCAACCACAGACTATCCGGCCGCCCAGCGCACTGACAACCTGGCAGGTCTCGACAATCACCTGATCGTTGCGCGGGCCAACCGGATCCATTTGGGCCTTCATGTTTTTTGGGTCGGTGGCGCGATAGGCAAAGGCATTCAGAATAATCACTTCACCATAGCCCCAGCCCGCCGCGTGGCGACGCGCCTTGGCAACGGTTGGGTCATCCTGGAGCTCATCCGCCGTGCTTGGATTGAGCAAGACAAACGCCATCGCTGGCTTATCGGGTTCGATTCGGCCGGTGATTTTATTCTGCGAACGTCGCAGAAAGTAGCGGTAAGGCCGCCGTCCCTCGCGTGGATCGAACGGCGACCAAAGCGAGTCTTGCTCGGGATACAATCGGGCGTTGGTGGCTGGCATCCTCATTCCTGACTGGTTACTGCCATCGGGTCGATGAATTATGGCTATTTGCCATAATATCCACAACTTCGCGCCCTAAGCAGCAGGGATGGTCTTAAATCAACAGCCTAACGATGGGCAAAAAATCAAAAATTTAGCTTTTTATGCCCGATTGCGTCGCCAATAAGCCACAGAAACAACTGTTTTTCCACGATCAGGGCCTTCAAAATGACCAGTTTGGGCACACAGGCTTTGCGGACACTCACCTTGGCACTATGCTCGCCAGCAATCTGCATGACCGCATGCCACTGGGATTTTTTTTAGCAAATTTTTATTTCAGACGTTATAACGGTGGCAATACGGACATAAAAATTGGCAAGACGATCAGCCTCGGCAATGATTTTCAGCCGCTGGCACAGTAACAGACGAGAGAAGAACCCCATGTCAATGATCAGCAAAAAGACCCGTTTGGCAAGCACCAGCGCGAGCGCAAGTGCAATGGCGCGTGCGACTGGCGCAGGCGCGGTTGGTGTTTCAATGCTGGCAGCGGTGGCCGCTGTCGAAGCCCAGACCAACTTTATGGTATTGCCCGGTGCCGAATTTGTGATTGATCAGGCGACGGGCAGTGCTCGGGTGACCTATCAGGGTCAAATGTACCAGGTCAACGCCGGTCATTACCTGGTCAACGCCGATGGCTCGATCAGCATCTCGGCTGAGGCTGCCTCAACCGTGGCGCCCGGGCTGACAACCGATACCTTTACCACCCTGGGCGCGCCGGTCGACAGCTCCGTACTGGACGCCAGCGCAGACGCAGGCGGCGGCTTGTTTGGTGGCAACAGCGGGCTCGCGATCGGCGCGGGCGTGCTTGGTCTGGCGGCTGTCGGGGTCGGCGGCTACTTCTTGTTCCAGTCGCTCAACAATGACGACGATGATAACGACAGCAGCAGCGGCGGCGGATCTGGCGGCAGCAATGCGGCGCCCGTTTTCACGTCGTCAACATCG
>CAXBRM010000247.1:0-2749 GCA_963978305.1 uncultured Rhodospirillales bacterium
TTGCCATTCTGCAGAAACGTCTTGATCAAACCCCCGGCAAAGCGATTTTCTCTCTAACCATCCGTGCCGACAACAGCGTTCGTCCGACCATCTGGAATCTGCTTATCAGGGAGTATTTAAAGGGTGGTTTTTTGATCGCCGGTGCTGTCACTCAGATCCAGCTAGAGGCTAGCATGTGGAATAAATCTGTTGAGGAATTGGTTTACCAAGACATTCCATTTGCTCAACAATTCACATTTTGGCATTGGTTTGAGCCACACATGGGATCTCTATCTGGCGTCCCTTCCATTTTTGTTTTCTACTTTTTTTGTTATTTTGTCGCTTGGCAAGGGCGAGCATTCTGGGACATGCCGCAACGGTTGACGGTCGTGAAACGAATGCTATCGCGACCTAGCCAGCAAACGCTTTCGAGCGATTGAATCTGAGTTGTTAACGCGCCAACAACCAAACATAATTAGATGGCTTCACAAAAGCCGAATTTACCTGATTGACCCAGCATTTAGGTGTCGAAAGCGGTTGATAGAAAAACGCTAACGCACGGCAAGACCGTCGTACCTTAATAGCCGCGGGACAGGTCAATCTGGTTGCTAAACCCGCTTCCCTCGGCGGCTTCGTCCATCATGCGGACAAACGCCTTAACGCTCGATTCAGGTTTGGTTATCCCCCCGACATGTGGCGTAACAATAACTTTTTCATGGCTCCAAAGGGGGTGGCCGACAGGCAAAGGCTCTTCCTGAAACACGTCTAAAACGGCACAAGACAAGCGATCACTATCCAGGGCTTTCAGCAAATCATCCTCGTTGCAATGTTGGCCTCGCCCCACATTAATCACACAGCTACCCTTCGGCATCCGATTGAAGGTACCCGCACTCAAAATGCCTGTCGTTTCAGGCGTCAGCGGCAGTATATTCACTAAAATATCGCACCAGCCCAGCATCCGCTCAAGCCCATCTTTTCCATGATAGGTGGTAATGCCCTGCAATTGCTTTTCATGGCGGGACCAACCCAACACCTTGTACCCGACACGCTGCAGCATCTTGGCGCTGGCCAAGCCGATTTCACCTAAACCCAGGACGCCAACTTTGACATTCTTCGCCAAGGGTGCCTCAATCGCGTCCCAAAATTGACCCGCTTGGTTGAGAAAAACGCGGTACATCTGCCGAGAGCAAAGAAGAGTTGCCATTGTAACATATTCAACCATCCCTGCCGTTAAGGTTGGGTCAACCATACGAACCAGTGGCACAGCGGTGGGATAGTCAGAGTCTTGCAGCAAATGGTCGACACCGGCCCCGACGCTCATCACCGCTTGGAGGTTTGGCAAACTGGCCAGTAAACCCGATGGCGGCGCCCAAACAAATGCAAAATCAATATCTTCAACGTCGCCAACAAATGGAAACGTTCGAATTTCGATATCAGGCCGCAGCGCCCATAAGGCTTTTTGCCAACGCTCTCCGTGTTCGCGACCATCTTTGATCAAAACCGTCGTTGGCTTAGAGTCGACCATGCCTGGCTCCATGCGATTAAAACCCCGTTTTTTGACACCTAACCCGACCGATTCAGTGCGCCAAGAAAAACAATAGTATAGCAGCTCATACTAGACCAACTCGTCACCCAAGGCGAATGACGCCGCCAGTAACTTGGCTGTATAGTCATGCCGTGGCTGCCTGAAAACTTGGCTTGTCTCGCCTGCTTCAACCACCTGACCTTGCTGCATAACAAGCACACGGTGTGACATCGTTCGGATCACCCGCAAGTCATGGGAAATGAAAAGATAGCTAAGGCCTAACTCATGTTGCAACGTCTTTAAAAGCTGCAACAGACCCGCCTGAATGCTTAAATCCAGCGCCGATGTTGGTTCGTCAAGAATCAATACTTTCGGCTGTAAAATAAGCGTTCGGGCGATGCTAACGCGCTGGCGTTGTCCACCACTGAGCTCATGGGGATAGCGGTCGGCAACTGCGGCTGGCAATTGCACCTGTTCAAGCGCCTCTCGAACGCGGGAGCTCATGGCGTCGGATGATAGTCCCGGCAAGTGCAAACCTAAGCCCTCTGAGACAATTTCAGCCACACTCATGCGTGGACTTAAACTGCCATAAGGGTCTTGGAAAACAATTTGCAAATCGCGCCGAAGTGCTCGCCACCCTGTCCGTTCTAAACCGACAAGTTGTCGCCCATCGTAAGTGATGGAACCACTGTGAACCTCGACCAATCCCAAAATCGCCTGGCCAAGGGTGCTTTTTCCGGATCCACTTTCACCCAAAACGCCAATCGTTTCACCAGCGTGTAGCTCAAAGCTCACGTCGCGTACCGCATGAACATGATCCACGACCCGCTTAAAAATCCCTTTACGAATTGGGTATTTTACATCCAGGTTAGCAACAGCCATTGTCGGCTTTGATGACAAATTAGTGCGCGTGGTTCGTTCATCCTTAAGCTCAGCGGCGAGCAGTTTGCGTGTATAAGCATGTTTGGGTGTGGTAAGAATTTGTTGTGCGATGCCTTGTTCAACCACCTCACCGCGTTCCATGACCAACACATGATCGGCAATGGCTCTCACGAGTGGCAGGTCATGCGTGATGAACAAAATCGCCATACCCAGTTTGTTCTGCAAATCTTTGAGCAGCTGAATGATTTCTGCTTGGATGGTTGCATCAAGCGCCGTCGTCGGCTCGTCGGCAATCAACAGCTTTGGGCGGTTTGCCAACGCCATCGCGATCATGACCCGCTGGCGTTGACCCCCGGACAGCTC
>CAXBRM010000248.1:0-2733 GCA_963978305.1 uncultured Rhodospirillales bacterium
GGCCCTCAAACGCGCGTAGCGTCAAATCACCGCGCAATGTCTGGCGCTTGGCTGTTGAGGGGCGAACCGGCGGTAATGCGATCAGTTTGTCGAGCTCGACCATGTCGGCGCTGTATTGGTCAAACTGTTTTCGCAACTCCATCAGCCGGCCAATGCTAACCATAAACGTGCCGACAAAATTAAAGATAATGACAAAATCACCTACCGTCAGGGCTGACGTCCCTTGTCCAAGGATATGCGTGCCAATCGCAATCGCCGCGACGATCGTCACGGTCGACAGGAATTCTTGGCTTGAGGTTAAAACGCCTGATGCGATTGCAAGCCGCGTCGCTTTCGCAGCATAATTCTTAAACACGCGGTGTAATCCGACATGAAGCTCATGCACTGCGCCAGAGGCCTTAATCGACTTGGCGCCAGCGAAGCTGTCAGCATAGGTCTCAGCCAAAGAGTCTTCCGACGCGTTCACAGCATCAATGAACGGCCGACGCCATCGGATAATCCGGTTAGACACAAAGATGAATGCAACCGCAGCGAGCGCAAGAAGAGCGAGAATTTGCCCTCCCGTGATCACAGCCAGGTACGTCGTGATAATGACTAGGGCGGCGACGGCCGGTAAAGCCGCAACGATGATAAAGTTTAAAAAGCCCTCAACACCTTCGATGCCCCGCTCCGAGCGTTTGATCACGCCGCCAACGTTACTTGATTCGAACAAACGATACTGCTTGTCAAAAATGGCGTCTGCAGATTCCTGTGAAAACCTTAACACCGCCTCCTGGACAAATTTCGCCACAACACTCGATTGCCATGGCGAAAAGACAAGTTTGGCACTGGCAAGCAGGAGCAATGCGCCCAAAGCCCACCAAACCGAGGAAAAGCGACCATCAATCAAGAAATCAATCGTTCGACCGACGATGAACGACGGGCCAAGCGCCAGTAATTGCCCGACAACGATCAGTATCAAGACACCCAGCAGGGATAAAAGACCTTGCTTGATCGCAATTGAAAAAATCCGACTAAACTCTGCCATCCTGCAAAACCCTCAGTGGTGCAACGAGCTTGCCCGTTCGGATCAGGTGAAACCGTTCGAAGCCAGTCACGTAGACCTGCGCAACCGTAACACCAAATGAACCAAGCGCCTCTGTTCTGGCGTAGACGTGGTGGTCAGGCGCCAATGAACGCACCACACTGGCCAAAATTTGCGAAACATTTCTTTTGTCGCAGGGTACCAGACTTTTTAAGCGACTTCTCGGAAAGTCTTCAATTGTTTCTAGCGTGATGAGCGGTTTCAGCTTTTTTACCGTACTCAAAAACTTGAGCACTTTGTGGTCTTCTGAATGCTCTGCCGCATCTGTTAACACGAAGCACTGCACAAATTCAGATATTGCTCGTGTACAAGCATGGTGTTGGTCGCTGGACGCACCAGACGCAAGCAACGCCAGTTTACCTGCGCCTTCATTCAATTTCTCAACAACACAGCAAAAGCTTAGCTCTTCATCGGCTTCACGCACCACCACCCAAGCGTCGGGCACCGTCAATTCAGCAGTTAACAATCCCAATTCCCTGGCTTCGATACGCAAGGATCCAAGAAGTTCAAAACCCTGCTGCTCTCCAAAAACAATTTGCAAATATAGCTTTGAAAGCATGTGCCGCTCGAATTGTTCATTCACAGCGTGGAGCACGGCTTCATCTGGACCAATCCCCACGGCCGTTCCAGAGTTGGTGCTATATCGCCCCACATAATCGTGGAGAAGAAATTGTTGATCACAATTTGTATCTAAGTCTGGATTCAAAATTGCCGCTGGAACATAAATATGTTCGTTAGTCGAACCAGTAATCGAACCCATTTTAAAACATTGGATTGATTCTAATGATATTGAGCGTAGACCCTCTAGAACCGGATCATAAAATGCAGGTTGTGATACTGGAATATCCTGTGTGTTGACGTGAGTACACAAAGACACGTCCTGACGCTCGGAAAACATGTGTTCCAATGCTTCGGCGACGGCGCCAACCTCATGATGTTGCCCTTTTCCGGATCCAAAATACTCTTCGCCGTTTTCGGCAACTAAACCGATATGACTCGTAGCGCTAGTTGCGCAATTAAAGTAATATTTTTTCTTAAACTTCAGTTCATCTATTGTCGCCCGCAGCGCCCTTGCAGAACTTGCAGCTGGCAGTGTGCGCTCAAACACCGGTAACATAATTCCTTTACCCCAGGCACGCGGCGACCCCTAAAGGTCACCGCAATCGAGTCAGAACTTAGGCTGCTAGTGACTCGAAAAATCTAAGTTCTGAACCAACCACACTGTCGATTGGCACGCATGAACTACGGTAAACAGGCGAGCCACCACCTCCCGAATGGCTAGAACCTCTCCCGCCTGTTTTTTCGCTACGACGACGTCCCATGGTAATTTCCTCCTATTACATCTTAATTTTATCGTTTGGTTACTGCGTGTTTTCCCCTAGGAACCCAGCGCATGAGCAAAATTGCTCGGTTGTTAAAATATTCTACCAAAATTGATATAAGTCAACCTTTATTTTTATAAAATTCTGCTATATCAATAGGTAACGAGTACAGCTTATGACGAAGACAGACCAAATTTTATAAGCCTGAAGCCCAACAAGTCCGATCGCGTTTTACCTTCGTCCTGTTGTTCTTCAGGCTTAGCGGTGATTCTCTCAGGTATCTCATTCATTCCTGTCGTTCTTGTCGTCTCAGGGCTAACTGCGCGC
>CAXBRM010000249.1:0-2733 GCA_963978305.1 uncultured Rhodospirillales bacterium
GTCGCCGAAAATATCGCCAGATACGCGCCTTACTGCCTATGTCGGCAAAAAATGTTGGCGTGGTCGTCCGCGGCAAGTGTATCGTCAAGGGTGTTGATCTCAAACTTCGCAGTGGCGAAATCGTTGCTCTGGTTGGTCATAACGGCGCGGGCAAAAGTTTTTTGCTCAAGACGCTGCATGGTTTACTCAAACCCACGACAGGAACCATTGATTGGGCGGGGGCGCCAGTACGGGAAATTTGGCGACATCAAGCGCTTATTTTGCAGCGGCCAGCGTTGTTGCGCCGCAGTGTTGCTGCCAATATTGATTTGGCCTTGCGTGTGCGTGGTATTCGACGTTTAGACCGTATGCGACGCGTCACAGAGGGGCTGAGGGTTGCTAAATTAGTCGGGTATGCCCGCCGGCGCGCGCTTCGCTTGAGTGTTGGCGAACAACAGCGGGTGGCTTTTGCGCAAGCATGGGCGATTTATCCTGAAGCCCTGTTTTTGGATGAAGTTACCTCTGCGCTCGATCCAGCCAGCAAACTCATTGTCGAGGACTTGATTTCGCGACTGGCTCAGCGCGGTGTTGGCATTATTATGGCGAGCCAAGACCTGGAACAGGTCGAACGCCTCGCCAGCCGTGTCTGCCTGATGAAGCACGGTCAACTGGTTGTTGACATGGCAAAGAATGAATTCTTTGCACCAAGCGATAAGGCGGAAGTGGCGTCGTTTCTGGCGACTTTTTCTGGCAAATAAGTGGGGCATAACGGGGTGAAGAGCATCATTCATATTCTTGCGGCGCTGTGGGTTATGGGCTTTGGCTCCAGCATTGCGCAGTCAGCGAGCCTAACGATTGCGTCGACAACGTCGACCGCCAACAGTGGTTTGATGGAGCACCTGTTACCTTTGGCAGAACAAGCGTTGGATCTTGACATTCGCTTGATCGCAGTGGGCACAGGTCGCGCCTTGAAATTGCTCGAGCTTGGTGATGTTGATGCTGTCCTTGTCCATGATCCAGAAGGTGAAAAAACGGCAATCGATGCTGGGTTTGCCCAAAGCCGACAGCTAATCATGCAAAATCAGTTTATCATTGTTGGCCCACGGGATGATGATTTCTTAGACGGTATCAACACCGGAGCGGAAGCGCTGGAGCGATTGGGACAACAAAATCACCGTCAGTTCATTTCACGAGGTGACGATAGCGGCACTCATCGAGCCGAGCGCAGGCTTTGGGCCCAAACACATTTTTTGGCGCCGCCGGTTGGAGCGTCTTGGTACAAAGAAACGGGTCAGGGGATGGGGGCGACGATCCGAATTGCTGCGGGCTTTCAAGCCTACACATTGACAGACTCGGGGACCTGGGGAAGTCATGGTTTGAACGAGCAGCTGGAAATAAAGGTCATCAATGATCCTGCCATGGCAAATCCCTATGGCTATCTCGTGACCAGTGCCCAGCGGCACCCGCATGTTGCCGCTGCTGACGCCGAGCGATTCGGACAATGGTTGCGCTCACCGGCGGGCCGAGCGGCCATATCGGGTTTTTCACTGAACCAAATGGCTCTTTTTGAGCCGATTTTCTGACTCATCCCGAATGCAAATGGTTGCCTTGGATGCTGGGTGTTGAAAACAAATGCTGATGGCATGAAGCATCAGACGACATGCGCTTTCCTGGCCATTGCCATAAAGCCTATCTCCCAGAATGGGATGACCTAAATGGGCCAAATGAACGCGAAGTTGATGCGATCTGCCAGTTATGGGGCTTAATTCAAATTCGCTATGGGAGCCAAAAGATTTGATTACTTTCCACGCTGTCTGACTTGGTTTGCCGTCCTGCAAGTCAACTTTTTGCCGTGGCCGGTTGGGCCAATCGCAGATCAGCGGTTGATCGACCAGCCCATCGTGATCCGTTGGCTTGCCTGCTGCCCAAGCATAGTAAATTTTTGTGACGCTGCGTTCGGCGAATTGCTGATGCAGTGACTTAAGAGCCCTATTGTTTTTGGCAAACAGCATCACGCCGCTGGTATCCATGTCAAGGCGATGCACAACTTTGAGCGACCCCTGAGTTGCTGCCATTCGAAACAGAGCGCTATCTTGGTGTTGAGCCAAGCGACCGGGAACACTTAGCAGGCCGGATGGTTTGCTAATGGCAACAATGTCTGGGTCGTCGAAAAGAACCTCCAACCCACCCGAGGGTGGTTCGTAGACAAACGCCGTCACAGCCTGATGCCTTTATAGCTTTTCTGGTCGTCGTTGAGGCTGTTAAGGTGACGCAGCAGGCCTCTCCAGTGCCGCTCGTCAGTGTGCTGCTTGAGTTTGATCAGGGGCTCAATGAAAATTCTGATTGTAAATAAGACAGCGCCTGTTTTGGGCAGTTTGCTGAGGGTTTGACGCTCAACCCGTAGCGTCAAAGCTGGGCCATCAGCATGAAAGTCTACTGGCGTGTCGTGTGAATTGGGAAGACGGAGTGCGTCGGTTGAATGTAAGCTCCAATTCATCCGAACCATCGGCTGGCTGGGGCGCATTTTGGTGAACATACGCTCGATCATCGATGCTGTCCGTGTCCCTTCCTGGAAGTCTGGCACGGGTGCATGCACTTGAGCCATCGGCTTGCCAATTTTTTCCACCAACCGCCAACTTGAAGGAAAGCTGACATGACCCGCTGCCAGCACGTGCCCAGCGTCAGTTAACATCATCAGCACGAGGTCTTCCTGGCAACGCTGACCAGCCGACAGCAACGCATGCTCGATCGGTT
>CAXBRM010000250.1:0-2722 GCA_963978305.1 uncultured Rhodospirillales bacterium
TCACCTGCACATGTTCGGACGCGATCTCGTCGGCCATATGCAGCATCTCGTCATAGCTGTCGCAGACAATCACCTCGCCATAGTCGCGCCAGCTGACGGATGCGGTGTCCGCCGTCGGCAGTATGCCAAGGATGCGGTCGATCTCGGCAAGCGTGTCATTGGCCAGCGTCTCGGAATTGGTCAGCAACACGGCCGGCGAATTGTAGCCGTGCTCGGCCTGCCCCAGCAGGTCGGTGGCGCAGATTTCAGCATCGACGGTTTCGTCGGCGATCACCATGGTTTCGGTTGGCCCGGCAAATAAATCGATGCCAACCCGGCCAAATAATTGACGCTTTGCTTCAGCGACAAAAGCATTGCCAGGCCCAACAAGCATATGTACGGGATCAATCGTTTCGGTGCCTAACGCCATCGCCCCAACCGCTTGAATCCCCCCTAAACAATAGATTTCGTGGGCGCCGCCTAGCTTCATCGCCGCAATCACAGCAGGATTAGGTTCGCCCTTGAACGGTGGCGTACAAGCTATGATCCTTGGCACACCCGCGACACTGGCGGTCGCAACACTCATATGGGCGCTTGCCACCATGGGAAATTTTCCGCCTGGCACATAACAACCCACACTCTGCACAGGTATGTTTTTGTGGCCCAATATGACGCCTGGCATGGTTTCAACTTCAACGTCTAACATGCTGTCTCGCTGCACTTGGGCAAAATTTCGGACCTGCTCTTGAGCAAACATGATGTCGGCCATTTCCCGCTCAGATACCCGACTTATCAAGGCGCCAATTTCAGCATCGCTTAGCCGGAATGAGGATGGACTGTATCCATCAAACTTTTCCGAAAGCTCTCGGACGGCCTTGTCCCCATGAGTGCCGATATCGCTGAGAGTCCCTTCGACAATGCCTCGAACCTTAGCATCGTCATCAGCGCGGTCCGCCTCTGGTTTGCCATGCTTTAAATAGCGAATAGCCATAGTTATTTTTGCCCTATGCTAAAGGTGACGTTCCACGCCTTTTCGCCTAATTTGCAAGCGCATGCAAGACTTTATGCACATTAAAGAAGCTCCCTGGCAGCACGCTCGGCGATCATCATCGTTGGGTTGTTTGTGTTGCCAGCGACCAGCGACAAGCGATCGCATGACGCTGGCTTTACTCAACAAGAACAGTAAACGTCTGACCAGACGGGTGTGTAATTCCCCGATCTTCTGATCTTGGGTACGCCGATGTGACTGATAGGTGTGATAATAGTACGCCAGCTTCTTCTCTATGTAGCAACTTTTGCATGTTGCTCTGGTCGGGTAGTCGTCCTCGACAGACTTCTCGGTGCCGCAGAACCGACAACCCTTTGTTGATTTCACGTCTGTATTTCCTGAGTGCCTCCCACCAGAGCGAGCCATAGCGTCGATCAATAGGGCAGCGCTCATCCTCGGAGCGCCTTATCTTTTTTAGTAAACCCCTCTGGGGTTGGACGATACGCTCACAAACGACGAACACTTGCGGCACGCTCGAGAAGCCTTCAGCTCGCCTGGCTGGTTTGGTTGGCTTCGACACCTCGACCTCGACCTCGCCCTCTCAAAGACAATTCAGGGCTATTGCTTGCTTACGAAAAGCTTTTGATTTAATTGAAATTAATAATGAAATCGTCCCTCTGCATTATGTCACATCCGGCAGGCCGTCGCGGTTCGAGCAGCAAAGGCAAGGGTGTAAGCCGAATACAGTGGTGACAGTTACATCTGAAAATAATGCCAAAAGTGGCAGATCTTCCGCACATCAACAGATGGAGAATTTAAATGAAAGTCTTTCTAAGCTGGTCTGGAAATAAGAGTGAAAAGATAGCAATGGTATTCCGCGATTGGCTCCCAAACGTGATACAAGAAATCGAGCCCTTTATGTCATCAGAAGACATCGATAAAGGGGCCAGGTGGAGCGAAGACATTGCAAAAGAACTTACTGATACATCATTCGGCATACTTTGTGTAACCCGGGAAAATATAGCTGCCCCATGGCTAATTTTTGAAGCAGGCGCATTATCAAAAAAAGTTGATAGCGCACGTGTTTGTCCATTTCTTTTTGACATCAAACAGTCAGAAATGAAGGGCCCATTAATTCAATTCCAGTCTGCTAATCATAAAGAAAAAGATCTCAAAGACCTTGTTTCATCGATAAACAAGGCGTGTGAAAAAAATCCTTTATCTGAAGAGCGATTCAATGAAACCTTTGACCTTTGGTATCCAAATTTAGACAAGAAGTTAACAGAGCTGAACAATGCAAAAGATGAGGCAGATGGCGAAGAGGACAATGGCGCCCCTGATACAAAGGAAAATCCGGAAATTTCGGAAATTTTAGAAGAAATACTAGAATTAACCCGTACAAACCAGAAGCTTATAAAAACTACGGAAGACCAACTGAGCCAAATGAATGGGAACCTCATGGTCCGTTCGCTTCAGAAGGATAGTGCTTTAGGGTTGGGTAACTTGGGCCTGCTTAACAAGGGTAACCTGCCCGGCCAAGGCAACCTGCCCGGCCAAGGCAAAACACTTCTTGGGAGACTACAAATAAATTCTTCAACGGAAAAAAAATAGTCTGCTAGATGCCCAAATCACATCAGGCCCTGATTGCGACAAGGTGGCGTACATCAGGACGACGAAGGATGGTCGGTAGAAAATGCCACTTAAATGGGCGGTAATTTATGCTCGACCCGTTTTCTGGCATCGGCCCTGGTTTCC
>CAXBRM010000251.1:0-2698 GCA_963978305.1 uncultured Rhodospirillales bacterium
CAGTTTCTAAGCACGCTATTTGCGATTACCAATGACATTGAGCCTGCGATGAAACGTTATTTTTATCCGCATCGCTATGTGCTGAACCCCAACAAGGAGATCGCTCAATCCGTCGAGACACGCGCCCTTCAAGCCATTGGAGAACGGCTCAAACCATTCGAGTCACGGCTGGATGCGGGCGCAAAATACCTTGTCAACAATAGGTTCTCGATCGTCGACATCACCTTGGCTTATTGGGTCCACAGCCTGCCAAAGACATTTGATTTCAGCGCAACACAAGGCGTAAAATCGGTTGCTGAGGAAACAATCAATCGCCCAAAACTAAAGCCAATGTTTGACCAACTAAGAACTTGGATGGACGAATACGAAGAACGCAAGAAAACCGGGACAGCTAACCGCTAATCGTCTGTCAAAAAATCATGCACGGATGCAATCAACTGCGTCGGCCGAAGCGGCTTGCCAAGAAAGCCGTCAAAACCATGGTCACGGACTTTTGTTTTCGTTTCTGGTAGCACGTGTGCTGTCAGAGCCACGACTTTGGTGCCAACATTTGGGCCAACAGCTTTTGCGCGGAATTGCCTCAATACTTCAAAACCATCAATGTCGGGCATACTGAGATCAAGCAAAACGAGGTCGCTTGGTTCTGAGTCGAGCAAGGCGAGGCCCTCTTCGCCATTAGAAGCCGTGACAACGGCGAAGCCAGCCTTCTCCAGCGATGCTTTGGCAAGAACGACGTTGGCCATGCTGTCATCAATGATAGCAACTGTGCCGTCTTTTGGCGAAGCAGACAACGGAATCTTGATCGCATTTTTAAGTACATCCGCTGGCGGAGTGGACGATGGGTCAATAACCTGTATTGGCAACGAAAATCTAAAGTGGCTGCCTTCGCCTACAACACTTGACAAGGTAATTTGGCCACCCATCTGGCTGACAAGACCTTTCGAAATCGCAAGCCCTAAACCGCTTCCTGTATTTTTTCGATACCCCTGGCCAAGTTGAACAAACCGTTCAAAGACCTCGGACTGATCTTTTTTTTCAATACCAATGCCTGAATCAATCACCGAAGCAACGAACTGCCCTTGTCCATCGGTGTCGAGCTTCGTCTGCAAATCGACGCGGATCGCACCACTGTCCGTAAACTTCAGGGCGTTAGAGGTCAGGTTCCATAAGATCTGATGAATTCGCAATTGATCCGCTAAAATCTGCCTACCGGCTACCTGGTTGTTAACCGTGATCACCAGTTCTAAGCCTTGATTGCTTGCCGTTGCGCTAAAAATTTGCTTCAAATCTTCGCCCACACTTGCAAGGTCAAATGCCGTGGGTCGAATTTCCAGAAGCCCCGCTTCGATTTTACTGACGTTGAGCAAATCGCCGAGCAAAGCTGCCAGCATATCTGCACTCCGTGTGGCATAATCGAGGAAACCACGTTGTTCGGTGTCCACAGCCCCGGCGCGCGCCAGATCAATCATCCCCAAAACGCCATTTAGGGGTGTCCGCAACTCGTGGCTGACATTTGCTAGAAATTGGGACTTAACATCGTTGGCGCGTTTGGCTTCGGTCAGTGCAGCTTCAAGTTCGGCCGTACGCTGCGACACCGCCCCCTCAAGCCGCTGGTTTGCGGCCTTTAGCGACTCATTGGCCTGGTACAGTTCAAGACTTTTCGCGTCGAGCAGTAATTCTGCTTCTTCACGCGCCCGAGTTTCGCGCTCTAGCCGCTTTGTGAGCCGCGCAACAATGTCCCTCTGGTTTTGGCTAGGGCTTTTGATCAAGTTAATCTGAAAGCGCACAGCGCTGGTATCATCCGGATCTTTGTCCTCCATCTCAACCTTGGCATCAACACCATAATAGGCCACTGCGCCTTCAAGTATCCCCAGAATGCCAGGCGCGGCTTGAGAAAGTGGCGGCAGCGCACGAAACAGAACGGTCGTCGTTTGATCGTCAACCCGACGCACTTCAAAGGTTGGGTGTTGGTCGGATGGGTATAGTGACAACGTTTCGGCACGCCAATGTGTTTCTATATCATCTAAGAAATCAAACAAACTCGCATACGCCTCGTTGCCGAGCGCATATTTCTCCAGAAAAGCCAAAACCCAGAATTCACCAAAAGCGTGAAGCACCGCTGGGACGGGGGTTTGCGTCCGCAGACTCAACGCGGCAACCAAATCAAACAGTTCCCGATCATTATAGTAGCCGACGCTCGTGTAGGCGCCGCCACTGGAAAGCTGACAGTCTTCGACAAGATCGTCAAACATTTTCTTGCCAAAATTCTGTTCGACCATCTTGGCAAAATCGCGTAGCACTGATCCCTTCATCACGCCTCCGACTTGCTAAAATCAGATTTTAACTGTAGCGGATTTTATCGAGAATATTATGTTCATTTGTCAAAATGAGATTTTGCTTTTGCTTGTTCTGGAACTGTTCATTTAGAGCTCAGCTTTTCTCATATTCCTCATTTTATATTTTATAAAGCCAATTGGTTTAATTATTTAATTTTTAGGATATTTGTAAGATCAAAATATTTATCATTGATTAATATCTTTAATAAAAGATTTAGTATAAAGGAATTTATTCAGTCAAATTTTAATCATAATTTAATTATTAAAGAATTTAAATATCTATTAAAAAATAAAGATAAATTTTATGATTATTCTAATTTAATGATTGAAGCCTTAAATAAATCTAATATTCAAAAAATTAG
>CAXBRM010000252.1:0-2694 GCA_963978305.1 uncultured Rhodospirillales bacterium
CAAATAATTCATGGCACCAAGATGTTCCGGGTCGATCGCCAATGCGCGATCATAGGCATCCCAGCTAAGGTCAAAGCGTCCCATATTTCGAGCCGAGAAGCCAAGCCAGTTCCATGCGTCGGCGTCGTTGGGATTTTCGCGCAAAAAAGTGCGAAGATCGCGCACGGCGGAACGATATCGTCCGGCGTCGATGTGCGAAAGCGCCCGTGAATATATGTCATCGTGGTTGGGTTCGTCGTCTGACGAGCCAACCGCAAAGGCCATCGGGCTAAGGAAAGCGGGGAGGAAGAGCGACAAGGCGATGAACTTGAAAGGGCGCATTTTACACTGAGAGGTTGGAAAGGTTGGATTTCGGGTTGCTAACAATGATAGACTGTCGCCATGCCCAATCAATGAGTTGATTAGAAATTATTTCAATGACCAGGTCTGACACCACCAAAGAAACCGCTTGGCGTGCGATTTTTCGTCTGCGTTCCATTTTGGCTCTGAACGTCTGGTTGGCTGTCGTGGTGGTATTCGCCTTGTTTGTCGACTGGTGGGTCTTGGAATTCATGCGCGATGGATCGGTGTTTTGGTTGCCAATCGGGCACTGGCTCGAGCCTTTTGGGAATTCAAAGTATCCAATTTTAGGCGGACTAGCACTGATTATCGCCTTCAGTTTGCTGGGGTTTAGCTTCCCTGCGGGTGCCAGAAGACAGCTGATCTGGAGTTTGACACAAACAGCAGGACTGATTGTTCTGGCTGTTACTCTATCCGGTTTGGGCGTCCGATGTCTCAAAACGCTGCTTGGCCGCCCGCGCCCGGCCAAGTACTTTGAGGCAGGGATGTATGAATGGCTGCCTTTGCAATTTCAGCATCTCCATGTCAGCATGCCCAGCGGCCACACAGCCACGGTGTTTAGCATCGCCTTTGTCTTTGCTGTTTTGCTCCCGAAGTATCGAATGTGGATCATTGCCGCTGCGTCTTTTGTTGGGGCAGGGCGTGTCATGATGCAGTACCATTGGCCGAGCGATGTGATTGTTGGTGCGACGCTGGGCTGGTTAATTTCACGGATGGCAGCACGATTATTTACGGGCTCAAACATGATTTTGGCGTGCAACGCAAAGGGCGATTATGGTCCTGGTCCTGTTTGGCAGAACAACGCTCAAACCCTGAGGCGGTGGTTCAGCTCATAAAGTGCGATCGCTGCGGCATTGCTGACATTGAGGTGGGGAAAGTTTGGCGTCGTCGGCAGACGCACCTTGAAATCGAGCAATTTTTGGGTCCGTTCACGTAGACCTTTGCCTTCAGCGCCCATAACGAGGACAAGCCTCTGTGCCCGTAGATCGGGGAGTTGTGGCAAGCCTAACTCACTGTTTCCATCCAATCCAATGACGAAAAAACCTGCCTTTTTAAATCCTTGGATGGCGTCCCCAAGGTTGCGGGTACGGCACCAGGGCAGGCGCTCTAAGCCGCCGCTTGCTGTCTTGGCGAGCAAACCACTTTCATAAGGTGTGTGGCGGTCAGTGGTCACAATAGCCGAAGCGTCAAAAGCGGCGGCAGAACGGATGATCGCGCCGACATTGTGCGGATCGCTGACCTGGTCCAAGGCGATGACTAAGCTGCCTGCCATTAGCCCATGCAGTACATGCTCATCGATAGCGGGTAAAGGCGAGCACCTTAGCATTATGCCCTGGTGCGGAACCGACTGAATCGCGTCGCCTTGAGTGGTTTTTGCTATGTAATCACGGCTCGTCCATTGCAGCGAGGGGGGGTTTGGGTGGCTGTATAACAGCGGTTCAAAATGGCCCAACAACTCATCGCGACGAGACTGGTCGAGCCATAACGTTTTGGCCCTGCGTTTTGGGTTCTTTAGAGCCTCGACAACGGGATGTTGACCATAGAGCAAAACGACGGACGGTGGTTTAGGCCGCTCGAAAGTCTCATGGCTGACGTTTGGGCTTTTACGATTTTGGCGTTCCTCGGCCTGTTTGAGGTGAAGAGGCTGGCTAGGCATGGCGATCTCATCTTTTGCTGGGCAATGTTGTATCGCAAGTGTTACCGAGAAGGGAAGCTGCGATTGATAGCAGGGCAGGTAGGCTGGAAACGCGTAAACGCTGGGTCAAGAACGTCGTTGACGACAGCGGGCAATTGAACAATAAAACCCTCCACCTTGGGTCTCTTTCAGCCCTTGGCATGTGGAGGGATGGCAGAGCGGTTAAATGCGCCGGACTGTAAATCCGGTCCCTTTGGGTACGGTGGTTCAAATCCACCTCCCTCCACCATCTTTTCCTTAGTTTCTGATTGATTTTCAGTGTTGGTTTGGCGTTCTATGTAAGTCTATGAACTTTCGCGGTAAATTTGCAGTTAAACCGCTTGCCTGGGTAAACAGAGACGCCTCATAGTTGGTTTGAGTGCAGATTTCAGTAGAAGTCTCGATGGCGCAAAAATTTGTACCCAGCGGCTAAAGGCCATTGCGGACAACAAAAAAGACCGCTCGCGTGGCTCACCGGACGGATTCAAAATCAGTCCGTAAATGACGCTTGACGGCACGCTATTGCTACCTAGCCGCAGGCAAATAGATGTGCTTCGTTTTTTGGTCAAATAGGAGTGGGTGATGAGATCAGATTTCGAAATTAGTTGTAAGCCATAACAGAAACTAAACAAAACAATTTCAACAGGTTAAAGGAGTTAAAATTAGAACGTATTGATTGA
>CAXBRM010000253.1:0-2675 GCA_963978305.1 uncultured Rhodospirillales bacterium
CGTAGGTATCAGCGTCCAGAACGGCAGACTTCCCAACTATCGCGCCCAATTGATCGCCAATCAGCCCTGGCAGATCAAGCATCCAATGATCGGCCTTTGAACTAGGCACGAGGTAACGCATGGGCTCAGCCGTAGCACCCCGCAACTTTTCTGCAAACTCTGGTCCAACTTCGTAGCTTTTTTGGGCGATGGTCGGACCGAGCACTGCACGAATGTTGCTGGCATCTGCGCCAAGCAACTCCATGGCCTCTACTGTTCTGGCCGCCACGCAATCAACGGTACCGCGCCATCCGCTGTGGGCGGCACCAATGACGTGCGCCTTAGCGTCGAAAAATAAAATCGGACCACAATCAGCGGTTAGAATACTCAATGCTAATCCTGGTACATTTGTGACCATAGCGTCTGCTGGTGGCTGAATTCCTTGCAGACTTTCGGTCAGCGTGATCACCTTGGCGCTGTGGTATTGGCTAACACCTTCTAAGCTACCACCTAGATATTGAGCAACACGGTTGCGATTTGTGGCAATATCCTCTGCCTTGTCGTCGCTCTTGGACCCACAGTTGAGCTCGCCACTGCCATAACTAACACCGCCCTGGCGGGTAAAAAAACCGTGACGGATGCCGTCCTTGCACAGTAAATCTGACGTCAGCGGTCGGAGCATCCATGCCTCCTAAATGTACCAAAAAGAGAGTGCCTTGAAGAGTACGCCCATTTCTTCGTCAGCTGTCAATTGGTGCAGCTGACGACCTATTTCTGCTGCTCGGTCAGGGTTGGCCCGAGCCAAATCTACGCTGCGTTGGTCAATACCAAGTGCACGGAGGAAGTCGCCTTGGTTGGTAATGTCACTGACCTGGCAGCCGCTGGCCCGCGCTGCTGCTTGTAGCATGCCGAAATTAACCAAACTTGTCAGGTCGGTGCGCCCTGGCTCACTGAGTGGGTCAACTTTTTCGTGGCCACGAACCGCTTGCAAGGTCGATTGGCCGGGTTGATGATGGTAACCATAATCCAAAAATAAAGCAGCGCCCCGATTTTCCCGCAATGTTGATGCCAAGATGTCCACGAAGAAACCAGCCATCGCACAGTGCTCCACGATTTCAAGGCTAGGGCTGATATCATCGTCTAAAATCGCTGGCAGTGCTGTGATCGTTTGACACAAGCCCAAGTTTTCTGCGTCGGCGTAGATGTGCGTTTCACCCCACTGGGCCTCAGCCCCTTCGCCGATGCGAACGAACTGGCGGACGGGCAGTGCATCAAAGAATTCGTTGCCGATGGCAATTAATGGGACGTCTGTCTGGAGTTGATCCAAGCGAGTTATATGATTGACGGCGTGGTTGCTTAGTTTTTCACGCCAGCGGGTTGGATTTGAATCCAAGACGTGAAGCTGTAGACCGCTCATCAGTGCTGGTTGGTTTTTTAGGGCACTCAATATGTCGGCGAGCATTGTGCCCCGCCCTGGACCGAGTTCAATCAACCCCAGCCGCTCTGGCTGACCTAAGGCTTGCCAGGTGCTCATAATCCAAACGGCCAGCATTTCGCCAAACATTTGGCTGACCTCAGGCGCTGTGATGAAGTCGCCACTGTTGCTAGCACCACCAATCGCATTTGCTTGACTGTAGTAGCCATAATCGGGGTGGGTCAGGCAAAATTCCATAAAGCGATCGAGGCGTATGGGGCCGGTTTGATCGATGTGTTCGCGGATGATTTTCTCAAGTGGTGTCATGGTGTTTGTGGCACCCTGCGTGCTGACCAAAGTATCAAGAGACTTCCCAGCAGAATCATCGGCAGGCTAAGCAATTGGCCCATGGTGGAGCCAGGATATAAGATGTCCAGCGTGCCCAACAATGCATCAGGTTCACGGAGCCATTCAATACTCCAGCGGAACGCACCATAGCCCAGCAAAAACGCACCAGAAACAAAGCCACACCGTGCACGGATCCAGGCAGTGCGGATTAAAAGTTGAAGGATAATGAATAGAATCAATCCTTCAAAGAACGCTTCGTACAACTGACTGGGATGACGCCCAATTAGCTCGCCCCCTTGATCGATGATGCTTTGATATACGGAGTAGATTTGGTCCTCGGGAATGCCGGTAGCGTTGATACCGTTTTCGGCCAACACAGCTCTTGGGAAAAGGACAGCCCACGGCACATCCGATTGTCTTCCCCAAAGTTCACCATTAATGAAATTTGCACACCGACCCAAAAATAATCCAATGGGTGCAACCGCAGCAACAAAGTCGCCGAGCTCAAGCATACTAACGCCTTTTTTTGCCCATGCGTATACGATGATGGCTAAAGAGACTCCGAGCATGCCACCTTGAAAACTCATGCCCCCTTCCCATGCCGCGACCCAAGATATTGGATTCGAATACATGTGTGGGCTGGTGGTTAACCCATAAAAAAGGACATAAAAAACTCGACCACCGACGACGACGCCAACAACAAACCAGATAAACAAATTATCTAAATCTTTTGACGTGACGGAATCACCCCAGGTTTTGATCATACGTGCGGCAAGCCATACCCCGCCCACGAGGCCGACGACGTATGCAAGCGAGTACCAACGAATGCCCAAAGGGAAATTACCCAGTTGGACTGGACCGAACAAAAAAGGATTAAAGTCTGGAAACTGGATAAGCTCAAGATACACGAAGGACGCCTTTAAGTCTTGGTCAA
>CAXBRM010000254.1:0-2671 GCA_963978305.1 uncultured Rhodospirillales bacterium
TGAACGAATTGGTGTCGGCTATGAGCACATCAAAACCATCAACGCTAAAATCATTTATGGCAGTATCGCAGGTTTCGGCTTCGACGGCCCTTTGGCGCAAAAGCCGGTATTTGATCCGTTAATTCAAGCCGTTTCCGGGTTAACCACGATCCAAGGCGGCAGCGATCAAGTGCGTCCACGTCTGATTCGGACCATTCTACCGGATAAACTGACCGGCATTCAGATGAGCCAGGCTTTGACGGCGGCTTTGCTTCATCGCGAACGCACTGGCGAAGGCCAGCACGTGAAAGTTAGCATGTTGGACACTGTCTTGTATTTTATATGGTCTAGTGACATGGGCGGGCATACGTTTGTTGGCGACGAAATGGCGGTCGAGGAAGCCCAAAGTTGGATTGACCTGATCTATGAGACGAGAAGCGGACACATGAGTGTCGCTGTGATGCAGGACAAAGAGTGGCGCGGGTTTTTGGTCGCTGCAGACCGTGAGGATGTTCTATCCGATCCAAGGTTTCAAACAGCGGAAGCCCGAGAACAATATAAAAATGAGCGATTGGCGTTTATCCAGGACGTATTGATCACAAATACAACAGAATATTGGCTGGAATTATTAGAGAAGAACCAGGTTCCTTGTGCCCCGGTTTTGACGCGAACTGAAATCCGGCAGCACCCGCAAGTTTTGGCTAATGATGTTTTGGTCGAAGTTGATCACCCACAGGCCGGAACGCTCAGACAAGTCAAAAACCCTGCTCAATTCTCAAAAACTGTTTGTGAGCAACAACGCTACGCCCCAGCGCTTGGAGAACATACCGACCAAGTTTTTGCAGAGCTGGGAGATGGTTAAACATGCTGATGCACAAGGTTTTAGGAACGACGGGCAAACCCTGGCTCATTTTTTTTAATTCTCTGGGCTGTGATTGGAGCATGTGGGATGCCCAAGTTGCTGTGCTGGAGAAAGACAGGCAGATTTTACTGGTCAACAAGCCGGGGCATGGTGACGCGCCAGTGGGCGAGCCAATTAATAGCATTCAAGGTTTTGCTGATGCATTGATCGCCACGATGGACTCACTAGGAATTGAAAAAGCAGAATATTGCGGCCTCAGTATTGGCGGCCGGGTCGGCACTGTTTTAGGCAGCGATTACGCCCCGCGTTTTCGTCGTCTGATCTTGGTTTGCGGTGGGACTGGGGATCAGACAAAAGCAAGTTTTTGGGCGCAGCGGATTGCGATGGCGCGTGACAATGGCATGGCAGGGATTGCTGAGGGATCGGTTTCGCGGTGGTTTGACGATGCCTTTACCGAGAAAGCGCCCGGTGATGTCGCCAAAATTAAGGGCATGGTCGCTGCGTGTGATCCAGAAGGCTACGCCCATGCCTGTGAAGCCCTTAGAGACCAAGACACGTTGGAACAGACACGGAATATCTCCGTGCCGACTATGGTGGTTGCGGGTGGCAACGACCAGGGCACGCCGGTCGCAGCGATTCGAGCGATGAGTGATATGATTAATGGCGCATTGTACATTGAAATTGACGCTGGACATATAGTCAATGTCGAGCGACCAGCCGAATTTAATCGCGCGCTAGTGGGGTTTCTCGGCCCTTGAGCGTGCTGTTGACTGAACCGCAATCAGAGGTGTCGATGATGCGGGTGGCTCAGATTAGCGTCTCCGGCTGACTCTGAAGTCTTCTGATGGCACGCCCTTTAGACAAGCGGGAATCACCGGATAGTCTGCCGTTAGGAAGTAAGCATAAGTGCCGTTCGGGTAGTCACCGTTGACGGTCGTTGTGCCATTACAAGCGTCCAACGTGCCTGCGCCCGATTGGAACGACCAGTCATTGTGGAAAGTGCCATCGTAAGTGCCGCCAGGATTGGAACCGCCTGTGGGCCGGCTGCCCGTCTTCAAAACATAACTTGAGGTGTGGACGTTCACTGCTTCCCCGATGAGAGCATAAACTGGAAAGCCATCTGCAGCAAAACCAATCAGCGGTGAGTGGCTTTCGGCTGACCAGCCAAGCTGGGCCATCAGTCCGGTGGGCAGCCCATGGAGATGATAAAGGCCATCGGGTTGTACATGCCCACCGTTGTCATCAATCCATAGGCCGATAGCGTTGCCTGGTACGCTGTAGTTCCAACCATTGGGGTCGCCTGCAAAGAACTCGGCTGCGTAGGCATCAAACAATATTCCGGTCACTGTGACCCCAAATTTCACGGCAATGCTTGTGAAGGTAGGATTGGATGCGAATGACGGTGTCGCATCGACCTGGTAGACCCTGGGGATTGCCGCTGGGCTGTTTCGGTTGCCAGCGCCAATCGCATGGCTGGCGACGCTATTCGTGGTGATGGTGCGGATATCGTTGGTAACGGTGATGGAGGTCGCATTCGTTCCGTAAACAATTGTTGAAGCAACCACGGGGTCTGAAATTGTTATCTGGTTGATGCCCCAATCGCGAAAGCTAGGCTGTGCACTGGCGACGTTCACGAAAGCCACAATTGGAACGAGTAGCCAAGCGACACGGCAGTTTCTTAACTGATTGATCACGTTAACCTCCAGACCTACCCGACAAGATTGGTACACACCGCTGTCCAAAGCAAGTCCCTTGAGCAGCGAATACCCCCCTTTACCTACGTAAAGAGCATACGTTGTTAAGCATGCGGATCCGCGACGATACTGACGG
>CAXBRM010000255.1:0-2666 GCA_963978305.1 uncultured Rhodospirillales bacterium
ATTCTTTGCCGAACGTACGTATTTTAAATGGTCAAACCACCCTGAATCAAAGAAATAAAATAGTCAAAGAGTTCCAAGCTACAATGGGCGATGGTCAGTTTGATATTAGAATCTTATCTCCCCGTGCAGCTGGCGTTGGTTTAACACTGACTGCTGCAACACATATTATCCATCTTTCAAGGTGGTGGAACCCTGCTGTTGAAGAACAATGTAACGATCGAATTTACCGAATAGGCCAACGCCATGATTGCACCATCCATATCCCAATTGCTTATCACCCATATCATCTAGAGCAGTCCTTCGACTGCACTTTGAACAACATGATGATCGAAAAACGAAATTTATTTAGGGAGGCTCTACAACCACCTGTAGATGCGCGAGATGATCCATCTATGCTCATTGGAGCGTTGACGGGGAGCAAATTCGACATCAAAATAATTGACCAAAACGATTGGCTGGCATTTGAGAAATGGGCTGCCGATATGGCACGCAAAAGTGGCAAATGGGAGGTGTCCAATACGCCCCGGACCGGGGATGCTGGTGCTGACGTTCACATGAAGCACAAAGAGAGCAAAAATGTTGTCCTTGTCCAATGCAAGTGGACAGGTGATATAAGTAAGCAGATGAATGATGCCTCAATTAATGAGGTGCTTCACTCAGCCACCCCTTATGATGTGTCAAAGGGGCACTTGAGTGTCGTAATCACCAACGCAGACGGGTTCGACCATCGAGCGCGGAGCCTCGCCAAAGAGAAAAATGTGAAACTCATTGCAAGGAAGGAACTTGCCCTGTGGCCTAACCACGTCGTTTAAAAGGTGAGTTGGACATCCAGGTTTTGGCGGTGGGGTTTTGTCAGACAGGACCATGGAACCCGCGTTCTTAGCCCAGTTTGACAGCATAATTTCCGCCAATAGTTGAGAAGCCCAGCCGCCGAAAAAACCCGTCGATCCGGTCGACAGATACGCCAGCTGTCACATGGTACATGACGTATTCAGCCCCTAAAATTCTACCCCATTTGTGGATCGCGTTTATCTGCTTCAACGCGATTTTCCCGCCAGACAGATTGTCCCGTGCCGCCGAAGACGAATAGATGGATATAACCGTCACGACGCCACAGTTAGCACCGATGTAATAGTCACCCATGATCGCATAGCAATAGCCGACAGCCTCGCCAGCCCCTTGAGTTGTGTTGTAGGTAACCAGGCCTAGGAACTGATCGGGTTCCTGAATGCAATTCGAAAACGAGCGATTAAACTTTTCCGCTGAAAAATCGATCTCGGAGAACATGCTTTCGGCGTGTGCCATACGCGCCAAGCGGATCACAGACGCTCTGTCCGTTTCAACAAACCTGCGCGTCTCTAGGGGCACAGCACAGACCCAAGCGTGATGACCTTTTCGGAATATATCAAATCACTACAACCCCTTTATAGTTTATGGCAACCGCACTGGGGGCAGCGGCGTCGCACCACCGACGATCATACACCATCCAAAGAACCATCAACGGTGGTGCCCCCCAACATCCTATACTGGCGCTATCCGCCTTCGTGCCCGTATTCCTCCGGATTTGATGCCAGGTTTTCATCGTCTTCCGACAGAGCACAAACCGCGATCTCTGCCAACTTTGCCTGCTCTTTCGCTTTGGCAGCCGCTGCGTCTGACACCGCGCCATTCTTACCGTTGGCAGCAGAGCCGGGCAGTGCTGTCGGCCCACCGCTACCACCGCTACCACCACCAGCAGCGCCTGCTTGAGCTGCTGAGAGCTGGTGGAGGAAAAGCATATCGTCTACGACGACCGCCGGGCTGCCACCAAGAGCGCCCGTTTCCGCCGACAACGAGGCGGGCAGTTTTGGCAAATCGATAAACTCAAAACGATCGCCATCATCGCTGCCATCATAGGCAACATCCAGGTCGTCATCGCCGCCGCTGGTGGTCGGTTCCTGGGTCAAAGCTTGTCGCAAGGTATCAATGTTTACGTCCTCAACGGTGAATACAACCTGGCCGTCACGTTCGAACAGCACGCGGCCATGGGCATCCTCACTTGCATGATCAAGCATGTTCAACGCATGATCCATCATGCCCATTGCCTGGACGTGGGCGACCAGCTGCTGGTAATCGCTGAACACAAAACCAACCCCGCTTGTGCTTTCCGAAGCGCTGTCCACGGTTGCCTTATTGGGCTCGGGCTCGGGCTCGGGACCTTTTTCGTAAGCAAAGGTGACATCAGCGCCGTCACGGACGCTACCATCCTTCATGTGAACATCAATCAGCCCGTGATTGACCGTCCCGTCTTGGTGGAGTTGGGCGCTGCCCTGTCGGGTTAGCAGCCCAATCGCTTCAATACCCAGAGCATCCAGGGTCTGCATTTCACCTGAATCTGAGATGCCATCGCCGTTTTTGTCTTGCCAGATTTTAAAGCTCGACCACTGAGCGTCTTCGTCATTTAGGACGTCGTCGCCATTACTGTCGAAAATCTCGCGCAGGCCTTCGAGGTCGGTATCGCCATCGTGATCGGTCCATTCAGCGAACGCGATTTCCCTGGCGCTTCTGACCTGGTCGTCGCCATCAATATCGAAAACCAACAGCCCATCTTTGTTGCCGACCCAAGCGGTGCGCTCGCGGGCACCATCGTTGTCGAAGTCGAACAGGGCGCTGCTGGTGCCAAGCTG
>CAXBRM010000256.1:0-2621 GCA_963978305.1 uncultured Rhodospirillales bacterium
AAGCCGGTATAAGAAGATGATGACCTGCCAGATGAGATGTAAATAGATCCCGGGGAAGCAACCAACTCTGGCAGCTCAACAAACAGGGTCTCAAACGTCTCTGACAGCACCGTGGTGCCGCCACTAGAATCTGGTGGCGATAGGCCCAGAGAGTTCATCTGGTAGACAATTTGATCGAGCTGCGCCTGGTAACGGAGCACCGCTTCGGCATTTGAACTATGGCTTGCAATCCACTGCTTTACCTGTTGATATTGCGAGGCGAGCAGTGTTGACAATTGACCAACTGAAATGGTCGGCGTCGCCACATCTGACGGCCTAATGACGACTATTTGGTTTGATAGGGCCGTCTTGATAAAGCTGGTACCATTCGAACCAAACTTATAGGGCTCCTGCTGAGCCGTCAGAGAGCCGCCCAAATGGCGCCATTGGGTTGCATCGGTGTAATTGGTCTTTGTCAACGTCAGCGAAACCGGCGTGCCGCTTGGCGCACCAATATACTCGTAGTAGTCGCCAACGGTGCCCGTTGCTGTTGAGCTGTTTGCAGCTTCTAATTCGACAATATCTCCTCTGAAAACATCGACGGCCAGGTTCGAACTGTCCCAATATTCCACCGTGTATTTTTGAGAAGCATTTAACCCATACAGCGCTTTTTCGGCCGTGGTCATGTCACGCGATTGACCCGTACTAAGCGGGCTGAATTGCGACCCATCCGCACTTGATGGGAAATCTGCTGCGTACCGGATCTGGTAGACCGTCTTGAAGTTGACGCCGGCCCGCAGTTCTGAAGCTGAATCGATCACGACATCACGCGATTGTGAATGACTCCCGCTGTCACCCACCGAATAACCGTAAGGTGGCACCGCGACAGCAACAACCATGCCGTCAGATGAGGTCTGCTTGAAGCCATTTTCCGCTGCCACAACCAAATTACCTGCGGATAGCAACTCGGAATTATTCATGGTAACCGCCGAGTTTCTTTGACTCGAATTGTTCTGCGTCGCAACACCAACTGAAACACACGCTGACAACAAGCTGCCATTCGCCTCCGTCCGTGAAACAAGCGAATTTACGATACTGTTGGCCTTACCGGCATTGACTTCGATCCGTTTCCCTTTGATCTTCGCGCCACTGATGTCCACATCGGTTTCCGAATAGGTCTTAGCCCGCGAGTCAACGCCAAAATTCGCTGTGAAAAAGCCTGTCTGGAAGGCTGCGGCGTCGTTTGTATTTCGGATACTGGCTCGGCTCTCGATTTTGACGTCACCAAGCACATTATCAATGGTGGTGCCTGTCAAATCAACGCGTGTATCCTGGCGGATTTCAGTATCAGCCAAGGCCACGGCCAAACCAGCGGCCCCGGAAACAGCGGTGACTTCCACAGCATCAGCCGCAGAAATGTCAGTCAAAGCCCTGATAATCACTGAACTAGGCGTTTTGTAAGACCCGACGCCAACGATTTTTGTATTTCCGAGGTGGACTGTCGATGAGGTTTTGTCGCTCGACGTCCCGATGTCGCTGTCAGAGCCAATCGCCGCAATGCCGACGCCATTACCAGAACCGGATGCAACGTTGTTTGTATTTGAGGCAGAGACCCCTGTTGCCCCCTGGACAATAAATTCTTTGTATGTCTGGTTGAATGTATCAATTTGAGTGCGCTGGGCCGTGATAACGGTCTGCGTTTCGCCACTGGCATCACCATCGTAAAACTCAACTTTCGCATCGCCTAATGCAGAAATGTTCAGCTTAGCGCCAGCCCCGCTGGCCAAAGCAACGGAATGGGCATCAGCGTTACCATCAACTTTACGAGCCGTCGTAGATTGAACATTGGCATATTGGGCTGTAATCGCTGTGCCATCTTCGACACGCGTTGCAGCCGTCGTGGAGTCATCAAGATTTGAGACAGCGCCAATCGCCGCAACCCCGCCACCACCACCGGCGGTCGTCTTCGCAAACAAATCAGCGATAATCTCTGATTGAAGCGTTATGCCGACGCCTCTTAAGTCAGATTTATTTTCGATAGTAACCTGTGAATCGTTGCTTGTCCCTTTACCAGCTTCGATTGTTGCAATCATGGCGCCGATCGCGCCAAGGCCAGCAGACACACCCAGCGTCGACGCCCTGACGGTTGCATCGTAAGTGGACAAAACATCGAGTTGATCCGTCGCTGCCACTTGAGCATTTTGGATTACCGCTTGAACAGTTGCATTTGCTTGAGCAGTTGATGTGTTCACGGTTGTCGCCACCGTTCCCATGGTCACACCAGTCGAATCTGCACGATCAATGTTCAGGTCAGACTTTGCGACGATCAGAATGTCATCGCCAGCACTTGCTGCAACGTCCGCAACCGTCGCTGTAACGGCAGAGCTATGGCGGCTCACCATCACGGCCGCGCCAATCGCCAGCCCAATCGGAGCCGCAGCGAGCGAGGTGTTGGCGATATCCGACGTCATCGTCACCGACTCATAGGCATCCACGGTGAGATTACCACCGGCATAAACTCGGTCAGTCCTGCTGGCCATATCAATTTTTGCCGTGACGTCATTGGCAACAGTCAAGGTAATGTTTAGACCGCCCCCAGTCGCCGCAACTACGCCAACACCCAGCGTCACACCGACACCATT
>CAXBRM010000257.1:0-2545 GCA_963978305.1 uncultured Rhodospirillales bacterium
ACAGCAGAGCAAGGTATGACGCTATTCCATACTGGAAGATTCCCGCTTGCAGAGGAGCTAGAAGAGGCGCAAGAAAAGTTTGTAGAGCAGAGAGAGAAGGGATACTTTAATCCAGTTGTCGGCGGTGTTCCAATGATAGAGGCGGAAGAGGAAGAAGAGATCTCGGCCAAACACGCTGAAACTTTAACGGCGCTTGAAAAAGCATGGGGACAAGATGCTGACCGGAATTTTGCCGCTGCGAACCAGGCAGCTGCGGCGCTCCATTTTGGTGAGCGCGCGATGAGTGCACTCTTGTTAGACGCGAATGCTGTCCAAATTGTCCAAGCCTTAGCCACATTGGGCGAGGCAATGGCTGAAGATGGCGCCTTACCAAGCCGCAGTGCTCAGGGCCAATTGGGAAAAGTGACTGCCGAGCAAGACCTGGATCGGTTAAAGTCAGATAAGGAACACGTTGCTGCTTTTCTGAACCCAAGCCATCCTGGCCATCAGCAAGCAAAACGTCAGCGACGCCAGCTTATCGATGCGACCCTAAGGCGATAAGGGATTTTGAACATGGTCGAAAGTAAAACTTTCATGCCGTCGACAGTTTTGGTGGGCACTGAACTGATCGTCCAGTCTGATACGTGGCTGCGGGCGCGGTTGCTGGAAATAATTTTAGGTGAAGCTTCTAATTACCTTCCTGACCTAAAAGGCCAGCTTGATGCTTACTTGACTTTGGCTCAAACGATCGCCTCATCGCGCAGAGAACCTTTGGCTGATTGCTTGTACGCAGGCGTTCTGGCAATCGGACTTGCTAGACAGGAGGGGATCCAATTATCATCAGTATTTGAACAGCGCGTTAGCGATTTAGTCGGCTTAATTTTGGCTGATAAGGCAAACGGAATTTCCAACTCTCAGCGCCTATCGCCTTCAAAGCCACGTGGCGGATCAACAATATCAATTAGAACAAAAAGCGAACAAAAGAAAAAAGGATCCTGACTATGACTTCAGCAGAAGTTCACGCTCAAAACGCCTATTTTGGCGATGGTCTGCGTCTTAGCAGTGAACAAAAAACCGCAAAGTTGCGTCATCTGATCACGGTGGAACCCGTTGTTGGTGAGCGCCAAGCGATCGATAGCTACTCGGGCATGGGGTTACTTCGAAAAACGGCACGCAATGTGAAAGTTCCGGTGACAGAATCGCTGCGTAATCGTCGGTGGCTAAGCCAGGTCGATTACTGGAACAGTGAGCGCTTTGATGGTTTTGATCGCATGCGGTCCATGACAGATCCCAGCGGACGCTTGTCGCAAGCGTGGGCGAGTGGCGCTGCGCGTGAGTGGGATCGTTGTGCCGTGAAAGCTGCCTTGGACACAGCTTATGTCGATAAACATGGCAACACACCTGTGCAATTGCCCAGTCGCCAGGTTGTGCCCCATAATGGCACAGGACTAACTTTGGCGAAGGTGAAGCAAGCTGTCCAAATGCTGCGAAGAGTTGCCCCAGACCGCGATGATCCGGTTAGCATTTGGCTGACGGGGCACCAGGAGAGCGAGTTGCTGAATTCCCCGACGGCGATAAGTGCTGATTATTACGCGGGTCGTCCATTAATGGACGCAACAATTCCCTATTTCATGGGCGCGTACTTCCATGTCATTGATGATTATTTAGATTTGAGTCAGCCAGCGGTTGGTACGACGCCGGATGGGATAAGTGGTACGTTCAAAACCATCCTTCCTCTTGAACGACTGGAGGACGGTGAGACAACGAACGTTCGCAAGGTCATAGCCACGGTGAAGTCTGGGATCGTGATGGGAGAGTTGATGCCGATCACCACCGAGGTTAACTCGGCTAAAGAGTACGGCATTAATGCACTACAGCTTCAGGTTGAAATGAGTGTGGGCGGGACACGGGAGCACGAAAGCAAAGTTGTTGTGATCGAATGTATCGACCCTTCATCCATGACCTTCGCTTAGCCAGGTAAGGCGCGAGCACAAAAACGCTGTTGGTCGCACCGCTGCTTTCTTCTCAATCCAAGTTAGACAACAATGAATTACCTCATCCTGACGGTCCCAGCTTGATGTCCGGATCAGGAGAAGGGTCAGTCATGCACGGAGTTCTTTCATGCAAAACCCATTACCTTTTCCAAGTCAGAGCCATTTCGCAACTGACTTTGCGATCGGTGTCCGTCCGGCGCCGATCTCTGAGGGTTGGCCCAGCCACCCCCGTGGCACGGGCTCGCAGCCCAGCTCAATAGATCGCGGGGTGACAGGCGGACAACTGACCACGACGCTTTACCATTACCGCGTGCCCGATGGTAGCAACCCTTTGTATCCTGTGCCGGTTGCTGGTGACCGGATCTATGTTGCGCGCTGGATGCCAGGGGAGACTTTCGCTGGTGGCTGGGGCTATGCCAGCGGATTTAGTGGGGTCGGCGCACTGAGAGCTGATTGGCTTGATGGTCAAGGATCACATCAGTCGTTGACGTTCGCAAGCGACGCGAGTTTGTCACCAAGCACCGACTTCACAAAGTTTCAGATCGAAGCAGTCTATGAGCGCAACCCTTCCG
>CAXBRM010000258.1:0-2545 GCA_963978305.1 uncultured Rhodospirillales bacterium
CGAGGCGGGACAACCCGTGCGCTTGGGTGTCTGGACGGAATGGGGAACAGATGCACAAAATATCGAAGACGTGGTTCTCAATCGGCAACCAGAGCCTATGTCGATCGCTGAGAATGCCGAGCCCGCCGACTTCGATGCCAACGCGGCGACCTCGCTGAGCGAAACAAGAGCTCGACTGAGCTTTGGCGGCGCCGTTTCTGTGCTAACGACCAGTCTCCGTAGCGAGGCGACGACACAGTCCGCCTTTTCGTCTTGGCCGTTGCACCAGGTCGCGTTTGTCAGAATGCTGGACTGGTTGGTACGAACCCACCCGCGCGACAGCTTTCAGTTTGGTGCCTACAGGGTTGAAAAAACCTCGGCTCAAGAGGCCGGCGTTACAGTTGAATTGGACATTTCGAGTATTGGCGAATTTGATGTTCAAGACGCCAGCTTGGCGCTGTGGCGTATGGATGAGGCGGATATCAGGGCGTTGCCATCTGTCGATGTTTTGAGTGATGGTTTGCCAGCTGATCTGTCGGCATACGGGGAGCCGGGTGCAAAACTTGTGCCGCAAGTCTCCATCGTTGAACGTGGTGGCAGCAGACAAACGAAAACGGCTCTGCGCACTTTTGTTCCTCAGTCCGACCTTGATGCTTCTTTAAATAGTGCTGGCGCAGTGCTGGTCGATATTCACGTCGAGGGTATTGGCGAACAGGGCCAAACCCGCAATCTTCAATACCGTGTCTTTGTCTTACCAAATCAATTGCAATTTAAGGCTGAGCCAGCCAGCTGGATCCAAGGCCTGAACGAGCCCTTGCTACAAAATCTTGCAGTCTTCTCAAAAGGTGCGTTTTTCTCGCCTGGCGAAGACATTGCGTTAAGGCCGGCAGTGGCGCCTGAAGCGATGGAGTCAGTCATACGTATTGATTACCGCTGGCTCTTGGTTTTGCTGATGATTCTGGCGTTTATTGCGGATTTTATCATCCGTGAATACCGCGTTGGCAGGGAGTAAACCATGATACGGCTGCTTGTGATTCTCGGGTTTAGTTTGTCGCTATGCGGGCTTGGTCGCGCACAAAGTTTTGATCCTCAAGACCCATTTCGAACAGTATCATTTGATCTTCTAAACACGATGGTTGAGATTGCCGTATCCGTCAGTGATGCATGGGTTGAAATTCAAGCACGCGATGGCAGTGCCGGCGAATTAGCACCTCAGCTGGCTGAATTACGGCGCTTAGACGTGTCGCTCCAGCAAGAGTTGCTAGCATGTGGTGACGCCGACCGCCGGGCAGTGCACGACACGGCTGACCGCCTTCTGCGCATGTCATTCAGCCGCCCTGATCGTATGCTGCAATTGAGCTTTTTGGCGCAAATGCTCCAAGCAGCATATCGAACTGATCTCGACACCATCCAGGAATTGGGTGATCTGATTGACGCGGATTATCTTCGGCTCACAGATGTTGATGGTGATGGCCGGCTGACCAGTCAAGATGTTCTGCCAGGCACATTACTGGACAACATTGGTCAGCTTTTGAACCGACGGGGCTTCTTCAGATCCTCGTTGGCGATTGGGCAAATCCTTGAGGCCAAAAATGCTTTAACTCGGCAATGGGAAGAAAAATTTTATCCGCAAGCGATGTTTTTCTTAGGCGATATCGACGGCTTGCGGGCCTTCGCCGCCGATCATGAAATTGATCTTATTGATGATTGGATTATCACTGCCGCTTTGCGGGCAGGTGCCGAAGATGAGGCCTTTGAGATCCAACAGCGATTGGATGAAATCAACCCGGATAACCTGTCCCGAATTTTGTTTTTTGAAACCCAAGGTGCCCGCGTCGCCCATTGTGGCAATATGATGCAAGCGCGCCGTGATGGTGGCTGGACGAACCAACAAGAGCAAGAAGCTGGCATGCAACCGACATGGTTTGGCAGTTGGGAGATGTTGCTTTGTGGCCAGTATGCCGACGCGCGCCGCGCCGCGCTGAAAGCGACCTGGGCTCATCGTCAGGCAGCCTGTTCGGCAAATCGTACAAATGTCGATCTGACCAATCAATATAACGCGATTTTGGCCGGGGTTTATCAGGCTGCCGAACTTCGCGAGCTTGGCGCGCGTGAGCAGTCAACAGAATTGTTGGACACAGTGGTTGAAGAGGTGAGGCAGGCACTTTTTCTCGATCGTTTCACCGGCTATAGCAGCCTCGAAATCGTCATTGAGGATGATATTGCCATCTATATGTCCCGGTTGCATGGACCACGCGCAGAGTTGAGTTTGGTGAAAGGGATGCTAGAGCGTGGTCGCGGCAATCTATCAGTGGCGAGGACTGATTTTGAAGAGGCCTTAAGGTTGTCAGGTGTTGGTTCAAGTGAAGTAATTGAAGTCGGTATGGAACAAAGCGAAGGTCTTGACATCAAGTGGCTCTTGCAACTCGTCGCCTGGATTGACGAAATCGAGGCCTCTCAAAGTCAAGATGGGTGAGATTGAGCGTTCGATTTGTCAACGGCCCGGGCACAACGACATTGCCAGTGGAGGTGTTCTCTCGGGTTCGTCTGGGTGTCAAACCAGAGG
>CAXBRM010000259.1:0-2526 GCA_963978305.1 uncultured Rhodospirillales bacterium
GATGACGAACGCTTTATGTTTGTTCACGCTGGTGTCGATCCCACGGCAACCTTGGAGGAGCAGCGCGATGCTTTCTGGTGGGGGCATCCAAAGTTTAAATCACTCTCAACCCCCTTCGAAGGGTGCAGGCGTGTCATTGCCGGCTGGCATCCGAGCCACATCGGTATCTCGCTGTCCCAGTATGTCGGGTTCATCGATGGTGGTGCCGGTTTTGGTGGACCGCTTCTGGCGGTTTGCATGGATTCGGATGGTTCAATTAGTGAAGCCTTTGAGGCATAGCAGTGTACGAAACCAGTGCATCTGCAGCATAAATAAATCAAAAAATTGCTAATTTTCGGGTTGGTCATCGCCGTCTGAAGGATGAGGCGTAATGTCGCATTTCTTCGTATCGGTCAGTGCTTGCTTATAAATTTTCTGAACAAAACCGCTAAAATCCAATGGGTTCCGCTTTTTTATGGAACCGTCAGAAATGAGAGTGGTTTAAAGAATCTGCAGAAAGAGATGAATTTATCCCTTGCGTTTGACCATTTGGTATGACCAATTGCTCAAGTGCGCAGGTGGTGTTACCAATAGCGCACTCTACGCTGTAGCTAAGGAGGTTTGTGTGTCACGTTTCGAAGATCAGGCAACGCAACGGGCGAACTCTGTGTTTATTCGTCGTTCAATGAAGGCACCACTTCTGACAAAAGAACATGAATATGAATTGGCACTCCGGTGGCGTAACAACAAAGATGAAAGTGCGTTGCATGAGCTGATTGACAGCTACAATCGCCTGGTGGTGTCCACCGCGAACAAGTTCAGAAATTATGGTTTGCCGTTAAGCGACCTCATTCAAGAGGGTGTGATTGGGTTGCTCCAGGCAGCCAATCGCTTTGAGCCAGAGCGGGATGTTCGTTTTTCGACCTACGCGAGTTGGTGGATACGGAGCAGCATGCAAGATTTTATCTTAAGAAATTGGTCGATCGTGAGGACGGGTACCACAGCTGCTCAAAAGTCTTTGTTTTTTAATTTGCGTAGACTGCGCGCTCGGATTGAGGATCAAACAGGTGAAACGTTGAACCACGACGGGCGGCAAAAAATTGCTGAAACCCTGAATGTAAATATTAAAGACGTTGAAGCGATGGAATCGCGGATGTCCGGAGCTGATGGCTCGTTGAATACAACGTTGCGCGATGACAGTGAACAAGAATGGCAGCAAATGATTGTTGACGAGCGACCGAGCCCCGAGCAGGTTGTTATTTCGTCTTTAGACGGTGGCCAGCGCATGGATTGGATTCATGAAGCGTTGGCCCAGTTGGGAGAGCGAGAAAGAATTATTATTCAGCGTCGTCGTCTTACCGATGAAGGTGTAACGCTGGAAAGTCTAGGTCGTGATTTCGGTGTTAGCAAAGAGAGAGTTCGGCAGCTTGAACATCGCGCAATGCAAAAACTCAAGAGCTTTATGGCTGCCAAGGTGGCTAGCCCTGATGATTACTATCTGGAATAGTCGGGAAAAGCGCCGACTGCTCGCTCTTCCGAGATTTCGTTAGTACTCAAGCGCTCTGAAGATTGGTTCTACCGAGCCGTTCCATTTAGCCTTGTACAACTCTATAAATTGATGAGCCGGTGAACGTCCTTGTTCAAGCGGCTCGCGTAACGCGTCAAGGTATTCGGTTTCATCGGAGCTCGCGACGCCTGGCTTGGCGCGTGACTTAAGGCCCTGTTCAGCGAGTTCAACGACTTGGCGTGCGGTTTGGGCAATAGATCCTTTGGAAAAATTCCCCCGCAGGCCATCTTTTGCCGCACTTTGAGCCAGACTACGACGGTCCTCCGCGGTCCAGCTTTTGACCATGTCCCAGGCTGCGTTCAACGCAGTATCATCGTAAAGAAGGCCTGTCCACAGTGCAGGAAGTGCGCAAATTGTGCCCCAGGGACTGCCGTCGGCGCCACGCATTTCGAGAAAACTTTTAAGCCTTACATCTGGAAACACTGTTGTAAGGTGGTTCTCCCAGTCCCCAACAGTTGGCTTTTCTCCGGGCAATCCGGGTAGGTTTCCGTTCAAAAAGTCACGGAAACTTTGGCCAGCCACGTCTATGTAGTGCCCATCTCGGTAAATAAAGTACATTGGCACGTCGAGCGCGTAATCGACGTAACGCTCATAGCTCATTCCGTCTTCGAATGCCCAATCTAGACCCCCAGAGCGTCTGGTGTCAGTATTGGACCAGATGTGGCTTCGCCAAGAAGCCATGCCATTAAGCGTTCCATGCCGGAACGGGCTGTTAGCAAATATTGCTGTTGCTATGGGTTGTAGCGCTAAACTGGTCCTCAGTTTTTTGACCATGTCAGCCTCGTTTTGAAAATCGAGATTGACTTGAATAGCACAGGTCATGTGCATCATTTCCAACCCGAGCGAGCCAACTTTTTTCATGTAAGATCGCATGATACTGTATCGCGGTCGAGGCACTTGAGGGACGTCCTCAAGGCCCCACAGAGGTTGCGAACCGACGCCAGTGAACCCAATGTTCAGGGGGTCGGCGACTTGTTTCA
>CAXBRM010000260.1:0-2523 GCA_963978305.1 uncultured Rhodospirillales bacterium
AATACTGCTCAGCTCGAAAGGTTTTTAACAAAAATCAATGAGATCGATCGTGTTCTTGGAGGGGGCATTCTACCGGGTTCTATTATTTTACTTGGCGGCAACCCAGGCATTGGTAAATCAACCTTAGCACTGCAATTATTATCAAAACTAAAAAAAATATCGCTCTATGTCTCTGCAGAAGAAAGCAAAGATCAAGTGGCGATAAGAGCTGATAGGTTGCTTATAGATTCCTCTCATGTACATATTTCTTCAGAAAATAACATTGATTATATATTAGATCAATGCGCGCAATTAAAGCCCAGTTTACTAATCATTGATTCTATTCAAACCATCTATAATGATAGGTTGGATGCATTGCCAGGATCTGTATCGCAAATTCGAGAGTGCGGTCAACAACTGCTTCAATTTGCAAAGCAAAATAATACTTCTATCTTAATTATAGGCCATGTTACAAAAGAAGGCACGATCGCTGGCCCTAAAGTGCTCGAACATATGGTCGACGCGGTGTTACATTTTGAGGGGGACCGCGGCCATCATTTTCGCATTTTACGAAGCGTCAAAAATCGCTTTGGCCCCGCAGATGAAATTGGCGTCTATGAAATGCAAGGCATTGGGTTATCAGGCGTCGCAAACCCCAGTGCGCTTTTTTTGGCGGATCGCAACGAACGGGCGAGCGGCTCCGTTGTTTTTGCCGGTTTAGAAGGCTCACGACCAGTTCTAGTGGAAATCCAAGCTCTGGTCTCGCCCTCTCCGCTTGGTACACCGAGACGCACAGTCGTTGGCTGGGACGCCACCCGATTGTCGATGATACTGGCGGTTTTAGAGGCACGCTGCGGCATTGTCCTTGCCAACAAAGACGTTTTTCTTAATGTTGCCGGCGGATTACGCATCAGTGAACCTGCCGCCGATGCTGCGGTTGCTGCAGCCCTTATCAGTAGTATCCAAGACGTGGTTTTAAACTTTCGGGCGGTTATCTTTGGTGAAATTGGCCTCAGTGGCGAAATAAGAGCTGTCTCCCAAGCGGATACGCGCATGCGTGAGGCAAGCAAGCTCGGCTTTGAACAGGCCATCATCCCGCCACGAAAACCAATTAAGGCTCCAAAAACGAGTGCCAAAATCACTTTGGACAATCATGGGCTGTCAATCCGGGAATTGACCCACGTTGCTGACTTGGTTGGTTGGATTGGCACAAAAACTAAGAGTGGTGTCTGATGGAATGGAATTTGATCGATTGGGGTGTCGTTGGCTTGGTCAGCCTGGGGCTGATTTTTGGTCTGCTATGGGGCACGCTGAGAATGTTGTTCCTTGCCTTTTGTGTGGTCATTGCGCTGCTGATCCAACCAATAACACAGCCAGTAACTGGCGATTTGTTGGATCAATTCGTGTTTGGTCGCTTGGGCGATAACAGCCAGATTGCGCTTATGCGCAGTGGGTCGATACTGGTACTGAGCATTTTTATGCCCTTTGTTATCCTGTCACTCGTTCTCGCATGGCCGTTCAACGTTTTAAAAAAAAGGGTGAACCCGTTTATCAATTATATTTTCGGGGCAGGCATTGGTGGCGCCATTGGCTTTATGCTCGCATGTGGTGGCCTCATACTATACGCCGTGGCGAGTAAGGAACAAATACGCTACCGAATTTATTGTGAATCGCAATTGACACCGCTGGTATATGACTCGTCACAAGTTGTGGTACGATTCATGCTCGACCTTTTTGGCAACTCGCAGGATATGCAGCGCTTTGTTCTCGACTTAGAGTTGGCCTTGGCTCAGGCCGATCCACGGTTGGCAACAACGTGCCAAGGCACAACGGTATGACGACAAGCACCACAGGTATTGTCGAGACCATCATGGAGCAATCCGCGAACCGCCTGGCTGGAAGACTGGCTTTGGTCACAGGCGCCAGTAAGGGGATTGGTGCAAGCATCGCGGTGCGTTTTGCGGCTGAAGGCGCCCATGTTGTTTTGCTGGGCCGAAATACCAACCGTTTAGAAGCCGTCGACGACAAAATTCAAGCTATGGGGGGGCGTGCCACAATTGTGCCTGCTGATATTTCAAACTCGGCCGTACCGAGCAGCCTGGCCCGACAAATTGCTGAGCGATGGGGTAAGCTAGATATACTGATCGCCAATGCTGGCATGCTTGGGGCTCTTTCGCCGGTTGATCACTTTGATGAAGAGGAATGGCAGCGCGTTTTCAATGTCAATTTACATGCCAATTATCGGTTGCTGCAGGCTCTGTGCCCGCTACTCCGGGAAAGCCAAACAGGTCGTGTTGTCACTGTATCCAGCGGTGCCGCCATCAAACCACGAGCGTTTTGGGGGGCCTATGCCGCCAGTAAAGCAGCTCTCGAAGCATTGACGCTGAGCTTTGCTCACGAAAACCGGGCGTTTGGTGTTTATGCCAACATCTTGAGTCCTGGCCGGATCCGGACCGATATGCGGGCTGAAGCGAAACCGGGCGAAGATCCCATGACATTACCAACAGGTGACGCCATTGCACACGAATTCGTTCGCTTGGCATC
>CAXBRM010000261.1:0-2498 GCA_963978305.1 uncultured Rhodospirillales bacterium
TCGACAAGATCGTCAAACATCTCATTGCCAAAATTCTGTTCGACCATCTTGGCAAAAACGCGTAGCACCGACCCCTTCATCACACCTCCACATTGCTAAAATCATATTTTAACTATATCAGCTTTTATCGAGAATGTAATGTTCATTCGGCGTCGAATTAGCAAGGATTAATCGCATTAAATGTTATGTTAAAGTAGTGCTAAAAGAACTGATAGGGCTTATAATTGTTTATGACACGCGTCCGCCTGTTTGACACCTTATGGATCATCGCGGCGGCGGTCACATTTGGTGTGGCTTTTTTCGCAGCGACGGCGTGGGCACTGCGTTTGAACCCAAACATTTCGTTTGAAACGCGCCAAGAAGCGATCTTAATCTACGCACCGTGGGCTGCCCGCGATCAAATGCTGTTTGAACTCAATGAAAACGGCATCGACCTTGTGAGCTCTAATGCCAGCGACACCGCGTGGTTGGTGTCGATACCCAGCGCGAAGGCACTCGAAGGCGTTTTGGCCGGCGTCGCCGTTGTCGCTTTCAAGCCCACCGATATCGCAATTGTTGTTGCTGGTTGCGGCGCTGTTGTCATTGATGCCACGATGACAGATCTTCACGCGCCGTCATAATGACGTTTGCTTGACCGATTATCAGCAACAGCTACTCTGCACCATTAGCGTGGAGTACGCAGACCTTATGCCGGTTTTGGGGAGCCCAAAGTGCCTAAGCGAACCTATGACGTCGCAGTGTTTGTTGGACGTTTTCAACCCTTTCATCTCGGCCATCGCAGTGTTGTTGCTGAAGCGCTCAAAGTGGCAGATCACGCCGTTGTTTTGGTTGGCTCCAGTTATCGTCCGCGGACCAGCAAAAATCCGTTCCTGTTTGACGAGGTCGCTGAAATGGCCTCGGGCGCGTTCTCAGTTGCTGAGCAGGAGCGGCTTACCTTTCTGCCATTAATTGATACGATTTATGATGATGACAGCTGGGTCCAAAACGTCCGAACTGCGGTCGGCCGCTTTCTGCGTTACAAGGGATTGGCCGCAGACAGCAAAGTCACGTTGATTGGCTACGAGAAAGACAGCAGCAGCTATTATCTAAAATTGTTCCCCGGTTGGGCAAGCGTTGGCGTGAAACCCATGATGAGTCCGATTGAGCCTACTAGCGTGCTCAGCGCGGTCCAGATTCGACGTTCGCTATACGGCCAAGGGCATGACCCGGAAAAAGTCTTAGACGCAGTAACGCCGTCCAGCACGCAAACTGTTTTGAGGCGGCTACAAAGGGCTGAGGGTGATATTTGGCAGTCCGTTCTGAAAGAAGCTGACTTTGTTAAGGGCTATCAGGCCCGGGTGGCAGCTGGGGAACAGGCCTTCGGATTTACATTCCAAATCGTCACCGCTGATGCTGTCGTCATCCAGGGGGGGCATATTCTGCTGGTTAAACGAGCCCGCCAGCCCGGCATTGGATTATATGCTTTGCCTGGTGGCCATATTGACCGCGATGAACGTCTTGCGGATGCGATGGTCAGAGAACTAAAAGAAGAAACGAAGCTTGATGCCCCTGGACCGGTAATCCTCGGCCATGTGACACAACAAAAAATGTATGAGCACCCTGACCGCAGTGAGCGTGCTCGGGTGGTAACAATGGCTTATTTGATTGAATTGCCCATCCGCAATCGTGACGCGAGCGGCAACTATCAGCTTGATAAGATTAAAGCTGGGGACGACGCAGCGGCAGCTGAGTGGGTGCCACTGAGTGAAATTGATCCACGGATGATGTTTGAAGACCATTTCGACATCATCCAGGACCTGACCAAAACTGGCGCCATTAGCTATGGAAACATATTGATGGCGCACTTACGTTAATAATAAAGCTCACGAGGGGTTCGTGAGCTGTTGACACAACATCAAGAGGGACTTGATGCGCAAAACTTACTTTGACCTCCCGCCGATTAACGAGGCGAATCTTTTGCTGGACACCGATAGCTACAAAGCCAGTCACTATCGGCAGTACCCACCGGGCACCGAAATCATCCAAAGCTATGTTGAAGCGCGCGCGCCCAGCGGCGACATTGATTATACACTGTTTTTTGGTCTCCAAGCTTATTTGATGCGCGTCCTGAGCAAGCCCATCACACAAGCCGACATTGATGAAGCCGAAATGCTGTTTACCGCCCACGGCGAACCGTTCAATCGTGCTGGGTGGCAGCATATTTTGGCGGCACATCAGGGCCGCTTGCCCTTGCGTATTCGTGCCGTTCGGGAAGGCACGATCATGCCAGTCCGCAACGTTCAGCTGGTGGTCGAAAATACGGATCCGGCAGCATACTGGTTGCCCAGTTATATTGAGACCAGTTTGCTGCGTGCCGTTTGGTACCCAACCACGGTCGCAACCAACAGCTGGGCGTGTGTTGACCTTATCGGTCAGCAAATGGATAAAAGCGACGGCACACGCGAAGGCGTAGAATTCAAACTGCATGATTTTGGCGCACGGGGTGCCACGAGCCGAGA
>CAXBRM010000262.1:0-2495 GCA_963978305.1 uncultured Rhodospirillales bacterium
GGTTGCGCTGCCTCGTGCGCGTAGCGATCTTATGGTGACGACGCTGGCCTTGGATGCCGCTTCTTTGCAATCCCTGGGTGTTGCCAATTAGTCCGTTCTGCATAGACTGACTTAACATACCTATGCATTCACAACGTGGCTTTACCTCTTGTGAAACGCACGCTAACTCCTCAATTGTTGTTATTTGGTGGACTTGAAGGCGACCTCGAATGACCAAATTAAAGCCCCCTCGCGGCACTCGAGATCTTTTCGGTGTGGATTTGGCAAGACATCGTTACGTTGCCAGTGTCGCTGGAGAGGTCGCGCGAACCTATGGATTTGCTGAGATTGAAACGCCGGTTTTTGAGGCAGCCAGCGTGTTTGATCGCTCGTTGGGTGAAACAAGCGATGTGGTCAGCAAGGAAATGTACGGTTTCAAAACCCGTGACGATGGCGAGCTGTACTGTTTGCGGCCCGAAAATACCGCAAGCGTCATGCGGGCGTTCCTTAGTAATGGTATGCAGCAAAGCGTGCCCGCTCGTTTGTACTATTCTGGACCAATGTTTCGCCATGAGCGGCCGCAAAAAGGACGATATCGGCAATTCTATCAGTTTGGTGTCGAGCTTGTGGGCGCGGCTAGTCCACTTGCCGATGTGGATGTGATTGCATGCGGTTATGATATATTGTGCCGGCTGGGCTTAGAAGGCCGCGTTATGGTCAAAATCAATACCTTGGGCGATGGTATCAGCCGATTGGCATTTCGCGATGCGCTGGTGGCTTATTTTTCCGGGCACAAAGATAAATTGAGTGAAGATTCGCGCGCCAGACTGAGAAAAAATCCATTGCGTATTTTGGATAGTAAGGATGACGGTGATCGCGCTTTATTACCAAATGCGCCCACGTTTGATGATCATCTGAATGCCGACAGCCAGAAGTTTTTTAAGACTGTCTGTGAGGGATTGACGCGATTGGGTATCCCTTGGCAGCGTGATGACATGCTCGTACGCGGTCTGGATTATTACTGCCACACTGCCTTTGAATTTGTGACGACAGATTTGGGTGCCCAAGGCACTGTTCTTGGCGGGGGGCGCTATGACGGATTGATTGAGTTACTCGGTGGACCATCAATCCCCGGCGTCGGATTTGCCAGTGGCATTGATCGGCTCGCATTGCTTTTAGATAATATCCAACCGCGGACGGATGTTGTGGCTTTGGTTCCAGTCGGTGAGGCATCAGAAGCTTTCTGTCAGCCACTCGCCCATCAGCTAAGGCGCGCTGGCTTTAGCATTGACATGGCCTATGACGGCAATGTCGGCAAACGTATGAAGCGAGCCAATCGAGTTGGCGCCTGGGCCAGTGTTGTCATCGGCGATGACGAACTGTCGGCGTCGCAAGCGACGGTTCGATTGATGACAACAGGCGATCAACATTCTGTTGCTATGGATCAGCTCGAAACGTTTCTGCGTGCAAGCCAAGAAACCGGAGTGCAGTAGCTCATGGATCTTTTGCCACGTCTCAAGAAGATCATGAAGCGACACGAAGAACTGGCTTCTGTTTTGAATGAGCACGGAGAGCCTGGAAGTTCAGATTACATCAAACTGAGCCAGGAATTCACAGAACTCGGGCCGGTGGTCGTGCATATCAGCGCTTACTTGCAAGCTTTAGAAGATCTGCATGAGGCCAAGGCGCTTTTGATCGATACAAGCGTTGATGCGGATATGAAGGAACTGGCTCAAGAAGAATACGATACAATCAAACAAAAACTGCCCGAGTTTGAACAGCAGATGAAGCTGCTGTTGTTACCAAAGGACTCCGATGATGACCGCAATGCGATCTTAGAAATTCGCCCGGGGACAGGGGGTGACGAGGCTGGATTGTTCGCGGGCGATTTGTTGGAGATGTATAAGCGATTTGCAGCCGCAGAAGGTTGGCGTTTTGAGCCAATAGCGATCAGCGACAACGATGTTGGCGGTCTGAAAGAGGCGAGTGTCATGGTGCAAGGCAGTGGTGTTTTCGCACGTATGAAGTTCGAGAGCGGCGTTCACCGGGTCCAGCGCGTTCCTGCAACTGAGAGCGGCGGCCGGATTCATACCTCTGCAGCAACGGTGGCCGTTTTGCCGGAGGTCGAAGACGTTGATATTGATATAAGAAATGAAGATTTGCGGATTGAAACAATGCGTGCGCAGGGCGCTGGTGGCCAGCATGTCAACACAACAGATTCGGCAGTTCGGATTACGCACTTGCCAACGGGCATCGTGGTCAGCCAGCAAGACGAAAAAAGCCAGCACAAAAATAAAGCGAAGGCGATGAAGGTTTTGATGGCGCGTCTTTATGATTTTGAAAAAAGCCGGGCGGATGCTGAGCGTGCAGCTGACCGGAAAAGTCAGCTTGGCTCTGGTGATCGGAGCGAGCGCATTCGCACCTATAATTTCCCGCAGGGGCGTGTTACGGACCATCGCATCAATTTGACTGTTCACAAATTAGACAAAGTCCTAGCTGGCGAGGCTTTAGGGGAA
>CAXBRM010000263.1:0-2492 GCA_963978305.1 uncultured Rhodospirillales bacterium
CGCTCATAATAATCCCTCGCATGGTCCAGTTATTCATACTGGACAAAGTAAAAGTCCGCTGGTAATAGACACGCTCCTGCGACTTTATGCAACAATAGACTAGAAAGGTGGTGACACCCACATGCAGGTAAGTGTTCGTGATAACAACGTTGATCAGGCTCTGCGTGCTCTGAAAAAGAAATTGCAGCGCGAAGGCGTTTTTCGTGAAATGAAGCTTAAGCAGCATTTTGAAAAGCCCTCTGAAAAGAAAGCGCGCGAAAAAGCGGAAGCCATCCGCCGTGCCCGTAAGCTTGCCCGTAAAAAGGCACAACGCGAAGGCATGATGTAAATCGACAGTTATGTCTGCAAAAGGCCCCGCTCTGGCGGGGTTTTTTATTGGTTTCCTATAAGGTCAAAGGGATGTCTGAGCTGACACTTTATGGATACCGCTATAGCGTTTACACGCGCGTTGTACGCATCGTCTTGCATCTAAAATCAGCGGTTTACGAATTTCATGATCTCAATCCGTTTGAAAAAGATATCACGGACCTTCATCCTTTTGGCAAAGTTCCTGTTCTAGACCACCGAAAGAATAAGCTTTTTGAAACAAACGCGATAACCCGCTATCTTGATCGTGCGATCTCTGGAGTTGCGCTCCAACCATACGAACCATATGAACTGGCCTTGCAAGACCAGATCATTTCAATCGTTGATAACTATGCCTACAAACCCATGGTACGATCTGTCTTTGCGCATCGCGTTTTTCGACCGCTCGAAGGGTTAAGAGCCGATGAAGATATTATCAAGGACGGGTTGGACACATCAAAACAAGTTCTCGGTGTTTTAGAGGATTTTGCAGGTCGCAAAAATATATTGGACGGCCAGAATATTACGCTTGCCGATTGTCATCTGCTGCCAATGATCGATTATTTTCAGCAGAGCGATGAAGGCCGTGTTCTGTTGGCCGACTTCCCACATCTTTCTAAGTGGTGGAGCAGTGTGTCCGGTCTTAAAATGGCGACAGCGACACGTCCAATCTTTGAAAAGACCACTTAGGCTTCGTGTGTCTGTTGGCGGGACTTGCTCTTCAAGCGCCCCTTGATTACGCTTTGTCCAACCTCACATAAGGAATTCAAAAATGGATTGGTCAACAGAGATACGGGCGGCCGCAGAACGCATCAAAGGGCATGTGGTTAAGACGCCAGTCATGAATTCCAGCGCCTTTGGCCTACCCTATTCAGTCGAGCTCAAATTCGAACAGATGCAACACACCGGCAGTTTCAAGCCACGTGGTGCGTTCAACACACTTATATCGGAAGGGGCACCAAAAGCCGGTATCGTCGCGGCCTCAGGCGGCAATCATGGCGCAGCTGCGGCCTATGCGGCTAAAACGCTTGGGTTTCACGCGCGCATCTACGTACCGGAGGTGGCTGGCGCCTCTAAAATCGCTCTGATAAAATCAATGGGTGCAGACCTTCAGGTGGTCAAGGGGCAATATTTCGAAGCCCTGCTGGGTGCACAAGACTGGGAAAGGGACACGGGCGCGCGACAGGTTCACGCCTATGACACCATTCCCACCGTAGCAGGTCAAGGAACTTTGGCACTTGAATGGGAGGCGCAAGGTCTGCAGGCTGATACTGTTCTTATCGCTGTTGGTGGAGGGGGCCTAATCGCGGGGGCCGCCGCATGGTTTCAGGGAACAAAGAAAATTGTGGCTGTTGAACCGGAAACATCCTGTGCACTCAATGCGGCACTAAACAGCGGTGCGCCGATAGATGTTGAGGTGTCCGGAATAGCCGTCAATGCGCTTGGCGCCAAAAAGATTGGTCAGATTTGCTTCGATCTTGCCGTCCAAACGGGAATGCAGTCTGTCCTCGTCAGTGATGCGGCCATTCAAAAGGCCCAAAACCTTTTGTGGCGCACCCACCGCCAATTGGTGGAACCGGCAGGCGCAACGGCGCTGGCTGCCTTGATTGGCGCAGCCTATAAGCCCGAAAAGGACGAGAAAGTTGCAGTATTGGTCTGTGGTGCTAATATCGCCCCCGACCCATCGCCTTAATGAGAGAAAAACCACTCAGTAGATCTTGGGCACATACAACTCATCGGGCAAAACCTGTCGTTCATAATCAGGATTAAAAACGCGCTCAGGTAATTGTACCGGTTCGCTCGGCACATCCTCATAGGGGATTTTGCTCAGAATATGTTCAATACAATTGAGCCTTTCACGTTTCTTGTCGTTGCCTTCAACAATGTACCAAGGCGCTTCGGGAATGTTTGTGCGGGCAAACATTTCCTCTTTCGCTTTGGTATATTGTTCCCATCGCACACGGGCCTCAAGATCCATCGGCGAAAGTTTCCACTGCTTCATCGGATCATGTATCCGCATGAGAAAGCGCAATTGCTGTTCTTCGTCAGAAATCGAAAACCAATATTTGAGCAAGATGATCCCGGAACGCAAAAGCATCCTTTCAAATTCGGGTACATCACGGAAAAACTGTTCTACCTGTGCAGGG
>CAXBRM010000264.1:0-2488 GCA_963978305.1 uncultured Rhodospirillales bacterium
CGGAGGAGGGACTTGAACCCCCGACACGCGGATTATGATTCCGCTGCTCTAACCAACTGAGCTACTCCGCCGTCTCGCCGTTGACGACACCATATCTATCGACCGGGCTGTCTCAACTTTGCGCCTGTCGTTTAGAAGAATAATGCGCAAGCCGTCAAGGTGTTCGACTCAAGGCTGAGAAAACAAATGCGTTGATCAATTCAGCGTCGATTGCATGGCGTGGGGTCTTTGCCGCTCGGCGCCAACGATCCAGCCGCCGCCCAGAACCCGTGTGCCGTCATAGAAGACTGCTGCCTGTCCGGCGGCGACGCTATCATGAAGATCATCCAGGGTGATTTCCGCCATGTTGCCGTCTCGCAGGACAAGCGTCGCCGAAACGGGTGACATGGTCGAGCGTAGTTTGGTGTGGATCGCGAGGGGCGTGTTCAATGCCAAAGGTGGGCCGATCCAATTGACTTCTTTGATGTAGACTGTGTCCCGCGACAAATATTCACGAGGCCCCACCGTCACGTCTTTGGTTTCGGGGTCAATGGCAACAACATACAACGGCGCGGGCTCGCCGCCGATGCCGATGCCTCGGCGCTTGCCAATGGTAAAGTTGGTAATGCCATCATGGGTGCCGAGCTGCCGACCGTCGACATGAACCAGGCGGCCAGGGCTGGCGGCATCTGGACGAACTTTTTTGACCACCTTGGCGTAATCGCCATCTGGCACAAAACAAATATCCATACTTTCCGGTTTGTCAGCAACGGGTAGCTTTAGCTCAGACGCCAAGGCACGGGTTTTAGACTTTGGCCAACTCCCCAGCGGGAAACGAAGCACGGCCAGCTGTTCGTCGGTCGTCGAGAACAGAAAATAACTTTGGTCTTTGCCATGGTCAGAAGCGCGATGAAGCTCAGGTCCAGCTGACCCCATCCGACGTTCGATATAATGTCCGGTCGCTAAAACATCTGCGTCAAGATCTTGCGTGGTCGCCAATAAGTCGCGGAATTTAACCGTTTGGTTGCAGCGCACGCACGGGATCGGGGTTTCACCCCTCAAATAGCTGTCGGCAAAGTCGTCGATTACATCTTCACGAAATCGGCTTTCGTAATCGAGGACATAATGAGGGAAGCCCATGTGCTCGGCTACCCGGCGGGCGTCATAAATGTCCTGGCCAGCACAACAAGCACCTTTCTTTTCGATTGCCATGCCGTGATCATAGAGCTGAAGAGTTACGCCAACGACATCGTATCCTTCTTTGGCGAGCATCGCTGCGGTGACGCTACTGTCAACACCGCCGCTCATCGCAACGACAACGCGGGTTTGTTCGGGGGTTTTGCCAGGGATAAGGGGCGGTAACATGACGGTTGATCTTTAAATTGTTCGAGGCCTTAGCATAGTCAGCTCACAACATCAGACAAGTTATCCTTTGCTCATCGCGGTTTTGCGCTCGACGCGATCGATTTTTTGCGCCTAAACACGCCACATGTTTATTGGTTTACCTCGACAATTTTGGGCTGCGCTTTCGTTTTTCCTAATTTTTGGTGCGCTTTTCGGTCTGTGGGGCGCACATTTGCCGAGCATTGAGGATCGGATCGGGGACAGCGAAACGGCGTTGGGGCTCGCGCTTTTGTGTGCGTCGGTGGGACTGATTATTGCTGCGCCCTTGGTGGCTCCACTATCAAAAAGGGTGGGGACAGCAAAATTGCTGGTGGCGGCGTGGTGTGTCTATCTGATTGCCGTAAGTGCGGTGTTTTGGGTTCATTCGGTGCAGCTATTGATGCTTTACATGTTTTTTGTCGGACTGATGGGCGGCCTGATTGATGTCTGTGTCAACGCGCAAGTGGCAATCACCGAAAGAGAGACTGGGCGACCTTTGTTAAGCCGTGCCCACGCAGTTTGGAGTTTGGGCGGCGCACTGGTTGCCGGAACGGCCATTTGGTTTTTATCGCTGGGTTTACGCGATGTTCATATTATTGGTGCTCTGGCCGTCTTGATGTCGGTATCGATTTGGGCGTCCATGAATCTTTACTCAAAGGAGCATGAAGCCAGAACGCTGGACACCGTCGATGCCGAGGGGGGCACCAAAACTGAGCAAGGACAGTCAATCTCAATTTGGACAAGCCCCGTGCTTTTGCTCATGGGACTGATCGCTCTGTTCGGGTTGGTTGTTGAAAGCGGCATCATGGAGTGGCTGCCAATTTATTTTGCTGATTTTCGCGGCGAAAATCCGGCCGGCACAGCAATGGTTTTTGCTGTGTTCTCACTCGTGATGTTCGTCGCTCGTATGCTCGGCGATGAGCTCAAAAAGCATGTTCGGGAGAAGCACATTTTAGTAGGAGGGGCCATCCTGTCTGGCGGGGCCTTGGCACTCGGTCTCTTCGTTGACAATAATCATCTTGCCATGGCCGTGATGTCGCTGGCTGCGGTTGGGATCGCGTTCGTTTATCCGCTGGTTACATCTCGAGCCGCGGCGTATCGGCTTCCAGGGCAAAGTAATGAGGCG
>CAXBRM010000265.1:0-2487 GCA_963978305.1 uncultured Rhodospirillales bacterium
AGGTGTAAATGGTAGGCGCATTGAAACCTTAACGCTCAGTTTATTTAACCAGGGAACTCTCAGCTTAGGTTTAGCGCTTTCGCCAGCCCCTGCCAATATGGGCGCACATGGAATGATTTAAGGCTGGCTCGCTTTCTCAAGAGAAAAGCTATTCACGATCACCCGCCCCGCCAAATTGACACCTGTCGCCAGAAACAACAAAATCAAACCCAAAGCATTTGCAAGAGCAAAGTCGCCTCGCTGCGTTTCCTGCATGATAGCGGTTGTCAGCACCCTGGTATCGCCCAAAATGTTGCCGCCAATCATGTTGGCGGTGCCAACCTCTGCAATCGCGCGTCCGAATCCGGCCAACAAAACGGTGATCAGCGCAAATCGACTTTCCATTAACATGGGCCAGACCGCCTGGGTGCGATTGAAGCCCAGTGTCCTGATCCCTTCCCCGACACGGTCCCACTCAGCACCAATCGCCCCTCGGGCGAACGCAATTAGCAACGGCATTACTAAGACAGCCTGAGCGAGAATCATTCCCTGAATTGTGAACAACCACTGCAAGAAACCCAACGGACCATTGTAGCCAAGCATTTGCGAGCCAATTAAACCAACCAATACAGCAGGAAAAGCAATCATGGTTGTTGTGATAAAATCTAAAGCCCGTCGTCCCGGAAAACGACCAATGGCCAGCAACGCGCCAATCGGCAGCGCAAACACAGCGCTCAGCGCAACAGCCGCGCCACTGACGAGCAATGATCGCACGGTAATTTCGACCACCGTTGGATCGAGCGATAAAATCAGCTCAAGCGCTAACTGGAAGGGATTTTTGTCAGACATGGCGATTCAGGGATATAAGACCACCTGCTGGCACTACAAGCATAAAGCTTTTGGAAAGACACAATGGACCAAAAACGAAATAATGCCTTGATCGCTGATGAGGCTTTGGCGATGATCCGGTTGAGGCCTGATCCAAGCGACCAGCGCCTGACACAACTCGTGGACAGTGTCGACCAAAACGGCGAGCTGCATCAAACTCGTGTCATCGTTGAACGACCGCTGACCATCTTCGTCAATGATACGGAGATCGTGACTGCCATGACCATTGGCGACCATCCAAAAATGTTAGCCGTTGGCTACCTAGTAAACCAAGGGATTTTGCAACCAAAAGATCAAATCGTTGAGATTGAATTTGAAGAAGACATTGATGTCGTCGTCGTACGCACGGCCAAGCCTGTTGATTTTCAAAACAAACTCAAAAAGCGGACGCTGACCAGCGGTTGTGCACAGGGAACAGTATTTGGCGATATGATGGCAAGCCTTGAGGGCAAAGCTTTGCCCCAAGGACCAATCCTTAAAACGAGCGAGCTTGCCGTCTTGCTGCGAACCATCGCTGGCATCCCCAGCCTCTATCTAGAGGCTGGTGCCATACATGGATGCGCCTTGTGCTTGGGCAGCGAGCCACTGCTCTACGTTGAAGATGTTGGACGGCACAATGCTGTCGATAAAATTGCGGGTTATATGCACCTGAATAACCTCTCTGGTGCCGACAAAATATTTTTCACAACCGGGCGCCTAACAAGTGAAATGGTCATCAAAACGGTTGCCATGGGTGTCCCGATTTTGGTGTCTCGATCTGGCTTAACCCACTGGGGAGTTGCGCTCGCCCAGCAATTCGGTCTTACCTTGATAGCCCGCGCAAAAGGCCAAAGATTTACCGCCGTAAGTGGTTTAGACCGTTTGGAATTTGACACAAAAGACTTAAAAGGACTGGGGCAATAATGCGTGTCGGTGTCGTTCTCGCTGGCGGTCAAAGCCGGCGCATGGGCCGTGACAAAGCCCTTATGCTCTACCAAGGCGAACGCCTGGTGGATCGCGCACTGCGAAAACTTGGGCCACAAGTTGATGTCCTGCTGCTCAATCGTCCTACACGACCCGAAAATCTAGATCCCAAGATACAACTGATCTGTGACCAGTTTAAAGGTTTCCAAGGACCGTTGGCAGGGGTGCATGCCGCGCTCAGCCATTTGGTTCAAACAGGCTTGGAAGATGCAGAATTATTCACCGTGCCCGTTGATGGTCCCTTTATCCCAAGCGACTTTGTTAGCCGACTGCAAAACGCGCGTACTGCTGTGGCCTTTGCAAACAGTAATGGTCAGCGTCACCCCGTTTTTAGCCGTTGGCCGATGACGGCCTACTCAAAAATTCAAGATGCCTTATCCAAAGGCGAAAGAAAAATTGATCGCGTGGCTGAACAATTTGGCTTCAGTGACGTCACATGGGAGCCCATCCGCAATAGCGCTGGTGGTGTGCTTGACCCCTTCGCTAACGTCAACACAATCGCCCAATACGAGGCGCTGTCGAGTTAGCGCCCTGTCGTGTTGGAGGGAGGGTCAGACAATGTTCCTTGGCTTACCCTGGCCCGTATTTGCGCTGTCGCTGGCGACAGGGTTGGGCATGACCTTTGGTGTCATGAACGTCACTGTAACGCCATCGGCT
>CAXBRM010000266.1:0-2482 GCA_963978305.1 uncultured Rhodospirillales bacterium
CGCGGTGGACTTTGCAGACCGGATGATGGCGATGAAGTCAGGCAGGATCAGCCTTGACTGTCGTACCGGCTGTGTCGACCTGCAAGCACTGAAAGCAGAATATGCATAGAGCCGCCGCGCCCCGACGTTTTGGAAACAGGCCAATTGCCGGATTCTTGGCGGTAATCCTGTTTGTTCTTGTATCAGCCTGGTGTTTTGATGGGTCTGGGTTCTCGATCACACAGCTTCTTGGGTCATCGGAATATCTGCTGCGTTTCCTTCGCGAGGCGTTTCCGCCAATCGATGAGCATCGGCTGACTTTTGAACAATTTCATCGGTACTGGCTGGCCCTGATTGAAACCTTTCAGATGGCTTTTGCGGGAACACTTCTAGGCCTCGTCATCGGCTTCATTCTGGCGCTGTTTGCGTCACGCGGACTGATGTTCGAGTCGCGCCGGTCAAATTTGCTGCAATGGTCAGTCAAAATGCTGATCTCGCTGTTTCGCACAGTTCCTGATCTGGTGTGGGCCATCATCTTTGTGATGGTCGTCGGGCTTGGAGCCTTCGCGGGAACGCTGACTATCATGGTGGATACTATTGGTTTCTGTGGGCGCTTTTTTGCCGAGGAGATGGAAGATGTCGATCGCAGTTCCGCAGAAGCGCTGTCGGCAAGTGGTGCGCGCCGATTCGACATCGTCTTTGCGGCTGTTGTGCCGGCGGCGACACCGGGTCTGATAACAACTTCGCTGTTTGCCTTTGAAAAGGCGATCCGATCCTCGGTCGTTCTTGGTCTCGTCGGGGCTGGGGGAATCGGTCTTGAACTACAAAGTTTGATGAACTGGATGGCATATGACCGGGCCATGGTGATCATCGGGATGATCTTTGCACTTGTCCTGGTGGTCGAGCAGTTGAGCTCCTACTTACGCAAATTGGTGATGAAAAATGAATGATAATACTGAGTTAAAGACAGATACCGCAGATCAACATTGGAATAAAATTTGGGACAATATTGAGGAAGGTTCAAAATGGCTCACGCCTGAACCGGACGTAAAACGTTGGGCTAAAAGTTTGAAGGCAGGCTCAGCCATACTTGATCTGGGTTCTGGGGTTGGTCGACATGCTTTAGCATTAAGTTCTGCAGGATTTGACGTAACGGCTCTCGATGCAGCACCTGGAGGCCTGTCTGAAATAAATAATGCTGACCCAAATATTGAAACTAAGTTAGGTCGCATGGATCGATTGCCATTTGCTGACGCTTGTTTTGACCATGTACTGAGTTGGAACGTAATTTATCATGGTGACGAGACAGTAGTTTTAAATACGATAAGTGAGGTACGCCGTGTGCTTAAACGAGGAGGAACGTTTTTGCTCACAATGTTGTCCAAACGTAGACTAAGGATAGATCAAAAAAACCTTAATGGACCTCGTGAAATTTCGCGTAACACATGGGTTTTCGATGAAAAAAGTTCTGACAAAACCCATCCCCACTACTACTGTGGAGCCACCGAAATGCTTTGCCTATTTCAGGGTTTTGAAGTGCTCTGGATGGAGGATAGAGAGCATGAAAAGCCGGGTTCGTGGCATTGGCATCTAATTTTAGAGCGTCAAGCATGACGCAGACTTTTGTTGGGGCGGAAGTATATCTCCCCGGAGAAATTGTGAACACAACCGTTACAGTGGCCGACGGAGTAATTGTTGAAATTGGTGGGCCGGTGCAAGGCTTGGAAATAAGTGCACACGGTAAAATCGTTGCGCCAGCAATAATCGATGTTCATGGCGATGCATTCGAGCGTCAACTTATGCCACGTCCAGGGGTCTATTTTCCGATAGAGGTCGCGCTAATTGATACGGACCGACAATTGGCGGCAAACGGAATCGCTACAGCCTATCATGCGATTACACTCGGTTGGGAGCCCGGGTTGCGCAATGTGGCGCGTGGACGAGAGCTAATACAGTCAATACGGGATCTTGCGCTACGATTAACCGTTGAAAATCGAGTTCAATTACGGTGGGAAACTTTCGCTTTTGAAGCTCTGGATGTCATCGAGTTGGCGCTTAAGGGACCATTGCTACCCTCTGTTGGGTTCAACGATCATACATCAATGACAATGCGCGCTTATGATGTTCCTGTTCAGGAAAGAGAATTCGAACTTTCGCCTGAATTTTCAATCGCTTCCCTCGACGACGACCGAATGAAGCAGCGGATCTTGTCTAAGGCTCAACGCGCTGGCCTAAGTCAAGAAGACTATATCACCATGTTAGGAAAGGTTTGGGACCGTAGGAGTGAGGTGCCTAATAAAATTTCCGAAGTTGCAAGCATGGCATCTGCTGTCGGAGCACCAATGCTCAGTCACGACGACACCAGGTCAGACACAAGGGCATATTTTCGTAATCTAGGTGCGTCAGTAGCGGAGTTTCCAATGGTGATGGAAGCTGTGGAAGCTGCACGAAATCATGAGGACTTGATTATCCTAGGTGCTCCAAATGCTGCGCGAGGTGGCAG
>CAXBRM010000267.1:0-2368 GCA_963978305.1 uncultured Rhodospirillales bacterium
TTTGGTTTTGGAGAGGTCAAAAATCGCTGAAGAATTGCTTGGCACCATGGGCCGCGTTTTTGCGTTTATGCCTGGTGGTCTTGCGGTGTCGGTTTGCGTTGTTGGTGCGTTGTTGGCGGCGTCAACGGGCATTGTTGGTGCGACTGTTGTTACCATGGGTCTGCTTAGTTTGCCGAGCATGCTCAAGGCGGGATACGAAAAAGCGTTGGCAACGGGAACAATTGCAGCCAGCGGAACTTTGGGACAATTAATCCCACCAAGTATTGTGTTAATTATCCTCAGCGACCAGCTGCAGTCGGCTTATGATAAAGCGTCTCGAGATCCGGATTATCCGTGTCAACGTCTGGGAACCTGGGCCGGTGCCCCTTGTGATGCCTCATCACTTCAGTTTTTCAATACCGGTGACTTATTTATGGGTGCATTGTTACCTGGCCTGGTTTTGGTGGCTATGTATATCATCTTTGTGATAATCGTTGCGTTGTTACGTCCAAAAGCCGCGCCAGCTTTGCGAGCGGTTGATCAGACAGATCCAACGTTGGCACGTGACGTCCTGATAGCGCTGTTGCCACCTTTGTTCTTGATCGCTGCAGTGCTTGGCTCAATTTTGTTTGGTATTGCGACGCCAACGGAAGCCGCTGGCTTGGGTGCACTTGTCGCAATGCTGATTGCTACGGTGAAATTGTTGCCAGCTGGACTCCGTCGAACCCTGACATTTGCTGGATTGTCATCTCTTGTGCTTGCCGTCGTTATCAACACTGTGGGCAACGCCACGGGTCTTTACACGATTGTTGTCAAAAAGCTTTCTTCCTCCGTTGACCATATGATGTTTGGGGTCGTGACGATCCTGCTACTGGCAGCAGCTACTGCAACCCTTATCAGCATAAGCTTTCTATTTTTTGCCAGGTCTGCCGGTGTCAATGAATCAAAAAGCAAAAACGCCATCCTTGTCGACGTGCTAACCGGTACGCTGAAAATCACAGCGATGGTCTTTATCATCCTGGTTGGCGCGCGGGCACTCACTACGGTGTTTGTTGGCCTTGGCGGTGATGGGCTGGTCAAAGACTTCCTGTTGAGTTTGCAGGGTGGTTTCATAGTTCAGCTGCTTGTGGTGATGATCGTGATGTTTATTTTGGGCTTCTTTCTCGATTTCATTGAAATCAGCTTTATTGTCGTGCCAATTGTCGCGCCAATTCTGTTGCTGGGCACGCTTTCGGGAGAGCCTATTTCACCGGTCTGGCTGGGTGTGGTGATGGCGATGAACCTGCAAACCAGTTTTCTCACCCCGCCGTTTGGATTTGCGCTGTTCTACTTGAGAGGTGTCGCTCCACCGGAAATCAAGACGGGCGACATCTATCGTGGCGTGGTGCCTTACGTTGTTATCCAACTGATTGGATTGTCTGTTCTGGTGGTTTTACCTTCTTTGGTGACTTGGTTGCCGACCACGCTCAGCGCCATGCAAAGTTGGTAAGTCCGACACGGAGTTGGCCATGCGCTGGTCAGGCAGGACTTTATTGGTTATTGCTTGGCGATAAGAAGGTAATCATAGATCTTGCTTAATGGACGTTGGTTGATCAACCGTCAGTTTGTGGTGAGATGATTTCAACGTCAAACTCTTGGATACTTTTGTGCTGCCTGCTGCGTCGCTGAATATTTGTTTTACGTTGACGCTCGGCGGTGTTGGCGGGCTAGCATTTTATTTTTTGGGCGCTCCGGCACCCTTTATGCTTGGGTCAATGCTGGTGTGTTGGTGCGTTGGCGCGTCAATCCGGCGCACGCGGCCTTACTTTTCGATCCCATGGCCATTGCGCTTTGGCGTTGTTTCAATCGTCGCTGTTGTCTTGGGGTCCTATGCCACCCCTGATGCCATCCAAGGCATGCTGAGTTGGTGGCCCAGCTTGTTGGCGTTAGCCATTGCCTCGCTGCTGGTCACTTGGCTGAGTTATTTTTTTTTACGCTCCCGCGGCTACGATGATGTTGTCGCTTGGCTGTCTGCACAGCCAGCGGGTTTGAGCGAAATTGTTGCCATGGCTACCCGCTATACAGACAAAGACTATTTTGTCGCTTTTTTCCATTTGGTTCGCGTTTCAACAGTTTTTCTGTTTGTCCCGCTACTCGTGTGGTTCGTGGCGAGTGATTTCGACACGCAAGTGGTTCCGCAGGGCCAGGTTAGAAGTTGGCAAGTTGATTGGTGGATCTGGCCGCAATTTGCGCTCATCGCTTTGTTTGGCTCTCTGATTGGGCGGGTGGCGCGGCTGCCCATGTCCATGCTCTTGGGCCCAATGTTGCTAACGGCAGTTCTATCGGGCATGGGTTTTTTGGAGTGGCAACGTCCCTTTGAGTTGATTTGTCTCGTTCAGGTGGTCCTGGG
>CAXBRM010000268.1:0-2345 GCA_963978305.1 uncultured Rhodospirillales bacterium
GCGTGGTCTCGACGTGGACCAATTGGTTTAGGAATCAACCCAGCGTGGGGATTTGTTTGTACTCGGTCGAGCGGCCTGCAACCAAACATTCAGCTTTATCTACAATCTTTGACGACAACGAACGGATTTCAAAAACAACAAACGGGGGAACGACCGCTGTTAGAGCCAGATCCTTTCAGTGGGTTTTCTCTAGGTCTCAGCAGTTGTCGACCAAAAAGCCGTGGCAACATTTCCGTTAACGCCCAGGGTAAACCGCAAATTCAACCCAATAGCTTCAGTCATCCCGAGGATATGAGCGAATTTATGGACGGCGTGAAGTTTCTGCGCAAGCTTGCTGCCCAGCCAGCAATGCGTTCTGTGATTGGCTCAGAAATCGCGCCTGGCCCCTCGGTACAGTCAGACGAAGAGCTAGAGGCTGATATTCGGGCTCGGTCCGGGACAGTATATCATCCGGTTGGTACTTGCCGAATGGGGCTTGATCAATCAGATGCTGTGGTTGATTCTCAGGGTAGAGTGTTTGGTGTCGCCAAACTGCGGATAATTGACGCGAGTATTTTCAGAAGCCAAATCAGTGTCAACACGAATGCCACGACCATTGCATTGGCTCACAAAATCGCCGCTGAGATTGTTTAGAGGATCCTGATCAATGAAAGTGATTGACCTTAAAACTTGGATTGTCGGCAATCCGCCACCGCAATACGGTGGCCGATATTTTATTTTTGTCAAACTAACCACCAGCAATGGCATTAGCGGGGTGGGTGAAGTCTATAGCGCGACATTCTCGCCAAACGTTATTGTTGCGATGATTGAAGATATTTTCTCGCGCCATGTCGAAGGCATGGATCCGTGTCGGGTCGAAGATTTGTGGCGCCAGGTATATTCTGCCGGATTTACAATGCGCCCCGATACGAGTGTCATGGGCGTTTTGAGTGGGCTGGAGACTGCGCTGTGGGACATTCAAGGCAAAGCTGCTGAAAAACCTGTGTTTGAGTTGTTAGGCGGTCTATGTCACCCCCGGATGCGCACCTACAGCTACCTATACCCAAATCCCGAAAAGGGTGGCGCTCACGATGATGCTTCAAAGGATTTTTACTTTGATCCCGATGCGTCTGCGCAGCGAGCATTGAACTATGTTGCTCAGGGGTTTACCGCTTTGAAGTTTGATCCGATGGACCTGTATAGCGCTTACGATCCTCGCCAGCCAAGCGTTGAAGAACTTGACCGTGCTGAGGCATTTTGCCGTCGCATTCGAGAAGCTGTCGGTGACCAGGCCGATTTGTTGTTTGGAACGCATGGCCAGTTCACGGCAAGTGGTGCTGTGCGCTTGGCTCGACGCATAGAAGCCTATGACCCGTTGTGGTTCGAGGAACCAACACCACCTGATATGCCTGAGAGCATGGCTGAGGTGGCACGAAAAACGACAATTCCGATTGCGACAGGTGAGCGTTTGACCACTAAGTATGAATTCGCGCGGGTTTTACAGACGGGTGCAGCGAGCATTTTGCAAATGGCAATCGGACGGGTTGGCGGCATATGGGAGGCGAAAAAAATCGCTTCAATGGCAGAAACCCATTATGCCCAAATCGCGCCACACCTTTATTGCGGCCCGATTGAAGGCGCTGCCAATGCCGCGGTTGCGTTTTCATCGCCCAACGCGCTGATTGTCGAAAGCATTGAACGCTGGGATGGGTTTACACAAAAAATTCTATCGAAATCACTGGTCTGGGAGGATGGTTTTTTGCTGCCGCCGACTGAACCGGGTCTCGGTGTCGAATTAGATGAAGCCGTCGCTGACGCTCATCCTTGGCAGGGGACAGAACTTCATTTGATTCCCAGCTCGAAATCGCCTATGGCCGGTTGAAAGTATGTGTGTCGCACGCGGCGTTCGCAAGTCATCTTCTCCTTGCCACATTTGCAGATGAGTAATGCAGATTGTCGGCGGAAAGTGCCACGAGCGAAAGACGGGGAGCTTTGAAAGTGATAAAACACGTATCACAAACCGCAATGTCGATTTGTGCAGTGTTTCTGACTTTTGGTCATGCTTGGGGTTTGAGCTGGCCAGAGGGTGCGCGCAGTGTAACCCTTGAAGACTTTCAAAATCGCGCTGGAGAGCTTTGGACATGTAGCCTCCACGATGGCCATGTTTCTTTTTCATCTCTTGAACGGCAATATTTTTTTGAAGATACAGATCACACAACTTCAGGCGGCCAGATCGCTGGCCTGTTTCATTCTGTGACCCTCGATCAAGGGACATTAATTGCACAGGGCTTCCAGATTAAACGTGTCAACAAAGGGTCGGCGTATTTGCGTCGGACTTATGTCACAGATGATGGTGTCGACTTTCC
>CAXBRM010000269.1:0-2340 GCA_963978305.1 uncultured Rhodospirillales bacterium
CCGCCTCAGCATGACAAATACTTTCGATAAAGGTCTTCTTCAGCACCTCGAGTTGGTGATCCTCAAGGGCAGCCGCCGATGCTGCAATCTCAAAGGATTGATCCATGTCAGGCGTCCACCAATCACAGGCGAGTTGGGCTTGTGGGGGTTTTACTGGAACCTCTTGTCGACAATCATTGTCTGGAAGATCACTGTCGGGTTGCGTTTTCGTGCGAAATCTTAGCACACTTTCACTCCTTTCTGGTTTCAGGCTGGCTGGGTGCCACAAACGGTTTGGGCTGTATCACCAAATCCATTCCTGCCATCTCGATGATATGAAAGACAAAGTCCCTTTGCCCCTCGTTAAAGGCCATTTGATCGGGTCGGCCCACCATAAAACTCGTATTTCGAAGACCGGCATAGCGCGCCAAATCTTCGACCAGGAGTCTGAAGTCAGGATCTTTACCAAGGCGAGCATATGCCTTCTCTATGGCTTCTCGTCTCGCTTCAGGCCAACTATTGGCCAACCACTTGTTGGCGCGTTTTTGCATTATCTCGACCCTCCCTCCAAGCGCGGCAGGCCAGCGAAATCAAGCAGGTCCTTTGTTAGCGTAGCGGTGTCAAGATGCTCCATGACACCTGGAACAGTGTCAATAAACGGCTGTAAAGCCTTAATGCTTCGTGCTAACCGATGCGCTTCGGCAGCACGTTGTGCTTGGGCCAACGGCGATAAAAATCGAACCCGGGCATCAAGCGGCATGGGCGGCACCACCCTTGCGCGTTGCAAAATAGCCGCAACGCGTTTGACCAGTGGATTTAATAATTCTGCTTCAAGTCGACCTAAATTCGGTGCCAATAGCCTTAATCGCTCTTCTTGCCGACCCAAAAACTCGGTTGCTGTTTGAACCGGCTGCAGATGGGCCTCCTGCAACAAACCAATATGAAAGGCCGTTCGGATACTGTCACGACGTTGTTCTTCCAGGGCCAAGCCCAAATTGACAGCACCAACACTGCCCATCGGTAACGGTTCTACCTTGCGCTTCCCATCAATATCCAAACCTCCGTGAACGATCGCACCAGGATGAGTTTTGACGCCGCGCAGGCCATTGTCGTCAACGGTCATCAACGGGGGATCGACAGCTTTTTGGGCAGCGATTAGGTTTGTCCGAACCATCGCGTTGAGGGCACGAATGTCGGCCAGGGCAAGGCTTGCTGGGCTTTGCCCGTAGACTTGGCTTGTGCCGACTGCCATAGACCAGCGGGTCACCAAATAGGGGAATTCGTGATAGCCGCCGACATGAATAATTTGCCGCCCCGCCAAGTCCAAAATAAGGCTTTGATAAGCCATACCCTTTTGACCAAGCGCCCCTGTTACAACGCCTGGATTTGGCACAACGACATGGACCAGACGAACACGACGATCAACGTCGCCGCTCAAGGCGTTCTTTTGCGCGATCTTTGGGGCGTTCTCACCAAATCGCTCAACACATTGCTCGGCCGTTAACTCAAACTCTCGGAATGCGGTGGTGATCTGCCCTGCTTCGTTGCAAGCAAAAAGCATTTCATCCAAGCGACGTAAACTGAACCGTACGCTGCCCGGTTGGTCACGGCCCGCCTCTACGCAAAGAATCGCGGTGCCAAACGTAACCAGATCTCGATACAAATCTGGCAACACACCGTATAGACCGTTCGAGCGATCTTCCAAAACCGCCTTGATGGCATCTCCCAACCTTTCACCATCGGGCCAACTGGGGTCGACCTCAAACTCGAACCAATCCATCGAAGGATTCGTCAAAAGCGCAAATAATGCACTGGCCAAAGCTTCCGCGCTGAGTGCCGCCGTGCTGTCGTAAAGCTGACGACGCGTTGATTGGCGACCAGCCTCTTGACCATAAAAATAGTTGGTTGGATGACAATATCGCGCCAACTCTCGCCAATGGTTCTCAAACAAATTGCGTTCTGACTTCAAGCGGTCAAATCGGTAGAGCAGTTTGTCCAAATCTCGCTGCTCAATCACCATTAGCGCCCGCCCCTGAGCCGATGCCACAACGCCGAACCTGTCACGTTGCCATCGGTCGCACTATTCGGAAGTTCCAAGCCCAGTGTCCGACGCCGGTCAAAACGCTTGCCTGCCTTTACCAGCATACGCCGCTGATCGGCTCTGGCATTGGCCTTGGCTGACCGAACCGAACTTACAAGGCCGACGGCATTATTTTCTAATCGTTGGTCACCAGCCGCTCGCATCTTGTCAATTTCTTTGAGCAATGACGGCGCGCCGATGGTTTGCTTAGGGCTGCACACGTTTTAATCCCTTTCGTTTTTTTGCCAATGTTGGCAAATAGGCTAGCACCAGGAAATCTT
>CAXBRM010000270.1:0-2310 GCA_963978305.1 uncultured Rhodospirillales bacterium
ATGTTTTTACCTTTCCCTCGATTACCACCGTTGCACCTTCGTTGTCTCTCTTTAAATCGCCGCCTACTGGTAGTTTGGGCGCACCCAAAACATGAAAAGGGCCCAGGACAGAAGAGGAGGTGCCCTCGTGTTGCGAACCAAGCATATCAACGAGTGATGACAATCCAGTCACATCAGACATCAGCACGAATTCGTTGCGTTCATTGTCGGATATTTTGCCCCCCTCAAACATAAATTGGATGGCGCGCCGCCATTCATCGTGGGTCAGCTGTGTTTCGATGGAAAAAGCATGCAAATGCTCGACGAATTTTTGCAAGACAAACATCAGACGTTTGTCGGTATCGGGCGAGCAATAATCGATGAAGGCTTTGGTGATTGTATCGATCGAAACATCTTTCATCTTTGACTCCTATCTGATGAGTTTGATGGTTGAGTGGCTTTGGGCATTGTTAAACGGCAATCAGCACCAAGAACACAATGAGCGCGATGGGCTGGGTACTGGGGAAAATATCTTTAATTTTTTAAACCAATCAGCCTGCGGCGCTTTAATAGCAGAGCAAGCTGAGCAAAACGCTAACATCGAAAAATTTACCTCTCCACGCTTGAGGTCAGAAATACCGATATTTCAAGTGCAGTCAATAAAAATCCATTATTTGATTGCTTTAACCAAAAAAATCCATATTTTAATGCGTGAGGACAGAGGGAAAAAATCGAGATGCTCGAGTGGATTGATAACTTGCCTGACGCCAAATCATGCTGCGCATCGGACCGTAATCTCGATGCCGCGCGTCGGTCGGCAGCCCCTGATCATATGCTGAGCCCAAGCGCGAAAACTGACGTTTTTTCCCCTCTGCTCAAGAAAAAGGCCAAGCCAAAGGGTTTTCATCTTTTGCGTTCAGCGAGACGTGGATTTTGGTGAGCGTAAGGTCAACATCAAGTAGGTACGAAAACAATGATTCAACAAATGAGTAAGCAAATCTCTAAAAGCTTCATTTCGGATTTGATCGCAAACCTACCGAGGGTTCGTATCCCTTTCCAATCAAAGCAAAATGAGGTTGAAATCGTCGCGTTGTGCGATGCCCTCATTTCGGCACCATCAGAAGTAGGTATCTTGCCACTCGCTAGCTCTATCTTTCAGCGCTATAGCGCGCTTGATGAGGCGGATCGTGTTGCGTTCTTTTACCATCTTAACGAACAGCTTGATATCAACGCCGAGCGCGCTGCCGATGCGGCAGCCTTATATTCAGTCGAAAAGACACCCGAAAACTACCAATTACTGCGCAAACACACGGTCTCAAAACGCTTTGCCTTGTTTCAAAGGTTAAACCAAATTCCGGATGGCACCGAGAAACTTGTGCGAATGCGTGCTGAATTATTGCGCTTTTTGAAAAATCATCCTGAACTGCTCAGGACGGATCAAGATTTCCAATTTTTGCTTCGCAGTTGGTTCAATCGGGGTTTTCTCGTCCTGAAAAACATCAGCTGGGCAAGCCCAGCCACGTTGCTTGAAAAGATCATCGCGTATGAGGCTGTCCACAAGATCGATAACTGGGAAGACCTACGCCAGCGTTTGCAGCCATATGACCGACGATGCTTTGCTTTCTTTCATCCCTCTATGCCAGACGAACCTTTGATTTTTGTGGAAGTCGCGCTGACAAAAGGCATCCCTGGCAACATCGATGAGATTCTATCGCTTTCGCACGCCGCGCTTGACGTCGATCAAATAGACACCGCGACTTTCTATTCGATATCGAATTGCCAGCCCGGTCTTGCCAATGTATCCTTCGGTAACTCATTGATAAAGCAAGTCGTTCAAAATTTGAGCGTGGAATTTCCCAAAATCAAGAATTATGTGACCCTCTCACCAATTCCAGGATTGGCAAAATGGGCTGAAAGTGTCACCGAGGCAGAAGAGAAGGCGGCAGACGCGAATCTGATGTCTCTGACCGCACGTTACTTGATCCAAGAAAAGAATCGGCGCGGGCAACCGCTCGACCCGGTTGCCCGGTTTCATTTGAGTAATGGTGCCGAGGTGTTCAGGTTGCGTGAAAACGCCAATTCTTCTCAAGAGGCCCAGTCATCTTCATTTGGCATGATGGTCAACTACCTATACGACTTGAACAGGGTGTCTGAAAATCAGTACAGATACCATCATGAGCACCACGTCCGAGCATCGAAGGAAGTGCAGTCGCTTTGTTAATTCTTGGCTGGAAGAACCCGCGTCTGAACGTTGTGGACAAGAGCTTTATCGTTTGACGTGACTAGGGAAAATTCGCCCGTCTTTCTCGACCGACGCCCGGTTATCGTATC
>CAXBRM010000271.1:0-2301 GCA_963978305.1 uncultured Rhodospirillales bacterium
CGGCAAGATAAAAACCTGTTAGACCCAGAGCAGGAGCCCTTGTGGTGCTGAACACTGTTTCCACCCCGCGTCTTAGTGATAGGTTTCCTTTTGGCACAACAATTGGGCAGCGTGGCATAGAATCTGTTTTGCCGATCACCCGGAGTTGCCTCAATCCCGGCAGTTTCGCGCTGATGAGCATTGCCCAACTGGTTTCGTCCAAAAAAACAGCGTCTGCCTTGCCTTCTATGAGCCATCGCAAACTGTTGAGGTGCGCCCCCGTTGTTGGCCAGCGCCGCCAGTTTTGCAAAACGGTGCTCCCCAATTCTTGGAGCGCAACCAAGCTGCCCGACCAACTATAGCGTTGATTAACAGCAACACGAGCGTCGCCAGACACAATATCTTGATAAAGCTGGTCAAGAGATCCCGTCCGCCAGCGCGACGATCCATTGACTAAAACGACGCTCCTGTAAAAACCGTCTCGGGCACCATGCCAATAGATTGGCGCCGCAACGGGCTCGACAATATTACGAGATCGATACGCGTCAACGCCACAACAATACGCAAGCGCAAAAGCACCGCTGGCAACCAGTGCTTGAGCATCCGAAAAATTCGGTTGTTGGCAGACGTCCACACCAAGCGAACGCAGCGACTGAGCGAGATCGCAGGCTAAGCCATGCCACAAAGCCTTGTTGTGTGGATACGCATACCAACTCAAGGAAATTGATCCCAATGCCATTTAAGACTTCCAAAATAAATTTATTGTGAATGGCATATTCCATGCGATAATAGCGATGCTGGGCTGGTTATCAATTAGGGATAACCCCCAGAACCCTATCGACAATCAAGATGACTAATCGGAGGCTTTGTGTCCAGGCTACCACGAACCCAAAATTCAGTCGCTGTTTTGTTCGGCATTGAATGGCCAACAATGCTGATTTGGCTGTTGTGCTGGACCTTTTATTTTTTGCTGGTTGCGTACCATGATGCAATTCACCCATTAGTCTTTGTTTTACTTGCCAGTTTAACAGCTACTTGGCATTCAAGTTTTCAGCACGAAGCAATCCACGGCCATCCAACGCAATCTGAACGGCTTAATCGCCTGCTCGCTAGCCCAAGCATGGCGCTGTGGCTACCCTTTGAAGACTACAGGGTGAGTCATTTAACACACCACATCAACGACGACCTGACGCACCCAGACCGCGACCCTGAAAGTTTCTATGTGTGGCAGGCTGCTTGGGACCGCTTCGGTGGTTGGCGTCGCTGGCTCATGAGACGCTCCAATACGTTGTTGGGTCGGATGACAATTGGTGCAACAATCATGATGATCAGCAATATTGTTAGCTGCGCTGGACTCATGCTGCAGGGGAATCTTAGAATGTGGCGAATCATGCTGAACCACTGCGCCTTTAGTTTGCCCCCTACTGCCATTGCCTTGGTCATTTTTGAATTGCCGACTTGGCAATACCTGGTCGGCTTTCAGTTCGGCGCCGCATTCTGGCTGAGCCTCCGCAGTTTTCTCGAACACGAAGCTGCAACTGGCGTTGGGCGTCGAACAGCGATGGTCTTCGACCCTGTTCTACCCCCAACCAGCTGGTTCACAGGTTTCTTCAGTTTACTGTTTTTAAACAATAATTTACATGCCGCACACCACCTTGTACCACGGCTCGCTTGGTATCAATTACCGAAATTTGTTTACCAAAATAAAGATAAAATCACTGCTTGGAATGAAGGTAACCAATTTGCTAGCTATGGCGAAGTCGCGAAGAAATTTGCCATCAAAGCCAAAGAACCTGTCGTCCACCCAAACGGTTCAATCAACCCTGAACAGGATACAGAACCCCTCTCAAGCCTTGACGCTGGCATTCGCGACAAAAGAGACGGTAACGACGTGGTGAGAAAGCGTTTTCAGTCGACGACACGGACCTGATACTGATCGAGCAATGCTTGGATTACAGCGCCGAGCGCCTGGTCGTCAAAGCAGTAAACGTTTGCCGCGTGCATCGGCTGGTTTTCAACGCTAAGCGCGCTTTGTAAAAGTTCATCAACCGTTGCGGTGCCTTCAAATGAAAAATCATCTTCACCGATCCGGTCGATCAAACCCTGCCAGCAGTCAAGCATTGAACCCCGTTCTGCCGCGCGCTCAATAGCAGCAAAAGCGTGTGGTGTCTGTCGCACACAGGTTTCAAGCGTCACCTGGGTCGCCAGAGAGACAGCTTTGCCGTGTGGAATTTGACAGACGCTGCCAAGAGCATGACCAAGACAATGGCCAATCGTCGTCCCACCCAGATCGATCGCCCTGCCCGCCTGCAAGCTTGCCAG
>CAXBRM010000272.1:0-2288 GCA_963978305.1 uncultured Rhodospirillales bacterium
AAGAATATACCAATAAACACTTCACCGAGACCACTTTCGACGGAAAGACGCGATGAATCGTCACGCAGGCCTGTGAAGGGCGCTGAGTAGCGGTTTATTCGATATCTGGTGAATCCAGGAGCTGGATCAGGCGCTCTTTTCGGCGCTCGTCGGCTTCTTCGCATGCACGACCAGCGGTGCGGCGCCATCATCCACGACATCGGCGTTGATCACGACTTCCTCGATATCGCCAGCTGTCGGAATTTCGAACATCGGCTCCATCAGGATGTTTTCCATGATCGAGCGAAGGCCGCGGGCGCCAGTCTTGCGGGCGATGGCCTTCTGGGCGATGGCGCGAAGTGCGTCCTCGCGGAATTCCAGCGATACCTCGTCCATCTCGAAAAGCTTTTGATACTGTTTGATCAGCGCGTTCTTCGGCTCGGTCAGGATGCGAATCAGCGCGTCTTCATCCAGATCTTCCAGCGTCGCCACCACCGGCAGACGGCCGACGAATTCCGGGATAAGACCGAATTTGATCAGGTCTTCCGGCTCGAGGGTCGAGAGAAGCTCGCCAGTCTTTCGGTCATCGGGCGCGCGCACATCGGCGCCAAAGCCGATGCCGGCACCGGTTTCGCGACCGGCGATCAGCTTGTCCAGCCCGGCGAAGGCACCGCCACAGATGAACAGGATGTTGGTGGTGTCCACCTGCAGGAATTCCTGCTGCGGATGCTTGCGGCCGCCCTGCGGCGGGACCGAGGCAACCGTGCCTTCCATGATCTTAAGAAGCGCCTGCTGCACGCCCTCGCCCGAAACATCACGGGTGATGGACGGGTTGTCGGCCTTGCGCGAAATCTTGTCGACCTCGTCGATATAGACGATGCCGCGCTGCGCGCGCTCGACATTGTAGTCGGCGGCCTGCAGCAGCTTCAGAATGATATTCTCGACATCCTCACCGACATAGCCCGCCTCGGTCAATGTCGTGGCGTCTGCCATCGTAAACGGAACATCAATAATGCGCGCCAACGTTTGGGCCAGCAACGTTTTACCCGTTCCCGTTGGACCCAGGATAAGAATGTTTGACTTGGCAAGCTCAATGTCATTGCCGCCTCGCTTGGCGTGGTTTAGCCGCTTATAATGATTGTGTACCGCAACACTTAAATTACGCTTTGCTCGGCCCTGACCAATGACATAATCATCAAGAATTTTATTTATTTCAGCCGGTGTCGGCACGCCGTCGCTACTCGACAGGCTCTCACCGCCAGCATCTTCACGCACGATATCAGTGCACAACTCAACACATTCATCGCAGATAAAGACGGTTGGTCCAGCGATAAGTTTGCGAACTTCATGTTGGCTCTTACCACAGAACGAACAATACAGCGGTGTGTTGGCGTCTTGATCAGTCATAAACGGCCCTATTCTGTTTTAATCCCTATGGCATATTCACGCCCAGAAAGACAAGAACAACAAACACATCACTTTGGCTTCAATGACCGCGGGCGGCTGCCCTCAAGTGGCGAGGCCAAGCGATTTAGTTTTTTGTGCCTTGGTCATCACCACGCTTAGTCTCAATTTTGTCAATTAACCCAAACGCTAAAGCTTCTTCAGGCTTCATGTAATTATCTCGATCCATGCCATCATCAATTTCTTTCATTGTCCGACCGCAGTGTAAAGCATACAACTCATTTAATCGCTGGCGCGTCGCGATGATATCATTGGCATAGATTTGGATATCCTCAGCTTGTCCCTGAAAACCACCACTAGGCTGGTGGATCATAATTTTTGAATTTGGCAATGAAATGCGTTTTCCCTTTTCCCCAGCCATCAAGAGCAGCGATCCCGCAGACGCTGCGAGACCGATACAAAGGGTACTGATCGGGCTGCGGATGTATTGCATGGTGTCATACATTGCCAGGCCAGCCGTCACGGAACCGCCCGGCGAATTGATATAAATACTGATATCCTTATCGGGATTTTGGCTTTCTAAAAACAGCAGTTGAGCACAAACAGACGAGGCCATTTGATCGTGGATTTGGCCGGTGATGAAGATGATTCTTTCCATCAAAAGTCGGCTGTAAATATCGTAAGTCCGCTCTCCGCGGTTGGTTTGTTCAACGACGTACGGGATAACGTTGGACTGATAATCCATTTGATTTTGCCTTTTTTATAGGTGAAATTTGCTAACACTGAGCAAACTTCGGCGACCATTTCCTGTTAGATATTGTACGGCTACGTGACGTTTGCCAGCCCCCCGTTTGTACGCCACCCTGGCTTGCTTGAACTGACAGCAGTCCTGCAACTTATTTCGC
>CAXBRM010000273.1:0-2286 GCA_963978305.1 uncultured Rhodospirillales bacterium
AAGCCTTCGGCGCAATCGGGCTGATCAATACGCTTGGCAATCATCTCGATCATCAAGTCGTCGGTGACAAAGTCACCACGGGCCATGATTTCACCAAACTTTTTACCCAGCGCAGAGCCGCTTTCCTGTTCTGCTCGTAGCATATCGCCTGTGGAAAGCTGTGCAATGCCGTGCTGAGACACCAAAATTTTTGCTTGGGTTCCTTTACCCGCACCAGGCGGCCCTAACAAAATCAAGATCATCGACCTAATCCTTTCTTGGTCATCGATCGTCTACTAACCGGCAAAAACACAAAGTGCTGCTCTGGGGTCCCGTTACAGTGCGATATTTTGACTCCACAACGCAAGTCATCAACATCAATGTCCTTACGCTTATTTTACCTATCAGCGGCGTGATTTTTTACGCCGCGAACTATCGCGTCGTTTTGGCTGGGTCGCTAGGCTCTTCTGGATCAAACTTTCGTATTGCTGCGCCACCAAATGGCTTTGCACTTGGTTGACGGTATCAATTGTTACCGAGACAACAATCAACAAGCTTGTGCCGCCTAAGAAAATGTTAATTCCCCCTTGATAGCGCGCGACTTCCGGAACGATGACGACAAACACAAGGTAAGCGGCACCAATCACGGTCAGCCTGCTGAGAATGAAATCCAGATAGGCTGCGGTCTGCTTACCGGGGCGGATGCCACCAGCCACGACTGCGCCACTGTTGCGGAGGTTTTCTGCGGTATCTTCGGGATTGAAAACAATCGCGGTGTAAAAAAAGCAGAAAAACGCGACCATGCCACCGAAGAATAAGTAGTATAGCGGTGACCCACCGGCCAAATTCGTTGAAAACCAGACCAGGACCGGATTGCTAGAACTATCGGTAAGCTGCCCTAAGCTGAGTGGCAAAGTCGATAGAGTAAAGGCGAAAATTGCCGGAATCACGCCAGCTGTATTGAGTTTTAACGGGAGAAACTGTTGCTCCGCTTGGGTCTGGCGGCCACCCTGCATGCGCTGCGGGTAGATAATCGGCACCTTCCGGATGGCGCGCTCAACGAAAACAATCAAAACCAGCAAGGCGATTGCACCAACAATAACCGCTAAAATCGGCAACGCGCTGCCAATGAAGTCACCTTGCCGAATATCAGCGAACAACGAGCCAAAAGTTGCCGGGAAGCTGGCAACAATCCCGACAAAAATCAGCAGCGAAATCCCGTTACCAATTCCCCGTGCTGTGATCTGTTCTCCCAGCCACATAAGGAACACAGTACCAGCGGTCAGCGTCACCGTCGTTGAGATCAGAAAGACAACCCCAGGCTCCGTGACCATCGACTGACCAAAGCTGGTCTGAAGACCCTGTAAAGCGATACCAATCACCAGCGACTGCCCCATCGCTAGAATGACGGTTAAGTAGCGGGTGTATTGCTGAACTTGTCGACGCCCGGATTCGCCTTCTTTCTGCAATTGATCCAAAGTTGGAAACACCGCCCGCATCAACTGCATAATAATCGACGCCGAAATATAAGGGAAAATCGACAGCATGAAAATCGACATGCGCTCAAGCGCACCACCGGCAAACAAATTTATTTGCTCAAAGATCCCGGGTGCATTGGCAAAAATACTCTGAAAAGCCGCGATATCGATGCCTGGCAACGGCACAACCGTACCAACGCGGTAGATCAACAACATCCCCAGCGTGAACCAAATCCGAGCCTGTAGGTCTTTAGACCGAGCAAAAGTTTGCCAAGAAGCATTGGCGGCAAGCTGTTCTGCAGACGAACTCATTCGTCGATCCCATCTTTAATTAACAAGTTTGACTTGTGTGCCCAGCCATTGTTGGTTGTCGAACCGGTGGCGCGGCGACACAGTTCTGTCATTTTGAGCGCTGTAGGTAGCCGTTTACGCGGTTTCATTCAATGATTGCTTTATCAAATTTTTAGCAATCCTGCGGTGCAGCTGGCTTCAAACAATGCCAATCGCCAATAAAAATGGAAAAAACGGGCCTATCCGTCAAAATTTTAACCATAAAATTCGTTTCGGCATCACCTTTGCCTGCGCCAGACGCCCAGTGAGCGTCCAAGCCAACCACAAGCTAACCGCAGCAACCGACAGGGCCGCCATTTGCTGGCCCAGCAGCACGCCAGGAGCACCGATCCAGTCAGCAGCGAGCCAGGTCAGGGGAAACATCAGAAGCGCATCTCGCAGCAAATTGTTCGCCGTGGCATTCGGCGCCAGTTTGGTGTCGGTCGTGCTAGAGCCCAAGTGTCTCATCAAACCCCAACATTAAGTTGAGGTTTTGGAC
>CAXBRM010000274.1:0-2257 GCA_963978305.1 uncultured Rhodospirillales bacterium
GTTGAGCGGGTGCCCTTTGATCTCTGGCCTGATCGTGCTCGCTTTGTACGCCCAGGCGATATGATGACGATGGATTATTTTCCAAATCGATTGAACGTCATCTTGACCAATACGGCGATCGTCGAGCGATTATATTGTGGCTGATGATCGATAGGCTTAGAGGCACTCGAAGCGTTAGTTTTTTCGAATGGGCATTGGTTATGCCAGCTCATGTCGAAAATGCTTGATGGCCGACACTAGTGGGTTCGGTGCTGCTTGGCCCAGCCCACATATTGAACTGTCCATCATAACAGCTGCCAACTCGTCTAGAAGCTCAAGATTCCAATAATCTTGGCTCATGATTTTTAGAGCTTTTTCTGTACCACTGCGGCAGGGCGTACACTGGCCGCAGCTTTCATCCCAAAAGAAGTGCATCAAGTTTTTGACTACATCTTTCATATTGTCTTGATCGCTTAAAACCATCACGGCCGCTGAACCGATAAAACAGCCGTGTTCTTGAAGCGTATCGAAGTCGAGCGGAATATGTGCCAAGCTTGCTGGCAAAATTCCACCAGAAGCGCCACCAGGGAGATAGGCTTTGAAGCTGTGGCCTTCCGCCATACCGCCACAATAATCATCGATGAGTTCCTGAACGCTCGTTCCAGCCGGAGCCAGTTTCACGCCAGGTTCTTTGACGCGACCGCTTACTGAGTAGGTTCGAAGTCCTTGACGACCATTTGCGCCGTGGCTGGTAAACCAATCGGCACCTTTCTCGACTATGTCTCGGACCCAATAGAGGGTTTCGACATTGTTGATCAGGGTGGGGCGGCCGAACAAGCCCACCTGGGTTGGGTATGGTGGCTTATGGCGTGGTACGCCGCGCTTCCCCTCAATGCTTTCCAACATAGCGCTTTCTTCACCACAAATGTAGGCGCCAGCTCCTCGCCGAATTTGTATTTCTCTTCCGTTAGTGAGACCAGCTGCACTTAGTACCACTATTTCATCGGCTAGGATTTTAAGGACGGCAGGATATTCATCTCGCATATATATGTAGGTGCATTGGGCATCAGCGACCCAAGCGCCAATCAGCATTCCTTCTAAAAAGCGGTGCGGATCACGTTCAAGGTAATGCCTGTCTTTGAAGGTACCAGGCTCGCCTTCATCACCGTTGACTGCCATAAACCTTGGACTCGCTTCGCGCCGGACGAAATCCCATTTCATCCCCGTTGGGAAACCTGCTCCGCCTAATCCGCGCATTCGACTATCTTTCAGGATCGCTATGATCTCATCGGGCGTTCGCTCGCCTTTAAGGCAGGCTTCCAGCAAACTGTAGCCGCCATCTGCGCGGTATGCATCCAGACTGCGATAATCAGGGACATCAGGCACCGAATATGTCCCTGAGTCGATTTTTGCTTTAACGCGTTCGGCTGTCGCTTGATCAACAAATGTTTTACCGACCCACGCTGTTGGTCCCTGATGGCAGCGGCCAACGCATGGCGCCGAAATAACGCGCACTTTGTTGGCGTCAACGCTTGCCTTTAAGTCTTCTTTTAGGGCTTCAGCGCCGAGGCAAGCGCAGGTAAGGCTGTCACAAACCCGAACAGTGACTTCCTGGGGTGGTGTTTCGCCCTCCAGCACCACATCAAAGTGGGCATAAAAGGTTGCGACCTCATACACTTCGGCCAGCGCTAACTTCATCAGTTCAGCTAAGGCCGCCAAGTGCCGTGCGCTGAGGCTACCGTATGCGTCTTGGATCAAATGCAGATTTTCAATCAAATGGTCACGATCCAGACGGCTTTGTGCCATAAGTCGATTGATTTCTTCCAGGGATGCGCCGTCTGTTTGCCGGCCTTTTGGAAAAACATTTGCACGTCGTCGCCCAGCACCGGGGTGTAATTTGCGTGGTTCGCCAGTCGCTGGTGAGCTTCCGTCAGGCATCAATCCGTTCCTTAACATTGCAATGTGCTAATTTTGGCAGTCTATAGCACTTTAAAAAAAATTGTTGGTTTCAATCGCCGCACGCCAGTTTTCCCTCAGCGACGTTTGAAACTTTAAAGATGATTATTGATGGTTATGGGTCAACGACAACAAGGCTAACTTCATCCGTATTCAAAACGACTTTGCCACGATGTTCAAAGTTGACAGTTGCCTTATTACCAATCAGGCTCTGCACTTGCCCAAGGCCCCAGTCCGTTTGACTTTCTAGTCGAACGAATGCTCCAGGTACTAACTCAAATTTGAACATTGGCTACCCATGATATTTTTTGCACAATTTTTA
>CAXBRM010000275.1:0-2256 GCA_963978305.1 uncultured Rhodospirillales bacterium
GCTTCAACTGCATGATTGCTGGCTGAGTAAGCGCTCAGATACGGCCAACCGACCTGTCCCGCGATGCTTGTAATGTTCACAATCCGGCCGGGCCGAGGCGCAACGTGCTCCCGCATACCCATCATCGGACCAAACGCTTGCATGCAACGGACAACCCCGAAACAATTTATATCCATGACAGCTTGCCATTCGGCAAAATCCTGGAGCATCAACGGACCTGGCGGCGCAACGCCTGCATTATTCACAAGGCCAAACAAGACTGTATTGGGGCCAATGTACGCAGACAAAGCCTGCGCAGCGGCTGTTATAGATTTACCATCGCGAACATCAGCGATCAGGCCAAACAGGTTTTTGCCCGTCCGCAGACGTAGCCTTTCAAGATCAGATTGGTTGCGGACCATCGGTACTGGGTCTAAGCCGGCTGAGACAAGGGCTTCGACACACGCAAGGCCGATGCCGCTGCTTGCGCCTGTAACGACAACCGCGCGTTCCTCGCTCACTTGCTCGCTCGCTGGCGCTTGATTGCTAACTTGTTCAAGGCATGGGCGTAGGCTTTGGCGGAAGCCGTGAGGGTATCAAGGTCGCTGCCCTGACCCTTGGCAGTTTGTTCATCTTCCTCCAGAGTCACACTCGCCTGAGCTTGGGCATCGGCACCGCTGCTAATTGCGCTGACGCTATAGTCACGCAAATGAACCTCTCGTGTACCAAATTCGGCCTTGAGCGTCTGAAAAATCGTCTCGACTGCTCCGCCGTTGCTCTCGCCTGCGATGGTTTTTGCAACGTCATCCACAAGAACATCCATTTCAACACTCGAACCATCGGTCGTATGTCCAGTAACCCGGACAGCCGCAACTTTCACTCGATCATCCGCCCGCGACGCCGCTTCATCGATAAGGGCTATGACATCTTCGTCCGTGATCTCTTTTTTACGATCTGCCAAAGTTAAAAAACGCTCAAACGCATCCCGGAAAGCATTATCGCCCAAATCACCAAAGCCAAGCTCTTCGAGTTTGTTTCGGAACGCAGCCCGACCAGAGCGTGGACCAAGTGGTAAACTCGTCTTGCTCCAACCAACACTTTCGGGCGTCATAATTTCGTAGGTTTCCGCATTCTTCAGCATACCATCCTGATGAATGCCACTCTCATGGGCAAAGGCATTGGCCCCAACGATCGCTTTGTTTGGCTGAACGCTAAAGCCCGTAATCGCAGCAAGCGTTTTGCTGGCTTTCACCAACTTTGTACTATCAATATTGGTCCAATATGGCAGTCGATCTTTACGGACCTGTAGGGCCATAACAACTTCTTCCAAACTGGCGTTGCCAGCCCGCTCGCCAATACCGTTGATCGTGCATTCAATTTGGCGGGCACCCGCCACCACACCGTCTAGGCTATTGGCAACGGCAACCCCCAAATCGTTGTGACAGTGGGTCGACAGAGTGCATTGGTCCAAGCCATCGACCCGCTCTAATAGCATCGTCAACAGCGCAGAGTATTCGTCAGCAACCAAATAGCCGACCGTGTCAGGAATATTAATCGTGGTGGCACCAGCCCGAACAGCGGCGTCTATGCAGCGCACCAAAAACTCTGGCTCGGTACGGGTCGCATCTTCTGGCGACCATTCAATGTCGTCGATCAGGTTCCGCGCCATTGAAACACTCGCCGTCACCATCTCCAAAACCTCATCAGGTTCTTTACGCAATTTGTACTTCATATGGACGGGTGACGTCGAAATAAAGGTATGGATCCGGGGCGTTTCAGCGGGCTTAACAGCTTCGGCCGTTCGCAAAATATCGGCTTCAAGGGCGCGGGCCAGGCCAGCAATCGTTGGCCCTTTGACTTGTTCAGCTATGGTTTTGACAGCCTCAAAATCTCCAGGCGAGCTGTTCGGGAAACCCGCCTCAATAATATCAACACCCAAGTCGGCCAACAACTTAGCCAAACGGAGCTTTTCATCTCCGGTCATGGAACAGCCCGGTGACTGCTCCCCATCGCGCAACGTGGTATCAAAAATTTTTACTCGGTTTGATTCGGTTTTCTCGAAGCTCATCGCCTTTATCCTGCTTCTGTCGAGCTGACACGGCCACCTTCGGGTCCGTCTAAGCCTAAGCTTAGGCCTATGCCTGTGCCAGCATCAAATCTCAATTAATTTTCAATCGGGAGGATTTTATTCAGCCTCTGAGCACGCGAGCGGGAATGCCACCTCTGACGTGTCAGAGGCGGGGTAGAAGCAGGGCCAGAGCCAATCGCTGATCAAAC
>CAXBRM010000276.1:0-2211 GCA_963978305.1 uncultured Rhodospirillales bacterium
CGGACGGTGGGATGTTGTCCATCATCCTGGCGGTCACGCTGCGGCGGGTTTCAAGAAACTTAAGCGTATCCGGACTAGGATTTATTTTCACGTTTGGCATTCCTAAAGCAACGTTGATTGGCGTATGTAATGTCACCAAATGACAATGTCGTATACACACTATTCCTAGCGCATGCTACAAATCCGCGGTAACTTGCAGCCGGAACTTTTTGGGAGACGAGATGGTTTACGTTCAACTTGATGAAACGGCGGGCAATTTAAAAATCGATGAAGTGCTTTATGCATTTCTGGTTAATGAAGCTCTTCCTGACACAAACATTGATCCAAAGCGTTTTTTTGGCGCACTGCATCACTTGCTCGCCAAGTTCAGCCCTACCAATCGACGCTTGCTCGCAAAACGCGAAGACCTTCAAAGCCAGATTGATGCCTGGCATCTTGAAAATCCGGGCCAACATGGCGAAGTGGCTTACACGCGCTTCCTTCAAGAAATTGGCTACCTCGTCCCGCAGGGTCCGCGGTTTGAAATTGAAACCAATAACGTCGATGATGAGATTGCGATCACCCCAGCGCCTCAATTGGTCGTCCCGATCTTGAACGCGCGTTACGCGCTCAACGCCGCAAATGCGCGCTGGGGTTCGCTTTATGACGCCCTGTATGGCACCGACGTCATCAGTGACGCTGAAGGTGCCGAGACAGCGGAGAGCTATAATCCGATCCGCGGTGCGAAAGTAATCGCCTGGGCGAAGGAGTTCTTGGATCGCGCCGTCGGTCTCACTGGCGGCACGAAATGGCAAGACGTAACCGCCTTGAGTGTCAGCAATGGTAAGCTGATCATTGAAGCTGGAAAACAAACGGCTGAGCTATTGATACCCAGCAAGTTCAGCGGTTTTGCCGGCAGCCCTGAACAGCCCACAGAAGTTTTGCTGAAAAACCATAATCTACACATCATTCTTAAACTTGACGCCGATCATCCAATCGGGGCGGAAGATCCGCTTCATCTGGCTGACGTCATCCTCGAATCAGCAGTTTCGACAATCATGGATCTTGAAGACAGCATCGCCGCCGTGGATGGCGTCGACAAAACGGCAGCATATCGGAATTGGCTTGGGCTGATGAAGGGTGACTTAGAAGAATCCTTTGAAAAGCGCGGGAAAACGCTCACCCGCACACTGGCGCCTGATATGAGCTACACTTCACCAGCGGGCACTGATTTGCTCCTACCTGGCCGCTCATTGATGTTGGTTCGAAATGTCGGTCATTTGATGACCACGCCCGCCGTGCTAGATGCCGATGGCAATGAGGTTTTCGAGGGTCTTCTTGATGCGATTGTTACAACATTGATCGCGATCCATGACCTCAAAAACACCGGCACTGGCAATTCTCGGTTAGGCTCGATTTATGTTGTGAAACCGAAAATGCACGGTCCCGCCGAAGCGAAGCTTGCCGACGATATTTTTGGTGAGGTAGAAACACTTTTGGGCTTACCACGATTTACCGTCAAAGTTGGGTTGATGGATGAAGAACGCCGAACAACGGTAAACCTGGTAGAGTGCATCAGAGCACTGAAAAACCGGCTGTTTTTCATCAACACTGGCTTTCTTGATCGTACTGGCGACGAAATTCATACCAGCATGGAAGTTGGCCCTGTAGTGGCCAAAGGCGCGATGAAGCAACAGACCTGGATCGCAGCCTATGAAAATTGGAATGTCGACTGTGGCCTAGCATGCGGTCTCAGCGGAAGCGCCCAAATCGGCAAAGGGATGTGGGCGATGCCCGATCTCATGGCCAAGATGGTAGCCGAAAAACTGGCTCATCCACGCAGTGGTGCAAACTGTGCTTGGGTGCCCTCGCCAACCGCTGCAACCCTGCATGCCGTCCATTACCATGATGTTGATGTCTTCAAGGTCCATCAAGATCTTTTTAAACAGCCTGAACGGGCAAGTGTCACCGATCTTCTCACGGTGCCAGTGGCACCATCAACGCAGTGGTCTGATGCCGAGATTGAGCGAGAAATTGAAAACAATGCCCAAGGTATTCTCGGGTATGTCGTCAGATGGATTAATGACGGCGTCGGCTGCTCAAAAGTCCCCGACATCGATAATGTCGCACTGATGGAAGACCGTGCCACCTTACGGATCAGCAGCCAGCACCTCGCAAACTGGCTTCACCACGGCATCGTCACTGAAGACCAGGTCTTGGACGCACTGAGAT
>CAXBRM010000277.1:0-2204 GCA_963978305.1 uncultured Rhodospirillales bacterium
AAAAATCATGGGTTTTGTGCTGTGGCTATGCTCAAATACCAACGCAACCGAAAAATCACTTTGAGCAAACAGAAGAACCAGGCACAAAAAGCTGAATAGCAAAGCGGCGAATTCAAGATAGCAAAATCGACGGAGCACAAGCTGTAGAGCGTTCGGCGTCAATCGACGCGACGCCGTTAGCAAAATTTGTGTGACGCTTAACACAAAAGCAATCACCAACGCGAAATGACCCAACTCGGCTATCATTGCTGGTCCTGAAGCGCTGGGCAGCCATTGGCCAATAATTCGGCGTATTCACCTTTCGGACTTACGTCACTCAAAGCCTCTTCAACCTCGACAGGCGTATATGCCTCGTCGTGTCGAGCCAAAACCTCGTCCGCAATAAACAGCTGCCCACCAGAATCATATGAGCCACGAGCCACCGCCCCCTGCCCTTCAACAAACAAATCAGGCAAGAGACCACGATAAGTAACAACGACACTGGCATCACAGTCTGTGACACGAAATCGATGCACCAGCCCATCTTCGCTACTCGACAAACTGCCAGGTTCAACCAATCCGCCCAACCGAAAAGGTCGACTAAGATCAACCTGGGCGGAAATAACCATCGATGGATCGTAAAAAAACAGTCGATTACCGCTGAGCCCGAATACAATCATCATCACCGATGCACAAACTAGGCCCGCTCCACCACCAATTGTCAGCAAGCGACGAACCAATGGAGTCACGAACCATGACTTTCATCAATACGATCTGACACTGCTTCTAATCTGCGTTTCAGCGAACGCCGCCCAAGCCAAGTCCATATGATCAAGACAGAAATGGCCGTAAAGAACATGACGTAACTGATAAGCACAAAGCCAAAATTACTGTCCATAAACTCAATTTTATCCCTAAAAAGTCTCAACCAGCTGCCGTCGCCGAGAACCAGCCTCAATCTGCCGAAGCCGCAAGCGGTCAAGCTCTACCCGCATTCTCGCGACCACCAGGCCGAAAAAGGAAATCTGACATGCAAGCACCATTAGAACAAGTTGCCAGAGATATTGACCTGCTATTGAACTGCCGTCTTTATCGACTGATGCGCTTTGGTGAAGGCTGTTAAACCATTCAACCCCCCATTTCACAATCAACACGTTGGCTATGCCAGCAATCACAAAGTATGCGCCGATCCGTCTGCCGCGCGCCGGATCATCAAACGCGTGGACAAGCAGTAAATAGGCAATAAATTGCAGGAAAAGCACAAACGTACTTGTTACTCGATTATCACTCCAAACCCACCATGTGCCCCATGCCTCATGCCCCCATATCGAGCCCGTGACCAAAACCAATGCGGCAAACACCATACCTATTGGCGCGGTCGCCATCGTGGTGATGTCGGCAAGCGGATGACGCCAGATCAAGCTCATGAAGCTAGAGATAACCATCAGATAGTAACAAAATTGGGACATCCACCCACTTGGCACATGGACGAACAATACTCTGATCATCTCGCCGTGCAGAGCCGCAGGCGGCGTTCTAAAGATGATAAGATACAGTGCGACGGCGAGCAAACCGGCCGCCCCTAACCAGGCGATCCAGACCCATCGCTCCAAAACATTCATCAACCGTGTTGGATTAGCAAATCGATACATCGCTCTATTGCATTACTCTTCTCATCTATCCGAAGGTTAAACTTATATCAAAAACCTTCAGTTCCCAAACGTAAGCAGGCATGCGTTTGACATAAGCAAACCACTAACATGGTGACTATAATTTCGGGATCAAATTCGATAAAGTGGGTGAATGGTCGCAACATTTCTCCAAACCTCTGGTCTTATTGTCGGCTATGATCTAGCCTTAAGCTTGGTAGAGGATCTTGCTTTATCACCAGGCAAGCCAATACGCATTGCTGGTCCCAATGGGGTGGGAAAAACAACATTTTTTCGAACGTTGACTGGGACCCTGAACCCTTTCGCAGGTCATCTGACTGTGAATAAGGAGTCAATTTGCTTTGCGCCCTCACCCCACGGTCTTCCATTGAATGTCACATGCAAAGAAGTCTTGAAAGAATGGGCGACTTTATCTGGCGCTGATCCTTCTGAGGTGGAAGATATCGCGTCCCATCTTGGGCTGTCCCCAATATATGATGTGCCAGTTAGCCAGTTAAGCCAGGGACAGAAGCGACGCCTTGCGCTTGCTCGCGTTTTCAGTTCCGGCGCGGATAT
>CAXBRM010000278.1:0-2178 GCA_963978305.1 uncultured Rhodospirillales bacterium
AGGCAATCACCTTGGAATATCCGCGCTCGCCTATCTCGAAGCTGAACCAAACCGATTTGCGGCGGGTCATTTGCACGGATCCATGGCGGGATAGCCCGCAAAAGTTGCGGAACGACCTCCATGCAGCCTGATAAAAAGAGTTTTGGCATTGGCATTGTCCAGCTTATTTCCGCCATGTGCATCGCAGGGACTATTGGGGTGCTCGTGGTAGAGTCTGGGCAATTGCCGACGAATATTGTTTTCTTTCGATGCTTGATTGGTGCTCTGAGCCTGGTTCTGATCTCGCTGGCGGCGGGCGATCTATCCTTCAGCGATATCACGCGAAAAGACTGGATATTGATTGGGGTTGGCGGCGCTTGCTTGGTCTATAACTGGCTGTTTTTGTTTATGTCCTACCAAACAATCTCGTTGTCGTTGGGCACCGTTATTTACCACGTCAAACCTTTCGTCATCATGCTGGTCGGGGCATTCCTCTTTTCTGAGCGACTAACAGGCCATTCCATAGCATGGACAGTTTTGGCATTTATCGGGATGCTTCTGGTGGTTGAGATCAGTTTTGACTCTCTGCAGATGCAAGCTAGCAAGGCCCTGGGCATCCTTTACGCTCTCGTTGCAGCGTTGATGTATTCGGGTTCCACGCTAATTGTGAAGTATGTTCGCAGCGCCTCTGGCATAAAGATTGCATTTCTGCAAACCTCGCTTGGTGTTGTTCTCCTTTTTCCGTTTACGCAATTGTCCGAGCTGACATTTGGTGAGGGTGCCTGGATCTTCCTGCTGACCCTTGGCGTGGTGAACACAGGCATAATGTACAGCCTGAATTACTCGGCCTATCAGCGGCTTCCTGCCTATTCAATTGCCGTGCTATCGTTCATCTATCCCGTCGTCACCATCGTTACAGACTACATTTTCTACGGATTTTTGTTCAATTGGCTGCAGTTAACTGGTGTCGCTTTGATCTTTGCCGCGAGCCTAGGTGTTAACCTCGGTTGGCGCATCCTACCTGAGACGAATTTTTGAGAAGCAATCAATTGAACGGAGTATCCAGTGGTGATCAAAGACAGAGTTTTCCTGCTTGCTGGCGGTCTCGGCTTGGTCGGTTGGCACATCACACAAAAGCTGGTGTCTAGGGGTGCACGCGAAATTCGTATCCTAGACAACGGTGCTTTCTCCGAAAGGCACACAGTTGAAGCTCTGGCTGCAATTCCCAAAATCAAGATCTACCATGCAAGTGTTCTCAACCGCGACGAGTGTGCCCACGCTATGGAAGGCGTTGATGGTTTGTTCATCCTCACAGCTTGCATGAGTCGGTTTACCAAGGAAAATCCGCGTCGCACATTGGACATTAACCTCATCGGCATGGACAACTTGCTTTCCGCAGCGGTGGAGATGAATGTTGCGAATACGGTGTTTTCATCATCGACAGGCGTATATGGCTACGCAGTGTCTGGCAATGTCACAGAAGATAGGCCACTTGGATCTCAAGGCGTTGACAGTGCGGCCGTCATTTACGGGGCTTCAAAGCTGATTGGCGAAAAGCTCTGTGAGCATTATTCGTCAATATCGGATCTGAAGGTGGTTTCTCTGCGTTATTCGACCGTTTATGGCGAGCATATGCACAGCCGAGCAGCCAATGCGCGGTACATATTGGGCGTGATTGATCAGATTAATCGCGGCGAAGCACCATCGTATTTTGATGGCGGTGTTGAAACAAAGGACTTTGTCTACGGCGGCGATGTCGCCAGGGCCAATATTATGGCAATGGAATCCAATCTCGACCAGGAATCTTTTAATATCTCCGGTTGCAGAACGATTCCTGTCAAAGAAATTATAAGTATCATTCAACAAGAAATGGGATCTGATCTTAAAGCCAAAGACCTACGCACCACAAACGTCGTGAGGTTGGTGTCTCCCGATCCTTTCATTTATTGCTGTGACAAGGCCAAAAAAAAGCTTGGATGGCAGCCTAGAATGACTTTTGAACATGGGATCAAGCGCGTTGTTAACTGGCGTGCAAATACCGACGCTCATTTCTATTTCGACACCTGAGGCAAAAAGAGCACTTAACCAACAGGCCTAGCGAAAATTTTTTCTCAAAAAATCTCTGCCCAGATTTAAGTAAAGGGCATGCCAATGTCGTCCGCGATGTGCCTTTTGATCCGGCTACGAAATTTTTTGGCT
>CAXBRM010000279.1:0-2166 GCA_963978305.1 uncultured Rhodospirillales bacterium
AAACAACCCGAAGTTCTTCAGCTTCGATCACGTCACCCACGCCAATCAAAACGGCCCGCGTGCTCGCTTGCTCAATCGCCAATTGCGCCACCAGATCCCACTTTGCCTGAGATGTATTGAACACTTTCAACCCCCAATCTTCCACCCGTGATGGTTTGTGGGCGCTAATTGGCCGAACCAAAAGGTCGTAAACCGACCAAATCTCCCCGCGGCATTCCTTTGCAGTACCGGTCAATCCCGACAATACTCGATACTGACGAAAAAATTTTTGTAGGGTAATTTGCCCGACTGTGCGATTTTCAGGCGATACATCGACACCGGCTACGAGTTCTACCATTTGGTGCTGCCCGTATGCCCACTTGCGATCAGGCATTATCCTGCCTGTCGCCTGGTCGATGAGCTTTAATTCGCCGTCATCGACCAGATAATGAATGCCATCCCGATATCCCCATTTGGCTTGAATTGCCTGCTCAGCCAGTCTGATTAAATCATCGTAAGCTGCAATCGGGTGTTGAACTTTCTGAGCAAAATCTTCCAGCTCAGCGATACCGCTGCGCGTAAGTCGCCAACTCCCATACGGATCTTTGGATATTTGAGTGTCGGCATCCAAGTTCGAGATAAATTCTAATAGCGCAGTAACGAGCCGTAAATCGCTGTTGGGAACTTGAGACGCTGGTTCTGAAAGGATCATCGGCACTGTCGCGTCATCAATCAGCACAGAATCAACTTCGTCGACAATCCCCAGCACTTGTCCCATCTGTCTTATCTTCGGTCGTCTCGAAATGCGTTTTTCACGAAGATCACGCAAATGATCAAAGACAAATACCTTGTTGGTGCCGTAGACAATATCGCTATTATAGGCGGCCATTTTTTCTGTGTCGCTTTGGTTTTGCTGCAAAACAGAAATTGTTACCCCGATTGCATCAGCCATCGGCTTGATAATGTTAAAGTCACGATTGGCAAGATAGTCGTTGACTGTGATAACATGGGTCGACACACCGGAGCGAGCCGCCACCATTGCCGCCAAACCGGCAGCTAATGTTTTGCCCTCTCCTGTCGACAGTTCAACACACTCACCTCGTAGTAAGGCTAAAGCACAAGCTATTTGATTCGGTCGGAGAGAAAAGCCAAGGTGGGCGCGCATTACCTCCAACACCGGGGCAAAAGCACGGCCAGCGCCGCGTCGGGTTGTCAAATATTGAGGCGCAACAGGCACCTGGTTAAGCTCGGCTTTTAAAGCCGCTTTGTCGGCTTGCAAAAGCATAAGCTCTTTACCAATTTCTTGAATCACCGCTTCATCTTGTGCCGATGAACTGCGAAACCGCCACCCCAGAGTGTTGTTATAATGAACGGCAACCTTGTTCAGCTGGCGAACTGTTTTTTTGACTGGCTTTTGCCTCGATCGAGCAAAAGCTCTGAGGTCTGACGTCTCTGTCACCGACATAAAGTCCTCAAAATTCGAACGCCCTCAAAAATAGCCTTTTGATGTGGAAATTCAGTTGTTCAGCCAATGTCGCACTCGGTAGCTCGATTTTCGCCAACACCCGTGAGCCAATTTTGTCCAATAGATCTTGCTCTGGCGCGATCCATGCCAACCAGACAGCATTGAGTGCAGTACCCGGAGAATTACGGTCTTCTGGTACTGGCCCGCCAGAGCGAGCCAATATCGAAACCGGAACTTGCTGGCCAGCATCGATCAACTGGGATTGAGATATGGAATCACGGAAAGCCGTGCCATTTGGCAGCCGCACATCCACAAAAGCATTTTCAGGAATAATCCCAGCAAATCCTGGTGGAAAAGACAGCACGATTTCAACTTTGTCAGGACGAGCAATAAAACCAAGTCGATCACCCCTAGACACGTAGGCGCCCAATACAGGTGGTTGACCGTTAAGCCAAGACCAATCACCATCGCTTTGTGCAACAACGCTGAGCGAGGCTCGTTCGCTTTCAGCCTCCAAAACTGCCAGGTTTGCCACATTGAGTTGCCGCTCAAGTGCCCGACGCTCTTCAACCGTCGCGCCGCCCCTATCCAGCCTTACCCTCAATGACTGTTCATTAAGGCGCAACATTTGATAGCGAGTCTCCATATTCAAATTCTCTAGGCCGACAATCAGGTCGCCACGGTTGATCTCGGCTTCATCGATGCTCCTAAAGTCAGTCACA
>CAXBRM010000280.1:0-2027 GCA_963978305.1 uncultured Rhodospirillales bacterium
ACATGATGAACATGATGAACATGATGAACATGACGAGCATGACGAGCATCACGGCCACAATCATGGTGAGTTTGACCCGCATGCTTGGCAAAGCTTGGAAATGGCACTTGTCTACGTTGAAAACATCACTGCCGCATTGAGCAGCGTGGACCCAGACAATGCAGAAAGCTATGCACGCAACGCGGCGGCTTATCAGGCCGAAATTCAATCGCTCGACGCGGAAATTAAATCGGCAGTCAGCAGGATTCCTGAACAAGACAGGGTCGTCGTCACCGCCCATGATGCCTTCGGTTACTTTGAGGCCACATATGATGTGACGTTCCTGGCGCCTCAAGGCCTAAGCACGGAGAGCGAAGTGTCAGCACAGGATGTCGCGAACATCATCCGTCAAATCCGTGAAGACGGGATCAAAGCAGTGTTTGTCGAAAACTTCTCTGATCCGCGACTGATGCGGCAAGTCGCAAATGAGACGGGGGCTAGCATTGGTGGTGAGCTGTATCCTGGCTCACTGTCGGATGGTGATGGTCCCGCAGCAACCTACCTCGACATGATCAGGCACAATGCCTATCAAATCATTGATGCGTTGAAGTAGAGAAACCTAGCTCGATCAAGGGCATCAGTATTGCCCTTGATCGTTATCACCTTTATGCTGCCAGTATCAGCCAGAAGGATGCAAAAGCTGAGCGAGTAAACGGGCCGAGAAATGGCGCGTCACTGTGGTTCGGCTGCGATGGCGTTGATAAACGAAGACCAGGCAATTGCACGATCAGAGATTTGACAAGACACTGAACTCGCCAGTTGTTTTTTTGCAAACGCTGTTCGCACAAATTATCGAACAGGCGACCGGGGCCATGGCCATTGCTTCCCATATGCCGGCAATCCCAAATGGTAAAACCTACGTCCTAGCGATCGGCAAAGCAGCGGCAGCGATGGCCCAGGCCTTCGAGGCTCGCTGGCCGTTAGCCGCCCCTTTGGAGGGGTTAGCAATCACACGCTATGGGCACGGTTGCGAATGTCAACGCATCCGGGTTATCGAAGCCTCTCATCCCGTACCAGACACGGTGGGGCATCTGGCCGCCCAACAAGCCTTAGATGAAGTGATGGCACTCAAAAACGAGGACCTTTTTGTCTGCCTCATTTCCGGCGGTGGGTCGTCATTGTTAAGCCTGCCCGCACCGACAGTCAGTCTCGCCGACAAACAGACCGTCAATCGACTGCTGCTGCGCTCAGGGCTAGCAATTGACCAGATGAACTGCGTGCGCAAGCATCTCTCAGCGGTCAAAGGCGGAAAATTGGCGCTGGCAGCCCAACCCGCACAAACACATACAATTGCCATATCCGATGTGCCTGGCAACGCGTTGAGCGTCATAGCGTCCGGGCCAACCGTGCCGGATGAAACCACACGACAACAAGCGCTTGACATATGCCTCAATCTGCCTGGCACTCCCGATGACGTGATCGATTGGCTTGGGACGAAAGAAAGTGAAACACCAAAAGACAATGATTTTACGGGAAACCATCATGCAGTTGTTGCGATCACACCGGAAGATTGTTTCACAGCACTTATCGACAACTTAGCAAACCAGGAACTGGCAACGATTTACCTGGGCGCTGACATCGAAGGCGAAGCCAAAGAAATCGCCAAGGCTCATGCCAAGCAAGCGCTGAGGCTAGCACAGGCGCTGTCAAAACCAACTCTCATTCTCTCCGGCGGGGAAACCAGTGTGACGATGAACAGCGCTTCAAACAAAAGCCGAGGTGGGCGCAACACAGAATACCTTTTGAGCCTCTTCATTGAGCTAAAGGGCCATCCACAAATCTTTGCGCTCGCCGCTGACACCGACGGGATTGATGGTAGCGAAGACAATGCTGGTGCTTTTTTCGGCCCTCAAGACTGGCAACGAGCCAAAGCTCAACAGTTGTCGCCAGATGCCGCGCTGGACGCCCACGACAGTTATGGCTTTTTTCAAAAACTGACGACGCTGTTTGTCACGGGGCCGACCCGTACCAACATCAACGACTCTCGC
>CAXBRM010000281.1:0-2010 GCA_963978305.1 uncultured Rhodospirillales bacterium
CGTCGATTTTGTGTCCACGCGCTCACATTCGACCCACCTGCAACCGGGCGCTCCTTGCCAAAGCTAATTGTCGACAGACGAGACGAATCAATGCCCTGTCCAATCAAATAATTAACAACAGCATTGGCCCGGCGGTCCCCAAGCGCCAGGTTGTATTCGCGCGTGCCACGCTCGTCCGCGTGGCCTTCTACGCGGATTGTTTGCGCCGAATTGTTCGTCATCCATACGGCAAGTTCGTTAAGCACAGATGTCGCTCGCGCATTCAGCTCCGAGCTATCCGTGTCAAAGAAAATGCGATCACCGACGGCCGCGCGCAAATCTTCCTGCGAACCGCTCGTCACATCGACCGTTGGCGTAATGGACGTCACGTCAACATTTGTTGGCGGCGTGGGATTGCCCTGGAACATATCACCACCAGTGATTTCCACAGACTCACCAACTTCGAACGAACCGCCTTGGTCATCAAAGCTCGTGTCGTTCTGGCCACAAGCGACGACTGCAAAACCCACAAATGCGAGCGCACCTATGCGAAGCATGAATTGATTGAGCATTCTTTTACTCCTCGAAAATTACGTCTCGGTTACACACCGGTTTTGCCCTTCAAAGGCGGACTCATTATCCAAATTCATTTGGTACATGCCCGCCAAAGACCTAACGACAGATTAAAGCGAATTGAAGACGAATATCCACTAGTTCCTAAAATAAGCGCCCAATTCGGGCGTTCACGCCCGAAACAGTTCGCATAATCATTTTTTGCACAGCAATTTAAAGAGAGGTTGATGACCAAGCTGGATCACTTGCGCCTGTTGGCGTCGGCAATAGTCGCTCTTGACCGCTAAAGATATCAACAACATAGAGCTGTGCAGAGCCGCCGGTTCCATCGGCGTTTTGACGAGACGTCTTGAAGTAGGTCAGCATCCGACCATTAGGCGACCAGCTGGGCCCTTCGACTGAGAAGCCTCGACTTAAAGTCCGTTCAGTGGTCCCATTTGGATCCATCACGCCAATCGTGAACTCTTCGCCATCCATGCGGGTAAAGGCAATACTTCGGCCGTCCGGAGACCAGACGGGGCTCGCGTAACGGCCTTGTCCAAAAGAAATCCGCGTCGCGCCTGTCCCGTTACGATTCATGATGTAAAGCTGCTGATCCCCGGAGCGGTCGGATTCAAAAACGATTTGCTGACCGTCAGGCGAATACGACGGACTCGCTTCAATCGCCGGCGTGTTGGTCCGTTGGGTGCGCCGCACTGTCCTCAGATCCATTTCCCACAAATCAGCCTGATCACCGCTTGACAGCGAAAAAATCACCCGGTTGCCATCTGGTGCAAAGCGCGGGCTGAACGTCATACCGGAAAACTCACCAAGGACTTCCTTTCGGTAAGTTCTCAGATCCAATAAGTAAACTTTTGGCAGCCCGTCTTCATAACTGAGATAGGTAATCTCAGGGTTCACTGGTGAAAAACGCGGGGTCAAATTGATTCCACTTTGTGATGGCAAATAGCGAACGTTGCTGCCATCCTGGTCCATGATTGCCAGTCGCTTCATGCGATTGGTGGCTGTGCCTGTTTCTGCAATATAAACAATTTGCGTTGAAAAATGCCCCGGCGCACCCGTCAAGGCTTCGTAGACTTGATCGGCAATTTTGTGCGCGATGCTTCTGGCTGAAGACCGGTTAGCGCGCAGTCGCAACCCATGTAAAAACTTGCGCTGTTTCAAATCAAACAGGCGGTATTCTACCTCTAGGTGATCCTCAAAATAAGCGACCCGGCCGGTGACAAGAGCGTCGAGCCTTGTCGTTGCCCATTGATTGAAATCTGGACGGCCCGAGATTTGCACCGCCGTTTGTGGGTAGGTCGCGCTTGCGGCAACGTCAAACAACCCTGAGCCTGTCAGGTCATCACGCACAATGCCAGCAAGCATCTGCCCAAACTGAACAGCCTGAAGATTATCGCCGGCAAGATCAACCACAGCAATGTTGACAGCATTGGAGGAGTCGGCGATCTGCCCACC
>CAXBRM010000282.1:0-1979 GCA_963978305.1 uncultured Rhodospirillales bacterium
TCGCCGGTCAGATCCATGATGCCGCTGACGCCCTGGATCATGAAATCATAGCCGGGCCGGTCGGCATAAGGACCGGTTTGCCCGAACCCTGTCACACTGGCATAGATAAGGCCAGGATTAGCCCCCCGTAGTGTCAGGTAATCAAGCCCAAACTTTCGCAAGCCCCCGACCTTAAAATTTTCGATAACCACATCAGCGCGTGCCGCAAGACCTCGTACCCGCTCGAGGTCTTTGTCGTCATAAAAATCAGCAACAATCGATCGCTTCCCACGATTGCAGCTCAAGAAATAGGCTGCCACCGGCTCACCCGAAATATCAAAAAACGGTGGCCCCCACTGTCGGGTTTCGTCGCCGCTGGGACTCTCAACCTTTATGACGTCCGCCCCTAAGTCAGCGAGCGTTTGCCCGATCCATGGGCCTGCCAGGACGCGTGCGAGTTCTAAAACCTTCAAACCCGTAAGTGGCGGTTTGCCCATCAGAAAAACGCCTGGATACCCGTTTGCGCCCGACCAAGAATCAGGGCGTGAACGTCGTGCGTCCCCTCATAAGTGTTGACTGTCTCAAGATTTTGGGCGTGTCGCATCACTTGGTAGCTCAATTGTATGCCGTTGCCGCCGTGCATATCGCGGGACAGTCTCGCGATTTCGAGCGCCTTGCCGCAATTGTTTCGTTTCACGAGGCTTATCATCTCTGGCGACCAATTGCCTTGATCCATCAAACGCCCAACCCGAAGGCTGGCTTGCATTCCTAACGCAATTTCGGTCTGCATGTCGGCGAGCTTTTTCTGGTAAAGTTGCGTCGCGGCCAAGGGCTTATCAAACTGCTTCCGCGTCATGCCATAGTCTTGAGCGCGTATCCAGCAATCTTCGGCGGCGCCCATAACCCCCCAGCTGATACCATAGCGGGCGGCGTTCAGACAACTGAATGGCCCCTTCAGTCCTTCCACTTTTGGCAACAGCGCCTCTTCGCCAACTTCAACGTCATTCAAAACTACTTCGCCCGTTATCGAGGTTCTCAGACTCAACTTGCCATCGATCTTCGGGGCGCTCAAACCTTCCGCCCCCTTTTCGACAACAAAACCTTTGATCTTATTTTCGTGGGCAGCGCTCTTGGCCCAGATAACAAAAACATTGGCGATTGGCGCGTTGCTGATCCACATTTTGCTGCCATTGAGACGATAGCCGCCCCCAGGGATCTCAACTGCGTTGGTTTTCATGCTGCCTGGATCACTACCCGCTTCAGGTTCGGTCAACCCGAAGCAGCCAATCCACTCACCTGTCGCTAATTTCGGTAGGAACTTTGCCTTTTGTTTTTCAGTACCAAACTGGTTGATTGGATGCATGACGAGGCTATTTTGGACACTCATCATACTACGATACCCACTGTCAACACGCTCAATTTCCCGCGCAGCCAATCCATACCCGACATAGCCTGCATCCGCTCCACCAAATTTTTCTGGAATGGTAATGCCCAACAGGCCAGCGCCGCCAAGAAGCTCAAATATTTTCGGATCAACCCCTTCGTTCGCATACATTTCATCAACACGCGGCTCAAGGTGCTCTCGGGCAAAAGCAGAGGCCGTCTCAGCAATAAGCTGCTCTTCCCCGCTCAATTGATCGCGAAAGTGAAAAGGATCTCTCCATTCAAATGGTGTCATGCTGTACCTCTGTGCTATGAATTAACGTCTTAGCGCGATATCAGGATGTTAGACAAGCGCGACAAAACAACTATTTAGCCCTCAGTCAATGAATTGGCTTCGCCAGCTTATGCACGATTTGACAACCACCATAACAATTTTGGGCGCGTTCCATTGGGACTGTTGCTCAGCCAGCTTTTGTTACTCACGGGCATTGTCAGCATCATTGTTGAGCGCAAAAGCCGCAAGCATGAGGTCAAAGAATTGACGCCCGCGCCAACGCCTGAAGCCAGAGCACCTCGCCAAGAAAAGCGACCCGGGTATTTGGTTGGACACTTGGATA
>CAXBRM010000283.1:0-1978 GCA_963978305.1 uncultured Rhodospirillales bacterium
TACTTTCAAATTCGTTTTGTGAAAGATCTGGGTGGCTCATAGCGCGCTCAGCCACCAGTCATCGCCAGGGTTACCCAACGCGTCCCGAGTTGGTGCGCCTTGAAAGAGCGTGATTCGGGTCCACAGGCACGACTTTGGATCAAATTTGGTAGCACCAAAGAAGGCAAGCTTAAACCGCAGCATGTCGATAGGGCGCATTTCTGGCCCCAAAAGGTTATCTTGAATTTCGCCGTATTGACCGCTGCTCATCAGACGTCGAATTGTTGTGACAAACTCTGGTCTTTGGCTGATGAATTCAAGACAAGTGCCGTCGAAATCAGCCAGAGCTTGGTCCAGCGCCTGCATGTTTCGAACGATCGCCAGCGGTCTTTCCCGATCAGAACCTTCTTGTCTTGTGCGTTCACCGATCCTTGGCTCAAGTTTATTCTCGCTGACATACCAAAACCAATGCTCGTCGCTTGTATCACGCAAAGCCCATGCATAATCGCTTGCCAGCCGATCCCGCAAAACCGCTGTTGAGACGCCAAGATTCAACGCGGGCGTTCCTTCAAACGCCATTGCTTGAGCGTAGGGCTCAAGATCAATGCAAGTGTTTTCAAGCACAAGCGAGACCACCAACTCATGGGTGCCAAGGCTCATCGTTTTTGCCCAATTGATTAGTTCCTGTGCGGTTGGGGCTCGCGGGATATTGCGCCATTCGGCCCGTGAGCGTTCGATGTTCGCTTGGCCTTCCGCGTCAGCTACGTTCCATTGTTCCAGATGTTTTTCCACCCGGTCGATGAGATCGCCGCGAAGTTGCTCATTAGCGTTTAAAGCAACCGCCAGGGCTTCCTCGCGAGCCGTGACCCAACGGTTCAACAATTCAGGGTGATGAACCAAAAAGGGTGCCATGCCGAGGCCTGTGGCATTGCCGACACCCAAATGGCGCTTCAGGGCAGGATCAAGTCGCGCGGCGTTTGGATTGAGGCAGGCTGCACAATGTTCGACGAGATCATGCGTGAATTCGCGGATTAGCCAGACCGTCAGCATCTCAGCTTGAAACGGTGCCGCCATTTCTGGCCGGTCGGCGTAATCATGGCGATCGGCAATCCCAAATTTGCCGTTGCCGTAGACAGCAGTCGTCCGCATTAAATAGCCAATTTCATTGATGCGATTGGCTTCAGGCTGCTCGCCGTTGACCAGACAATCGCGCACATACTGGAACAGTCGCATGCTTTTGTTGGCACGGCTGAGGGTGAGTTCATTTTTTGAGTAGCGCCCAGCCTCTTGGCGGGTTTGATTAAGCTCTAAGCGGTCGAGATCGCTTTTTGTTGGCACACCGTCAAAAAGGGTGAAGCAGGTGTCCCACGCTTCTGCAATGACGCGATCACTGCGCATGCTATCATCAAGAGGACTGCTGACGGCAACCAGGGAATAGGGATTGCCGTTGATATCGACGCGATAGACCGCGCGACCGTGACCATGCTGGTTTATTTGCCAAACAGCCCGATCAACTTGCGCCTTGTTGGCAATGAGGCACCGAATAATCTGCCGGCTAAAGCTGAGTTTGTGCGGCATGCTTTGCCCCATGCGCGCAAGTCGCATGACGCTCTTGGGCAATCTTGGCTCGATGTTTGTCGGCTGATCGAGCATTCATCCTCACATGCTAGGCTCAAAGCTCTCGCGGTAAAAGTTGTACCAATTCCCCCCCATAATGCCATCAATCTCAGAGCATGAGAACCCGACCCGCGTCAATCCGTCACGCAAATTGTTGAAGTCGCGATTATCTTGGAACCAACCTGGCATCGCTGGGAACCCGGCGTGATCCGCACTGCCCTCACCAAAATCGATCTCTTTACTCCAGCGCCCGTTACGCATCCATTCGACGACAGCGTCGGGTTGGTCCTGGCACAAATCGCTGCCGATCCCAAAGTGTTCTGCACCGTAGCGGCTCGCACATTCGGCGATCATTTCGCAAAAAGATTGCAGGGTGCAATTG
>CAXBRM010000284.1:0-1930 GCA_963978305.1 uncultured Rhodospirillales bacterium
TCTTCCAACAGCGCTTTGGCGTTGGCATAGCTGGCGACGCTACTATGGGTCGTCGGTGTTACGCTGGCGCTGGCTGCGATCGTCAAGCCATCGCCGCTGCCGTTTATTGTTTTGCCGCTTTCCAGCACGATGCCGTTGGCGCCAACCGTCGCAATCAGATTGCCGCTGTTTTTAAGCCGCAAATCACCCAGCGTTGTGCCAACATCCATGTTGCCAGCGTTCATGATCGAGGTCAGATTGGGGGCGTGTTTGATTTGCAAATCCTGGCCACTGCCAACCGAGATAATTTTGTCATCGTCAAGATTAAGCGCATCGGTATGCCCACGATCAACCTTGTCGGTGCCGGTCGCGTCACAGGCGGCTGCCAACATTGCTGCCATCGAGCGCAGGGCGTTGTTGATGTTCCCGGCCGCACAGTTCTCTGCGATGTTGATGCCAGCGATGTCGCTGTTGTTGCCAGCGGTGGTCTCAAGGTCGGTTATTTTGTTTTTGGCCATGAATAAATACCCTAATCTATATTGCCACCCAACATGCCAGCCGAATAGCCGAGTGCTGGCTGTACGGCGCGTGCGGCTCGTCCGGGCGCTAGTAACAATGAACGAGTGGCCCCTGGCGCTTGATAACCAGCGACCGCACTCAATGGCAGTGCTGAAAGCAAAGGATTAAAAATCATTGCTGTGCCAAACAAGCCGCCAGTTGTTCCGCTGTCCTTGCCTCTTTCTCCAAAGAATCGGGCTTGTTGTGCTGCCAAATCCTGTTGTGGCATTTCGCCTCTGGCGGTCCGTTTTTTTGTCCGGTCGTTGGCAACTATTTTGCCCCTGATATTTGCAGCCGTAAAATTGCCTGTTGGAACCCCTTGATCGTCGACAGTCCTTGCCGACGCAACAGCCGCCCGTAATGGTTTGAATAAAGCAAATGCAGAGTTAACATTAGCAAACTCTTGCATGATCGCGTCATCAGCGCTCGTTGCGTAATCCAAAATTGTTTGGCGAATAGAGCCTAAAACTTGCGCATCTTGCGCCCCGGCATTTTTCATTGCCTTCATAAACTCAGTATTTATTTCGCGAATGTGCTGACCGTTAAGAAAGCCCCTTTGGTTTCCCCGATAAACAGTTCGATTTACAAAGCGCCGAATGTCGTCCAAACTTGCCCCAATTGAACCATCAAGGATGTTTGAGATTTTTTGGGTCATTTCTGGCACTTGAGAACGTGGAATAGACATCTTTTCCAAAACAGTGTCATAAGCCTTTTTAACAATGTCATCCAACTCTCGGAACATTTCCGTGCCAGTTTTTGCCTCTTTTGAAATCGTCTGCCCCAATCGGCCAGCAATATCCTCAAAGTATTTTCTGCGGAAAGTATCTTGCGCGGCATCTTGAGCGCCCCGCACCGCTTTTGATGTAAAGGGCAACTTTGCGACTAAGTTTTCCATTTCTAGCAAATCAAGCGGACCAGCACGCAACGCTTGGCCTGGGGTGAGGTTGATGCCCTGGTCTACGAGTTCTTTTGCGCCCGCCTTGTAGGCTGGCAGTAGTTTTGTTGCGCCACCCAAGGCTGCCCCAAACAAGCCGCCCATAGCTGCATTATCAAGACGGTCTAAAACATTACCTTCGGCTGTTCCAAAACCGGCCAGGGCGCCCTGCGCAGCGCCCCTGACTGCCACATCGCGCAATAACGGATTAGACAGTAAATTGCGGCCACGAGAAGTCGTGGACAGCAAATCACCTGTGTCCAGCACCGCATCTTCAACAAGACCGCCGCGACCGGCAAGTCGGCTTCCCTGCGGTGTTGCTGCTTGCGGTGGCACATCATCCATAACGCGACGTAAGTTAGACGGAGCACCGCTCATGGGAGCGCCAACATCTGGCGCCCGATCGTATCCTTGCATTGCTCGCGATTGGAACGCTTGTCTGCCTGTCTGACCTAAAGC
>CAXBRM010000285.1:0-1925 GCA_963978305.1 uncultured Rhodospirillales bacterium
TCCTGGCGCTAAGCGTCAATTGGCCAACACAACGGCACTGTCGCCAAAACGGCTCTCAAATTTGGCATGGTCGGCGGGCGTGACCCGAACCTTCAAGCGCGTGGCACTCTCCAGAGTCTGCGCCTCAGTAACGTCACCGTGATCATACAGCCAGGCCAATGCCGCACCCTCAGCCCACGGCACGTCCACAACCAGATCACGGTGTCCTCGGGTCAAAAAGGTATCAATGGCACTCAATAAAGACGATAGTCCTTCGCCGGTGATCGCACTGGTGACATGAACAGACCCAACATCCTCATCGGCAAATAAAATCTCAGCACGTTCTCGTCCAAGCGGCAAATCACACTTATTCCAAACATCAATTTGCGCAATAGCTGTCTCGGTGTTTACGACCCCAAGACTCTCAAGAACCCGGTCCACGTCTTCTTTTTGAGCATCCCAATCCGGATGGCTGGCGTTACGCACATGCAGAATCAAATCTGCTTGCTGGACTTCCTCTAAGGTCGCACGAAAGGCATCGACCAACTCATGGGGCAGATCCGACACAAATCCTACCGTATCGGCAAAAACCACATCCTGTCCACTTGGCAGTTTGAATTTCCGAAGTGTTGGGTCAAGCGTCGCGAACAGCATATCTTTGGCAAGGACATCGGCATCGGTCAAACGATTGAATAATGTGCTTTTGCCAGCGTTCGTGTAACCGACAACAGCAACGACAGGCACCGGTGTTGATTGCCGCCATTCTCGCTGAAGCTTACGCGTCGAGCGGACCTTGCCCAAATCCGTCTTTAATTTATCAATCCGCTCAGCAATTAACCGACGGTCGATCTCCAGCTGCGATTCTCCCGGACCGCCCATAAAGCCGGCGCCACCACGCTGACGTTCTAGATGGGTCCATGACCGCACCAGCCGAGATCGCTGATAACTGAGTTGAGCCAGGTCAACTTGAAGCCGGCCCTCTTTGGTTCGAGCACGTGCGCCGAAAATCTCCAATATTAACGCGGTTCGATCAAGGACTTTGACCTCTAAACCACGCTCCAGGTTGCGCTGCTGCACTGGCGTCAAGCGCGCATCAATGACGACAACTTCAATCCGCTCATTATGGATAAACCAATGCCAATCCTCGATAACGCCTTCACCCATTATTGTTGCAGGGCGAACTTTTCTGATTGGAACAACAGCTTGCGTAACAACAACCAAATTAATCGCTTTGGTTAATGCCACTGCCTCATCCAGGCGAACCTGCGGATCCCGTTTCTCAATTTTTTGAGCCAGAGGGTCATCATGATTGGGTCGGCGTCTTATATCGAGGTGCAGAACACAAGAACGGGTCGGTTCCGCGACCGTGTCATAAGCTTTGGTTTGTCTTTTTTTGACCCCGCCCAACCTACGCGGAACCTGTGTGGAAGCTGGCAAGCACGGCTAATCAGACCCTACCCCTCTGCTGAGGGATCATCCTGCATATTAATCGGCTGACTTGGCATGATCGTTGAGATGGCATGCTTGTACACCAGTTGGACATGACTATCGCGCCGCAGTAAAATCGAGAAATTATCGAACCAAGTCACAATGCCTTGCAACTTCACACCGGAAACGAGAAACACGGTCACTGGCACCTTTTGCTTACGAATCGTGTTCAGAAACACATCTTGCAAATTATGATTTTTGTCGCTGGGCATACCAGATGCCTTTCAACCTTGGGGGCGTTGCTCACCCCTCATTATGGACTAGCGCTTAACCGCCACGTGTTCTGATTAAATCAACACGCGACGCACACCACAGAATGTCTTTAATTTTGTATAGTTGCAAGAATATTCATGCGAATTTGCCGTGCGAATTGGTCGCAGATGGCGTCTTGAGTGAAAAATTGGGCAATTGACAGCTGGTTTTCATCGCCTAGCCACCGCCATTGTCGCAATGACTCG
>CAXBRM010000286.1:0-1896 GCA_963978305.1 uncultured Rhodospirillales bacterium
GCTGTGCAATCGGGGTACGGCAAAGCGGTGCTTCCGACCATCGTGACGGAGCGCGACACAGAATTTGCCCAGTTGGTGGGATATAATAGCGTTCCGTCGCGAGAAATATGGCTGATGGTTCACCCAAACTTGGCAACATCTAAAAAAAATCGGGTAACCATGGACTGGTTGAGTTCCTGCCTTTGCTCCAAAGATATTGGAATTTAGTACACCAAAAACTTAATTGTGATGCACGAACCGACGAGCGATGGACTTTGAGGTCGATCAGGATTGAGCCAATTATGACCAGGCCGATAGCCGTGGCATGCAGACTATAGCCAAGCGTGTCGATTTCATCGGGATTGGCCATTTGCTGGATCTCGACCTAACCGTTCGTTTCATGCCGCCCGATGGGGTCCTATGGGTTGGTACGGACGCGATTTCCGTGAACCCAAATGATTTTTCAGGGGCGGAAATGATCACGCTAGACCCGCGATTTCCCCTTCATAGTCATGGTTGCGCCGAGCGTTTTGCGACAGCCTAGCCCGAGCTGTTGGTTTTCATGCTGCTCCTGGTTAGACCAGTAACGAAGACCAGCATCATTTGCATAAAAAACAGGATCGCTGAGGCAACCAGGCACACCGCTTCGCCAAATCCAGCGCCGATGGCAGCACCAAGAAAAGCCCCAAACGGACGCGCGCCCCAGTTGGTCGTCATGTACATCGCTGATACGCAGCCGAGCATGTGGCTTGGCGTGATGAGCTGCCGCAACGTGTTTGATGTGATGACCCAGATCACCGGACCAAAACCGAACAGGAAAAAGGCAATTCCAGGTAGAATGGCGGTTTCGTAGGTCAGGTTGGCAAGCACCAGCAGCGACGCCAGGAATGAAATTACCGGGCCAAAAGCCAACGACGCACCAAAGCCCAAAGTGTCGATAATACGTTGGGAGAAAAGGGATCCGACAAGCAAGCCGAGACCCAAGCAACCCAGGGCGTAGCCAACCACTTGTGTCGACAACCCCCAAGTGTTGATGGCAAGCGGCATAAATGCGGCCTGGAGCACATACCAGCCGCAATTCCAAACAAATGCCACCAGCATGATTGTTGACAGCTTTGTATGCCGAAGAATAAAAGTCCCGCCTTCAGAGATGTCCTTCAACGGATTTTTTTCCGCTTCGCTGGACTGCTCGATTCTGCCGCTCCTCGAAATGTTGCTCACGAAGATGATTGTGAGGCCAGTCAGCACGATCCCCAGCACAAACGCATTAGAGGCGCCGAACCATGCCGCCAGGGCACCAGCCAGTGCGGGGCCGATCACAAGGCTTAGACTTCGGACCAGTTCGAGACGACCGTTGTAGAAAGTGAGCTGTCCTCGCTCAATCAGGGTTGGCACATAAGCTGGCAAGGCCGCGTTGAAACCCACCGAGCCAAAGGCGGCAAAAAAACCAAGCGCAGCCATTCTCAAAAAGGTTAGGGCGTCGAGGTAAACCAGCGCCAATATCCCCAATAATGCCGCGATCCGGATTAACTCCGACACCAGCATGACTTTTTTCTTGGAAACTCGATCGACGAGCACGCCAAGTGGAATCGACAGAATAAAGTACGGTAATGTCTGAAACGCGTTTAGTAGTCCGATGCCGCCGGCGCCCAATTCAAGATAAAGAACAGCGATCAGCGGGAGGGCTGTAAGGCTAAGTTGATCCGCCGTGGTAGCGAAGAAGTTGGCCCGCACAAGGCTTTTTATGTCGCGTGGTGGATGAGCAGGTTGCCCCATAACTGTTCTCTTTAGTGGCTATGTTGCCGCGAAGGCGGTGAATTTTTCGCAACCACGGTCAAATTAGGGCATCAGAGTTTTGCGCATTGCCATCTTGGATGACATTATAAAGTTGCCGTAAAATGTTGCTGGCCGCGCCAT
>CAXBRM010000287.1:0-1862 GCA_963978305.1 uncultured Rhodospirillales bacterium
TGCTGTCTTTGTCATTTTATCGTCCGCCTTTCGTCAAAACGGTGGCCGTATTATCAATCACCACTGGTAGGATCGCGTCGGACGGGCCAATCTCGTCGCGGTGGCGGATGGTTGCTCTATTCGCGCAATGCCGTTCCCGTTTGTAGCATGTGTTCAATTCTTTTTCTTGTTAATGGTGTTTTAGCAAGACCAACGAATGCCTGCCGCTCTCGAAAAAACAAGTCGTCTTCGCTGGCACTTGTTCCCGGGGTGGTCGTTGCACCGGCGACAATTTCGCCTATCGCAAGGCCGACTGCTTGATCGTGTGGTACATAAATGCCTTTAGCCAAGCCATTTTCTAAGTTTTCGGCCATCGCTTCGACAGCCGGGGCGCCAGCCAATTCGAATGTCGGCGGTGTCGGGGGTCGATATCCGGCAGTATTGAGGGTTTCTACCCAGTCTAGTGCTTCGGTAACAAGCCGGTCCCGATTCATAATTTGTCGGTCGGTGTCTGGGCGGAAATATTGCAGCTTAGCGGCCAGGGCCGGCGACGTGCCAGTTGCACCATACCCGATGTTTTGGAACGTTTTGTAGGCGGCTTTGGACCAATCACCAGTCGCATCATACCAACGCCGGTAGGTCTCTTTCACACCGCCACCTCCGGGGATTACACCCACAAGGCTTTCAACCAGGCCGAGCGTACTGTTAGCATGTGCCAGCAGGCGATCACAGTGCAACACGACTTCAAAACCCCCACCGATTGCCAGCCCCGATGGTGCAGCAATAACAGGCGCGGGACAGTATCTTAAGGCCTTGACCGCGCGTTGAAAGCGGTGGAGAAACCCGTCCAATCCATTCCAATCAGCATTGTGGATGTAAGCCAAAACGTCCTCCAGGTTCACTCCGGCACTGAAGTGTTGAGTGTCGCAGTGTACGACAATACCTGTGCCATGATCATCGGCCGCTGCCGATACGACCTCCATTGACGCGTCGGTCAGTGCGTTGGCTTTTGTATGAAACTCGAGCAGGCGTCTGCCACCACTAAGGGCGTAAAGACTTGCTGCCTTCGTTGTGACGATTGGGGTCATTGTTTGACGATTGTGGTGAAAGCGTATGACACCGGCGGGTAAATTCAGCGACTGATGGCTGCCATCGGCGGTTAAGACTTTCAGCTCACCTTGATGAGCACGATAAAATCTTTTGCCGCGATTTGATAGGAGAAAGGCCGGCAGCTCAAAGCCGTCTCTTTGCGCACGCTCGATAAATGTGTCAATACCAATCAAATCCAAGAGCTCAAACGGGCCCTTGATCCAGTTGTAGCCAAGTTTCATGGCGTCATCGATGTCCTGAGGACTGTTGGTGACAGACGGGATCAACTGGGCGCTGTAAATTAGAACGCGAGCCAGGACCCGCCAGGCAAAGCGTGCTTCCGGATCATCACCCTGCAGCAACGACGTGAGCCCACCATTTTCCAGTCCAAGCTGTTCAGCCTGTAACGCGCGTGTTGAGATGTTCGGGATATAGGGTCGCCGTTCATTGATGGGATAATTAATCGCCGTTTTATCGGCAGGGTTTGGTGCATAGGTGTAAAATCCGCCTTTCTCACCCTTGATCCCGTTGAATCCTTGCTGAACCAGTTCGTTGATTACGGCGTTTTCAGCGCCGACGTCATGGAACGCGTCATCTTCGGGCAAGATAGAGCGCAAAGAGCGGACCACATCACTCATTAAATCTAACCCAATCATGTCATATAGGCCAAAAACACCAGTTTTAGGAATGCCCATCGGCCGACCCATAATAGCGTCTGCTTGTTCGATCTTTAGGTTATTTCGTTGTGCCTCGTCGAGTCCGACTTGCAGGGCGAAAACACCAACACGATTGCC
>CAXBRM010000288.1:0-1842 GCA_963978305.1 uncultured Rhodospirillales bacterium
CATCGTGCCAGGGGGAATGATTGGTAATCTAAGACGGACGAGCAATCACGGCAGAACATTTCCGCTTCATGTTCTTAATTTGTTCCAAAGTCAAGGATATGCTTGTCTGCTCAAGGCGCCTTTTGTTCGCATGCTTCAGCTGTTTGGCGCGCAAACGCTTTGGGCGGCAGGAACAAGACAAGCTAGGCTTTTGTGCCGCGTTGTGTTGGAAGGGTTATCTTGTTTGAGGCGTCGGCAGTGCCGAAAAACAGCAAAATACTACTTGATTTTTGCTTCTACGAACTTGACGTGTTTACGCGCTTTGGGGTCGTATTTGTTCATTTCAAGTTTACCTTCTGAAGTGCGCGTGTTTTTCCGCGTCACATAGAAGTAGCCCGTATCGGCTGTACTGACCATCTTGATCAAAACGCTAGCTGGTTTAGCCATGGTATTCGTTCCTGTGTCTCAACTTGGCGGGTAACCGCAGTCCCCAGCGGGTGCGCTTCATCGAAGATGTGCCGAGCTTTTCGTTTTTCTAAAACGCTGATGTACCGATCCGGAAGCGCCGGGTCAAGCGATGGTGCATTATTGGTGCTGCAAGACAGATTAGCTTTTACAACACAGTAAGCTAAAACGACTTAAGACGCCGATACGAGTTTTTGGGCAAGATGTCAGTTGAGAATAGATTAAAGGTTTCTACCATCAATCTTGAGACACATGTCGATTTTTAGGCTTTGTCGAATGTTTAGCGCTTTTGTTTGCGGTTTTGACGACGCCGTTTTTTGCTTTTGTTTGGAGCTGCGATCGGCGTGTAAGGTAATCCACCTCCTTCGTGCCAATCAGTTGCCTGCACGCTGATGCTGCCTGTGAGAGGATTGACGTCCATGATCTTAACATGCGCTCGCTGACCCATGCTGATCACTTTACCCCAGCGCTCGCCGACAAGTGCCGTGCTGGTCTTGTCGAGACGGTACCGGTCTTCGCCAATCAGACTCATTGGCATGAAGGCTTGCGCATGGCCCCGATCAAGTCGAAAGAACACACCAAATGTTGTGACGCTGGCAACGGATGCTTCGACAATTTCACCAAGGCTGCTTTGTAAGTAGGCGGATAAATAGCGGTCATTTGCGGCTCTTTCGGCAAGAACAGACTGTCGCTCCGTCCAGCTAATTTGCTCGCCGATTCGCTTTGGATCGCCGCGCGCACCAAGAGCCTCACCGCCGTCACCCAGCTTAAACCCTAAGATCAAGGCACGATGGACACAAAGGTCGGCGTAGCGGCGGATGGGTGATGTGAAGTGGGCGTACTTTGATAGGGCAAGGCCAAAATGACCGACATTGGTTGGGCCATAATAAGCCTGCATCTGGCTACGTAATACCTGTTCGTGGATCATGGGGGCGTAGTCTTCACCATCTATCTTTCTTAAAATATGGTTGAGGCTGCTTGGCTCTAAGGGTTGGCGGCCAGGCACTTCTGCGGGCGTGCCGCGCAGTAGCTTTTTCAACGCATCCAGCTTGATAGGGTCAGGCTCTTCGTGCAGCCGGTACATGCAGCCTTGGTGGACGGCTTCCAAAGCCATTGCTGCCGCAACATTTGCAAGCACCATAAATTCTTCAATAAGTTGATGCGCAATCAGCCTTGCCCTTGGCGAAACACTATCGACACGACTTTGGTCATCGCTGAGAACGACGACTTGTTCCGGAACATCAATGTCGAGGGCGCCACGTTTCTCGCGTGCGGTTTTTAACACATTGAAGGCGTCTAGGGCAGGTTTGACTGTCGTCTGCCAAATCGAGGAGCCAATCGCTGAATTATCGCCTTGCTGGATCGCTTGTTCGACATCTTCGTATATGAGGCGTGCAT
>CAXBRM010000289.1:0-1830 GCA_963978305.1 uncultured Rhodospirillales bacterium
GATTATCGCCGCCATTGATCTTGGGACCAACAACTGTCGGCTTCTCGTTGCTCAGGCAGACATGGATCTGTATCGGCAAAGCCGCAAACAGCATCAGAACCCTGCAGAAGGCGCTAACCTAAAAACGATGCGATCAGGCGTTTTTCGAATTACCGATGCCTTCTCCAGAATTGTTCGCTTGGGCGAAGGGCTGGCCTCCACCGGACGTCTTACCGACGAGGCGATTGATCGAACAATCACAGCTTTGAAGGTTTGTGCCGGTAAGGTGGCAAAGGCGCAGCCTGTCAAATTGGATGCTGTTGCTACCGAAGCATGCCGACGCGCTGAAAACGGTGCTCTCTTTTTGGAGCGGGTCAAGAACGAGGTTGGCATCAACCTGAGGGTAATCTCGGGCCGAGAAGAAGCCGAACTGGCACTAAAAAGCTGTGTCCCGTTGATCGACACGACAGCAGAAATGGCGCTGGTTTTTGATATTGGCGGTGGGTCGACCGAAGTCAGTGTTATTAGGGTCAGCGATTTGCCAGCATTTTTGTCTCAATCACCTGGTGTCGACCTTGGTGAAGCTGCAGGCTCGAAATTTGTTGATAGCGTCTCAGCTCCGGTGGGTGTCGTTACATTCGCAGAGTCCAGTTCTAAGCGACAGGATACTTCGTTAACTTACGAAGAGATGCGGGTTCGGGTGCGTGAACACTTTCGAGACCTTGCCGAGCGCCACGATCTTTTGCAGTTAGCTCAAACCAACAAGCTTTGTGTCATTGGTACCGGGGGGACCATCACGACCTTAAAAGCTCTGCATTTGGGTTTGCGTTCTTATGATCGTTCAAAAGTTGATGCGACGCAGATGGCGAGCGAAGAGTGGCGCGCTGTGATTGCAAAAATTGGTGCAATGAGTGTGAGTGAGCGGATCGCCAATGGATGTATAGGGTCAGGACGTGCTGATCTTGTCATGCCGGGGTGTGCTATCTTGGAAGGCATGCTTGATCTTTGGCCGGCGTCCCGCGTTGGTGTGGCGGATCGTGGGTTGCGAGAAGGCTTGCTCGTTACGATGATGGATCGTCTCGGCCGCCGTCAGTCGGCTCGCCGCCGCGGGCGTCGCGGTAGGGCCCGTCGTCGATCGTTGGTTGTTTGAAGTGATGCATTGGCAACCAATGACGCGGTACAAAACATAAACAGGTGACCGTTCTGCGCGCAGCTCATGATATGACGATCTATGCGGACGTGATTCGCACGCAAGAACAATATATTGCAAGGCATATTCACAATTGATTGAAATAGTTCCAGATAGGTGCCTGCGGGGTCCGGACTTGTAGCATTCTGCACCATCCGTCGGCCAACCGAAGCTAGACACTCTGCAAAACCCCGATCAGCGTGTGAAGACCGGTTTTGCGGACAATTCAGTTGCATCCGGGCCAAAACGCCCCTTGAGAGCAGGGGCGCTTTGCCAGTGAGAATGCCCTAAGGCGAGGCCAGGGCTAGCCCTGGCTCAATCGACTTTGCCTTGCGAATATCAGGCACACTTTTCGCTATTAAAACAGGTAGAATTCGCCTTAAAAATACCAAAAATTACTGACAGATTTTTGATGCTAAAATGTAAGAATGTGGAAACATAAAGGTTAAAGGCTCGTGAAAGTTGCGCTGTTTGAGTGTAAATATTGGGGTTCTGGTTTTTCAAAAAAAAATAGTTTAGCGAATTTTTTCGATGCAAATACAGGCTGCGCCGCCGCGCTTTTGCGCAAGTTTGGTGTCCCTATGTGCAGTGTTGAGGATAAAACCAACAAGCAAAGATTATGGATCCCCGGTTTGGCTTGCCGTTCTTGTGCCGAGAGCCAT
>CAXBRM010000290.1:0-1815 GCA_963978305.1 uncultured Rhodospirillales bacterium
TGCGGTGCGGTCGGTGCCGCTCAGAGAAATCGTTTCGGGCAGGCTGGCGCGAATTGGATCGCGGGCGACACCGTCTTTTAAGATTTCAAAGTGTAGGTGTGGGCCCGTTGACACCCCTGTAGAGCCAACATAGCCAATGATCTGTCCCTGGCGGACGCTGCTGCCAACGCGAAGACCAGACTGGTAGCTATTCAAATGGGCATAGCGGGTTTGCCACCCACCACCGTGATCAATTTCGATGAATTTTCCGTAGCCGCCGTTGGTTCGACGCTCGACAATCTGACCAGCGGCAGATGCATACACCGGCGTACCGGTTGGGGCGGCGAGATCAACCCCGTTGTGCGGGCGAACGACACCTGTAACAGGATGCTTGCGGCGTGGATTAAAGTGCGATGAGATTCTTCGGCCACCACCTTCAACGGGTCGCCGCAAAAAAGTGACGCCACTGGTCAGACTATTACCAGACGGCGTGAACCATCCTGTCCGCGCGCTTGGCGGTTCAAAGAAATAAACCTCTTTGGTGAGGTCTTGGCTATCTTGCTGGCTTAAATCGCCGACTTCAATGTTGGCATAGATGATGTCGCCCGAAGCGATAATTTCACCGGATTCGCGAATACGAGCGCTCATAACCACTTCATAGCGTGCGCCTGCCTTAATCTCGCGATCAACATTAACGCGTTTTGACAGGGCGTTATGCAATTTCTGGATCATTTTGTTCGAGAAGCCAATGGCTTGCAAATCGATCCAAAGACTTTCCTCAATGGTGCCGTTGTATCGGATGTTAACCAGCGCAACGTCTTCTTTTTCGAAAGATGCAACAAAACGGCCATCATTTCTGTCCAGGCGTACCGTTTCAAAATTTGATGGGTTAAAGGCGACACTGAGCAAGCGACCGTCTGTTCCATCGGCGATGCTTGCATCATAGGTCACCTGGATTTCCCAGCCAGCTTGCAGCCTGGTCAGCGGAAATTCGGCGTCAACGACAGTGGCCGCTGCTCGTCGCTCATTTGCATTGATGCCAAAGCTTTGGAGTATCGCATAAAAACTACCGCCGGGTTCGATTTCCAATCGTGATGTAACCGGCAGAGATGCGGTGTTTGGCTCAAGGATTAGAGCGTCGTATGTGCTGGCAACGCGGCGGGAAAGAACGGTTGGACTGTCCATGCCCAAATCGCTTGGCAACAGCGTTAGGCTGGTCCTCTGCCCCGGATAAGGTTCCCGGTGGGAATGATTGGTCGCCGTCTGCTCTCAGTGAAGACAGCGAGGTTGTTTCCAGCAGCAGTAAACTCATCAAATGCGCCCGTTTCCGTAGATTGGTAAGGACCTTGCATCATCATCGGCCCAATAAGGCCACCATTATCATGGCCCTCTGACGTCTCGGCCGTCTGAAATATCTTAAACTGTATTAAGCGTTGTAGCCAATCAGCATGGCCCCGTCCGGCAACCAGAACTGTGGCGAATAAGACAACGGCAAAAAGACAAATTCGACGATGGGTTTTGCTCATCATTTGTGTGTAACTTGAACGGTTATCTTCTATTTTTTGGATCAAAGCGCGCGATCACAATTAAAAAAAATTAAGGCCAGTATTCCATCAGAAAGCCCAGCAGAACAACACTAGCGAATACCATTCTATTATCAGACTCGGAACCCAAAGAAAATACTTAGTCACCGGTCATTGTGACAAAATTTTGCTCCGCGATAAAATTGTCTGGCGCAGGGTTTTCAGCAATCCGTCGCTCGTTGGCTTGTTGACCGTTTGGGCTGGCTGTGGTCATTGGGGAATTTTGCCGCATATCAGGCCTCTTTCGTCGCAT
>CAXBRM010000291.1:0-1794 GCA_963978305.1 uncultured Rhodospirillales bacterium
GCGGCGACCATTGAACGAGTTCTAACCAACATCACCTCTGCAGTAGGGTCTGAGTCGCGTGAGACAGCTGCCGGTGCAAACGATCTGGACGGCAAAAAATTTGCGGCCGCGCTGGGGGTCGAATACGGATCGGCTAACACAACTGCCCGCGTTGCGTCAGAAAAACTCACTGTCGGTGGTGATCTGGTTGTTGAAGCAACCTCGAATAAGGCAGAGACGACGCAAAAACGGCTGTTCATACTCGATTTCGCAGAAGGGGGGATGGTGGTTAATGCTGTCTCAGGTGTTGAGTCTGGAAACATCGTTGATGGCATTACCGATAAAGCGTTTCCCGTTGGTACTGCGTTGGTAACCGCTGTGAATAATACGTGGCCTGATGGTTGGCTTGACAGCTTAATGCAGGGTCCAACCTCTCGGTTCAGCACACAAGTTGGCGGTGCGGTGGGTGTTGTTTATGATAAAAATACAACCGCGGCTTACCTGGGTTCAGACAGTGGTGCGGCCAATGAGATTACTGTCACCGGAACGACGGATGTGTTTGCCGAAGCAAACGCGAGGCCAAAATCGTCAGTGATTGCTTTTGTCCAGAATGACGGCACTGGGAAATCGGTCGCTGCTGATAATAATCGGGCCGGTGCTCTTGCGGTGAACGTCAATCTTTTTGATCAGGTTGCCACGGCACAAGTTGAAAGCAATGTCACGCTCGTCACGACAGCCTTGGATGTGGTTGCCAATGCGACAAACGCCTTCGACCCGATGTCTTTGCCGATCGCTAACCTGATAGATCCGATCCTGGATGAAACAAATACGCCGGACCACCGTGGCACAGATACGAGCGCTGATATCGCCGTGGGTGACGTTGTTCAGAATGGCAATGCGCGCTACAAAGCCAACGTGTCGGCGACCAACGTCGATTTGACCAAGGAAGACTATGATGACTCGCTGAGATGGACCAAGATTCAAAGCCAGGATACTGCCTTGGCAGTGATCATGAAGGCATCCAGCTATTTTGATGACAGTTTTGGTTTATCGGGTTCATTCGACACGTGGACGCAAGCTTATGCCCGCGGAACAGTATCGGGTTATGCTGGCAGCGCCGGGTATCACGAGCTGCATTTCAAATCAAACGCTGTGATTGCGGATGACGCTGATATCCAATTATCGCCTGGCAGTGGCTCTGCAAGTGACACGAACACGGTGAAAGTTGCTGCGACCGTAAAAAATGACGCCGTTCAGGTGAACGGTAACTTCAATCCGCCGGGCTTTAGGCTGGGTTCTGATGCCGGTGGCACTACCAACCAAGGCATGTCTAAGGCCATGAGTTCCCATTACTCAAACGCCTTTTCATCGATCAAGAACACACGCGTCAAAGGGCTGGGCGCCGATAAAGACAGTAAGTCAGCCAAGGCTGTAGGCGCAGCATTCAACATTACGGATGCCGTGTCTGAGGCACGCGCCAAGGTGGGTAAAGCGAAAATTGTGGCGCACAACCTGGATGTCAGCTCAAAAAATACCGGGCATCATGTCGTTCCGGTTGCTGGTGGTGGCAAGGCCAACGATATTGCGATCAATGGCTCCTGGAATCATATCTCGCTCGGCAGCAAAGCTTACTCAACCATCGACGCCCGTGCGGACATTGATTTATCCAACAATCTGATCATTGACGCGGACGAAACAGCCGTTGCCGTTGCCATCGCCGGGGCCATACCAATATCGGATGGTAGCGCCGCTGTGGGGCTTTCGGGGGGGACCATTTTCACGGATCGCGGGGCAAACTCGGTCATTACATCGGCT
>CAXBRM010000292.1:0-1766 GCA_963978305.1 uncultured Rhodospirillales bacterium
ACTCAACCGCCCGATCAGGTCGCAGAAATTGCCAATTTTGTGCTTCATCGGTTGGGCAAGCGGGGACTTGTTCACGGAAAAATTTCTACCGACTAAGTAAATTTAGTTGGTTCGTACGTTTTACTTATTATGCTCGACACATCAAACACGTTTCGGTTCACCGAACTGCCGTTACTAGATCCTGCCGTATCGAATGAAGCAGAGCATTGGCCGCGAAGGCGACTGGTATTTTTAGCTGGTGAGACCAGTGGCGATCATATCGGCGGCGCCGTGCTTATGGCTCTGGCAAACGCACAGGTGGAGCGCCAGGTGCGCTTAGAAGTGGCTGGAACGGGCGGCGTGGTGATGGAACGTCAGGGTATGCCCAGTCTTTTGCCGCTCCAACGATTTAATCATATGGGCTTCACCAACGTCTTAACGCACTTGCCGAAATTGCTCGGCGCCATCAACACCGTGAAACGCGCGGTCCGGGCAGCAAATCCTGATGCCGTTGTCGCTATCGACTCACAGGGCTATTCAGGTCAAGTTTTGAGATCTGTTAGGTCTGAAACAACACGCCGGATCCAATTGGTGGCGCCAACAGTATGGGCGGCACACCCTCGGCGGGCTGAAAAACTTGCTGTCAGAGTTGACCGTCTGCTGTGCATTTATCCTTTTGAGCCTCCTTTGTTTGAAGTTCACGGACTACGATCTGATTTTGTTGGCCATCCACTGGTGAAAACGCCGCTGCCAGAGCAACCAGGGGCATTTAAGGATCGTTACAAAATACCGCCGAGAACGCAGCTTATTGCTTTGCTACCTGGTTCTCGTGAGATTGAGGTGGATCATTTGTTTCCCATATTTGCTAAGGCGATACGCCAACTGGAGGCTCAAGGTAGGGATTCGATACAAGTCGCCATTCCCACGGCACCATTGGTCCGAGCGCGCGTTAGCGCTCTTGCCAAACGCTATTTGCCGGACGCAATCGTTGTCGAGCAGGAGCAGTTAAAGTGGCAATTGTTTCATGATGCCGATCTGGCACTTTGTTGTGCGGGAACTGCCGTCATTGAATTATCTTTGTGCAAGACGCCAATTGTCCTTGGCTATAAGCACGATTGGCTCACAAATATACTCGCAGGCAACGTCTGGAACGGTTTTGCGAGCATTGCGAATATTAACGCTGGTCGTGAAATTCACCCCGAGTTTGTGCTGCACGATTGTCTACCGCGTTCAATAGCGCAAGCAGCGGTACAGATCCTGAATGATAAGGCTTACAGTGGTGCTATGGCGGAAGCGCAATACGACAGTATTTTACAGATGGGTGTCACCGATCAGTTTGGTGGCCTTGTGCCGCCAGCAACTGTTGCGGCTGACAGAATTTTGGATGAAGTGTTAGGCGAAAACGGGACTCGGCATCAGCTCAATAGTCAAAAATGAGTGTTCAAATCATACCGTTTCAGCAACAATTGCCATTTCTGGGATCGCATTTGCAGTCGATGCGGATCGTTTTTCGTCGTGATCATCCCGACGTATCAGCGCTGAATCCGGCGCCTATTCAGGTGCCTATGAATGACGGTAGCGGTGACGTCATGACGGGCATAATTCATACACCCGCTGAGCAACGGTTTCCAGGGTTATTGTTGGTTGCAGGTCATGGTTTTGGCGGCAGCGCCCAGAGTGCTTATACGCGCTGGGTCACCAAATTTTTTTATGATCTTGGCTTTGCAATTTGTCGTCTCAATTTGCGCGGTGCAGGCAATTCTCGACCATTGTGCCGCAATAACTAT
>CAXBRM010000293.1:0-1746 GCA_963978305.1 uncultured Rhodospirillales bacterium
GAGGGTCGCAAAACGCTGAATCGATTGCCTGCGGAATATAAAGAAGCTTTTGAAGCCATGGAATTATTGCCGCCATTGACTATGGAACAGTTGCGATCGAAGTACAAAGAGTTAGCGCGAGCTTTGCACCCTGACTTGAACCCTGACGATCCTGAGTGTGAAGACAAACTCAAAAAAGTAAATACGGCGTACAACACGCTTAAAAATGCCATTGAACTCGGACTGTCACAAGGTCGTGCTGAGCGCTGACGGCAAAATAAAGCAAAAGTTACGAAACAAAGCAGAAATAGCTTGCCATATTTGAGCCGCTATTGTCACTGTATTGATCTTAAAAATACAGTGATTATTAGCGAGGCTCGTCCAATGACTAACATAGTGCGCATCATTCTTGGTGGTCTGTTTTCTATTTTCTTGGTTAACTCGGCTAGTGCGCTCAGTTGTATGCCACCATCAATTACGAGTAGTTTTCATTATTATGATCAAGCTGAGGAGAGTTATCGGGCGGTGATGGGCCGATGGCGTGCTGCCGAACCTGTTCCGGAAGTTGGGGAGTACAATCAAACCGGTGAGCCGCGCCAAGTTATTCGATACCGCTTTGTCGGCCGAGGGATAGGCTATAACGGTCCCACGGGACGTTATCAGGTTGTCCCTGTCAACGTTCAGCCTCAATGCGCGGGACCGTGGTGTGCGGGTTATCCGGCTAACAATGACAATGTCATCGTATTTGTCGAAGAGAGAGGCGATGGAGAATATTGGTTTACCGACGGTCCGTGTGGGGGTGCCAGCTTTGCGGCAACGTCAGAAAATCTCCAAAGCCTGGTCAACTGTTTGAACGGTCGGCGTTGTGACGACGATACAACATACTTACCCGTCGAGCCAGTTGCTCCGCCAGTCTCGAACGATTGGTGCGGTGCTCAGGGGGATTTGGCTGGCTATGTCGGCGAGCGTGTCGAGCGGGTGCCCTTTGATCTCTGGCCTGAGCGTTCCCGCTTCGTCCGTCCCGGGGATATGATGACAATGGATTATTTTCCAAATCGATTGAACGTCATCTTGACCAACACGGCAATCGTAGAGCGGTTATATTGTGGCTAACGCTCTTAGGGCTTAACGCCCTGTGGACTGTTGATTTTGTCTCAGGGTTGGTGGTTATTCCAGCTCGTCTCGGAAGTGTTTGATGGCCGAGACCAGTGGGTTTGGTGCCGCTTGGCCCAGCCCACAGATTGAGCTGTCCATCATAACAGCCGCTAACTCGTCAAGCAGCTCAAGATCCCAAAGATCCTGGCTCATGATTTTCAGCGCTTTTTCCGTGCCACTGCGACAAGGGGTGCATTGGCCACAGCTTTCATCCCAAAAAAAGTGCATCAAGTTTTTGACCACGTCTTTCATATTGTCTTGGTCGCTCAACACCATCACGGCTGCCGAACCGATGAAGCAGCCGTGTTCTTGAAGGGTGTCAAAATCCAGTGGAACATCTGCCAAGGTCGCCGGTAAAATGCCGCCAGAGGCACCACCAGGCAGATAGGCTTTGAAAGTATGGCCCTCCACCATCCCTCCGCAATATTCATCAATAAGTTCTCGGACGCTGGTACCGGCGGGCGCCAGTTTCACGCCCGGTTCTTTGACTCGACCGCTCACGGAATAGGTTCGCAGCCCATGGCGGCCATTTGCGCCCTGGTTGGTAAACCAATCGGCACCTTTCTCGACTATGTCTCGGACCCAATAGAGGGTTTCGACATTGTTGATAAG
>CAXBRM010000294.1:0-1732 GCA_963978305.1 uncultured Rhodospirillales bacterium
GTTTGCACTTTCGGTGTGAGCTTTCTGATCCGAACTTGATGGCTACGTTGCTGCCGATTGCTCAAAAGTTCTCCGTCAACCTGGTGAGTCTTATGGATCATACCCCCGGGCAGAGACAATGGCGCGACCTCGACGCCTATAAAACTTACATTATGCGGACAGGACTTTCGACGCAGGAAGCAGAACGGATTATTAACGCTCGAACAGGTATTGGGTCGGAATATACGCCGGCGAACTGGAAGTCGGTTTTGAGTGTATTTGACCCAAAAATTGTGCCAATCGCAAGCCACGATGATACGACGGTTGCAGACGTTGATCAGGGTCTTGAGGCTGGCATTAAAATCAGCGAGTTTCCATGTTCGATGGAGGCAGCCGTGCATGCCCACACCCACGGCATGAGCACCATTGGTGGAGCGCCCAATATTGTTCGCGGTGGTAGCCATTCGGGCAACGTGGCTATTATTGAGCTGGCCAGGGCTGGCGTTTTGAACGCTTTATCAAGTGATTATGTGCCTGGTAGTCTTTTGCAGGCGCCGTTTGTCATTAGCGAGAAATTGGACGTGCCTCTCTATGAAACAATGAAACTGGTGACAAGCAATCCAGCAGATATGGTCAAACTAAGTGATCGCGGATCTGTAGCTGTCTCGAAACGAGCCGATTTGATTCAGGTGCGCTATTGTTATGACACGCCAATCGTGCGTCGGACTTTCGTCAATGGTCGTCGAGTATGTTAGGATCCAAGCAGCGGTTTGCTATTTACTTTGCGCCAGACGATCAAAGCGACCTTGCTCGGTTTGGTGAGGTGGCATTAAAACGGAAACCAAATGCTGAGGACAGCGCGCTTGGTCCGGTGTATGGACGCGACTTGACTCAGCACAAAACATTCGCTGCTTTTCCGCGGCACTATGGCTTTCATGCGACCCTGAAAGCGCCGTTTGAACTTCAAGATAACACGCAGATTGGCAAGTTAGAACGCGCTCTTGAGCAATTTTGCAGTTTGCATTCGCCCGTGCCGTTGACTGCACTGAAGCCAGCAATCTTAGCTGGATTTATAGCTTTGGTATGTGAACCATCTGCCTCGCTGAAACAGCTCGCATTTGAAGTTGTAAAGGCGTTTGAACCTTTCCGCGGGCCGATCAGCGAGCATGATCTTCAACGGCGCAAGCCGGAAACCTTATCGCCATTAGCGAGGAGTTATCTTCACGAATACGGATACCCGTATGTGGGCGAATTGTTCAAATTCCACATGACGTTGTCGGGCGAAAACGATCCCGGTTTTTATCAATTTCTTAAAGACAATTTCGACGAAATGGTGATCGATCCAGTAACCTTGGACCGCGTGGCTCTGTTTCGCCAACCACATCGAGACGCACCGTTTGAACGCATGATTTCTTGGCCATTAACAGCCGCTGGTTGAGCATGCCGCTAATTTGGAGAACGCCGTTAGGACGGGTGAAAGATATGTTCGTGGCATTGATGCCTGTTGGATTCATCTGAGCTACGCCAATGCTCCTCACTAGTCGTCGTTCATAATTGCCAGAAAACTCTCGACAGCAGCCGATAATGGTCCACTGTTGTCAAGTTGAAACAGTTTCGCGCGTTGGATGGTTAGTTGAGGCGCTCGATTTAGGCGTTGTTTTATTTCTTGCCTGTTTTCTCGACCTCGAGTAGCCAAACGTGCAGCAATGGAGTGTGGGCTGGCTGTCACTTGGACAACAAAAACAGGGTCGAA
>CAXBRM010000295.1:0-1731 GCA_963978305.1 uncultured Rhodospirillales bacterium
CAGCAGTTCTACATGATCCGGCAAATTTTCTGTAACGCAATCATAGCGACCGTCCGGCGCTTTGCTCATCAGGAAACCTTCAATGTTGAGCATTACCCCCTAGCGGCCGAATAGAGATCGCTTGAAACCTGGATGAAACAGATGACGGGGTTTACAATCCGGCCAGCAGAACGACGCGACGCCCCCGCCATGGCCAGCATTTTACGCCATTATATCCAGTCCAGTGCCGTCACCCTTGATATCACCCCCCCAGTATCAAGTTCTTTTGATGAAAAAATCAAAACGATTCAAGATTTTGGTGGGCCGTTCGGCGTATTGACAGATGATCAAGAGTGTGTCGTCGGCTACGGCTACGGTGCCCCGTATCGCCCAAAGAAAGGCTACAACAGCAGCGTCGAGTTAACCATTTACCTTGCGCCCGGAGTGACTGGCCAAGGCCTTGGGAGACGAATGTTAAATTGGCTAATCGACCAGTGCCGCGCCAGTGGCTTTAAGCTTGCAATCAGTGTGATCACAGTCGACCCCAAGGTTGGCGCCCACAACATGCCAAGTGGCAAACTGCATCTCCGCTTGGGTTTCTCTTACGTCGGTACAATCCACAACGTCGCCAGCAAATTTGATCAATATTGGGATACGGCAACATTTACCCTCGACCTAGCCCCCACCCGAGCAAAACCATGAGAAGTGAGCGAACCTTAAAGCCACTCAACCATGGAAGAATCCTAGCAATCGCGGTGCCAATTATGCTGTCAAATGCCAGTGTGCCCCTGGTTGGTCTCAGCGATACTTTCGTGATGGGACGGCTAGAGGGACAGGGACTGATTGGCGGCGTCGGATTTGCCGCGACTGTTTTGACACTCGTCTTTTGGCTGTTTAATTTTTTCAGACACAGCACGACGGCGTACATGGCCCAAGCCGTTGGACGACGCGATCTGGGTGAACAAAGCCTGATCGTCTGGCGCAATGGTGGGGCAGCGGCGACAGTAGGTGCATTAGTCGTTGTTTGCCAATGGCCGATTGCCGAGTTCGGTTTTTGGTTGATGCACTCACAGACAGAGTTGGTGAACCAGACGGCCCGTGCATACTTCGATATCCGCATTTGGTCAGCGCCGTTTGTCCTGATCAATTATGTTGTCATGGGCGTGCTGATCGCGCGTCAGCGCTCCGGTGCCGTTTTGATCATTCAGCTTATTTTAAACACCAGCAACATTGCCCTCAACATCTACCTTGGCTTAAGGCTGGGATATGGGGTTGAGGGCGTCGCTTGGGCCAGCGTGCTAGCAACGCTCTTGGCGACGGTAATCGGGCTTTGGTTGCTGCTTTCTGAAGGCTTTATTAGAAAAAAATTGCCGACCAGAGCACAATTTTTCGACCTCGACTATTGGCGGCGAGCCGCTGGTAACGCGCGCGACTTAGCCATTCGGGTCATCTTTTTGGAACTGGCGTTCGCCTTATTTGAACGACGCATGGACGCCTATGGACCCACCACACTCGATGCGGCTATCGCCCTGGCCCAGCTGATAAACGTTACAGCCTTTTTTATCGATGGCTTTGCTTTTGCGACAGAAAGCTATGTCGGCGAGAGCGTTGGCGCCAAAAACCGCCGTCGATTTTGGCGGGCATTTTGGATGACAACCCTCTGGGCGACATTGGCTTCGGTTGGCCTTGCACTGTTGTTGCTCTTGTTCGGCGAGTGGCTGTTACTGCAAATTTCGGGCAGCGACAGCTTGA
>CAXBRM010000296.1:0-1689 GCA_963978305.1 uncultured Rhodospirillales bacterium
CATGAAAGCTGTGGACAGTGCACCCCTTGTCGGGAAGGAACCGGCTGGATGTACCGCGTTCTCAAACGCATGACAAAAGGTAACAGCAGCCGCGAAGAGATCGATTTGCTGCTTAATGTTGCCGGCCAAATTGAAGGTCACACGATTTGTGCGTTGGGTGATGCTGCGGCATGGCCTGTTCAAGGTTTGATCAAGAATTTCCGCCATGTCATTGAAGAACGGATTGATGAGTACACGGCGAACGAGGACGGCCGAACCGGCCAATCAGACAGCGCCATTGCTGTCGCAGCAGAGTAAAAGGGCGGACAACGATGCCAAAAGCTGTAGTAGACGGGGTTGAAGTCGAATTCGATAATGGTATGAGCGTTTTGCAGGTCGCAGAGCTTGCTGGCGCGGAAGTACCTCGGTTCTGTTACCATGATCGTTTGTCGGTCGCTGGCAATTGCCGCATGTGCTTGGTCGAGATTGAGAACGAACGCGGTTTTGCGCCCAAACCTGTCGCATCTTGTGCTATGCCAGCGTCTCCGGATTTAAAAATTCACACCAAAACAGACAAGGCCATCGAAGCGCGCAAAGGTGTGATGGAGTTTTTGCTGATCAATCATCCATTGGATTGCCCGATCTGCGACCAGGGCGGTGAATGCGATTTGCAGGATCAGGCGGTGGCTTTCGGACGTGATGACACACGGTATGAAGAGAATAAGCGGGCGGTTCAAGACAAGTATATGGGTCCTTTGATCAAAACCATCATGACGCGTTGCATTCAATGCACGCGCTGTGTGCGTTTTGCCACCGAAATTGCTGGTACGGAGGAATTAGGACTGTTGAACCGTGGCGAGCATGCGGCCATTAGCAGTGTCGAGCGAGCGATCAACTCAGAATTAAGTGGTAATTTGGTCGATATTTGTCCGGTCGGGGCGTTGACCAGCAAACCTTATGCTTTCAATGCACGGCCCTGGGAATTACGCAAAACGCCCTCTGTTGATGTTATGGACGCGGTTGGTTCAAACATTCGTATCGACGTAAAAGGGCGTGAAGTGCTCCGCGTTTTGCCGCGGCTGAATGAAGATGTGAATGAAGAATGGATTTCGGATAAAACCCGCTATGCGATTGACGGATTGCGGCGGCAGCGTTTAGATACCCCCTATTTGCGTGGCGAGGATGGTCGTCTTCGCCCAGTCAGTTGGGATAAGGCCTTTGCTGCCATTGCAGCGAAGATGAAGAAGACGAAATCAGCGCAATTGGCAGCGATTGCCGGTGATCAGACGATAGGCGGAACGCTTGGTGTCACGGGTGACACGACGCTGAGCAGCGACCTGACGGTTGCTGGCACCACCAACCTCAAAAACACCACCATCGATGGCACGTTGACCACAACGGGTGCCGCCACTCTGCAAAGCACGCTCACCGTTGGATCGCTTGCCAATGGGGAACAAACATCGAATGCCCTTGTTGTTGCTGACAAGGATGGCAATGTTTCCAGGCAGGAAGTGGATGCCAACACCCTCGAGTCTCTGACCTGTGAAGGTGAAAGCGATGGTGCGGTTTGCTATGGCCCTGGCGCCAAGGCCACGGGCAAGTTCACCACTGCCATCGGCGCAGAATCATCAGCCATCACGACCAATGTCGAAAATGCCATCGCCGGTGCCACTGCTGTTGGCTATGGCTCCAATGCCGGCTCCCGCGGCT
>CAXBRM010000297.1:0-1632 GCA_963978305.1 uncultured Rhodospirillales bacterium
GTAACCGTTGCGCAAGTTGTAAGCGCCACCAGCTGCGGTACCCTCGCTGCCTGCGAGGTTAACACCACCGGTGATCTCGGAACCAACTCGTCCACCACCATATAGCGATGCGTTGTCGGCAATCATTTATGAGGTTCACAACACATTTGGTACCGATCATAGCTATGTCGTCGACATTCGTCAGGATAGTGGGGAACCGCTGCAACACCGACGCAAAAAACAGCTCCATGTCTCACCTTTTTTCGATATGGAAGGTGGGTACGACTTTCGTATCCGGCCGATTGATAATCGATATCATTTAAACATTCGATATTATGATCAGCAGGGTAATTTGAGATTGGTCGCCGATCACAATGCCCGCCGACGGGCACTGACAGCTGAAAACTTGCGCAATTTATTTTGGCAAAAACCGCTATTGACGGCTAAGGTCGTGGCAGGGATTCATTGGGAAGCTCTGCATCTTTTTACACGGAAGCGAGCGCGTTACCACCACCCACCATCACAGCCTGCAACCATAAGTTCTTCAAACACTTTTTAAGGGAAAATTTATTCTTGAAGATCATAAAAAAAAATGACAAGAGCACAGCATAAATTTTCCTAAGTGCCATGAAACTTGTAAATGCACATCGTGGGCGCAGCCCAGTAACGAGAAGCTTGACTCGTCCGCTCTATGGAATGGCGATGCGGCGGGTGGTAAAAGCTGCCCAGAAAAATCTCGTTTCAGGCCGGGCATCACTGACATTGCCCAATGGTGAAATCTTGATCGCTGACACTGGCGAAGAGGGACCGCAAGCGGAAATCATCCTGAATGATTATCAAGGCATCTGGATGGTGCTCACAGCAGGCGATTTGGGATTTGCAGACGCGTACATCGCCGGACATTTAGACACACCAGAACTGAAAAATGTGCTGGATTTGGCCGTTGCAAATGAAACGTGGTTTGCGCGTCTGATGAACAACCGCGGCCTCAGCGCTTTACTCAACTGGGTGGTCCACGCCCTGAATGACAATAGCAAAGCAGGCAGCCGCAAGAACATCTTTGCCCATTATGATTTGGGCAACGACTTTTATGGTGAATGGCTCGACCGTAGCATGACCTACAGTAGTGCTGTGTTCAAAGACGTGACGACCAGCAATGAAGATTTATACAGCGCGCAACAGAACAAATATCGTCGCATTATCGAGATTGGTGAGATTACACCGGAACACAACGTTCTGGAAATTGGCTGTGGTTGGGGGGGATTTGCCGAATATGCAGCCAAACATGTTGGGTGTAAGGTCACGGGCGTGACCATAAGCCAAGCCCAGTACGATTTTGCCGCCAAACGACTGCAGCAAGAAGGCTTGAACGAAAAAGTCGAGCTTCGTATCCAAGATTATCGAGACATCGAACCATCCGTATTTGATCGGGTTGCCAGCATCGAAATGTTCGAAGCCGTTGGTGAAAAGCATTGGCCGCGTTTTTTTGGAAAAGTCAGAGACGTATTGAAGCCAGGCGGTCGCGCAAGCATGCAGATCATCACCATCGCTGACGATTTGTTTGATCACTACCGCAGTGGCGTTGATTTCATTCAAAAATATATTTTTCCAGGCGGCATGTTGCCGAGCATCGCCAAATTGCGTGAAGTCAGT
>CAXBRM010000298.1:0-1629 GCA_963978305.1 uncultured Rhodospirillales bacterium
GACAACATAGGCGCCGGTTTCCATTAACTCGGCAACAGTTCGCCCATCCCGCGCACCCTCGACAACAAAATCGGTAATCAGACAGATCGCCTCTGGATGATTTAATTTTACGCCGCGCTCCAATCGTCCCCGCGCCACCATCGCCGCCAGACTGACCAGCAGTTTGTCTTTTTCTCTGGGCGTCAAATTCATGACTTTACTCCAAATGATATCATTTTTTACATGCGCCACACCCGCGGTAACGGTTCGCCGGTGAATAGCTCCAAAAAACCCCGAAGCCAGCGTTTCCCCAAAAACGCTGAAGAAGCCTGACTTCGCACAATCAAGCAATCGTTAACCACACTGACCCAACCTTTTGCGGCTGAACGGGCGTTCTGGCTCTCGACCATTTGTTGAGCCGACGACAACTTATCGACCGCATCCGGCCAAACCATCGCACTTACCGCGATAAAAGAAGCGCCATCAAGCGCATAAGACTGACGCAACCGCTCGGCACTTTCAATCAGTAACTGATCGTGCAGCCTAATTTTCCCATCAACCCAAATTTCTCGGCGATCTCTGAGCCGTAAGTGGTTTATATTTTCTCCCATCGCTTCGCGGCCGAACACAAAGCTTTCCGTCATGAGAATGCCAGCACTCGCAGCCATATCCACACGGGTCGTCCGAACGCTTCGTGATGCATCAAAAACCATGGTTTCCTGGGGCAGCCAGTGCAAGAAGGCCGATTCATCAAGTTGGATGGCCACTTCAATCCGACCATCGCCCTCAATGAAATTTCCGCCACGGTACAGTCGCTCAGCAGTCTGGGTCGCAAGTTTTGCTTTTGCGCCGGCATGCAGCTTTATCTGCAACCGCAACTGATCGCCAGCAGTAACGCCACCGGCAGTATTAATGATCACGGCATGTGGAACCGCATCATAGGTTTTGGGCAATAACGCCTTCAGGCAGCCAGCCTGATAAAGCTTGGATAACTTACTGGCGGCAGGCTCACCAACCTGGTGAACAAACTCAATATTACACTCACCCTGAGCACGTTGAAGTGAATGCTTAAGCTCCATTTCCGGAATCGCTAACAAGTCGAATTCTCACTGAATGTATAAAAGGCCGTTTTTTCAAACCAGTATATCCTATCGTTGTAACCGAGAACCGACGACCACCACGCATCCTATTGGCAAGGAAAGCCCCTTGAGGTCTCGCAAATTAGGCAATTGCCGCAAATTTCAACAGTTCGCAAACGTACATATTTAACTATGCAGTCAAATAAATGCCTTGTCTGGCACTTAAATTTGTGATCACCGATGCGTTGCATTATCGCAGTTCACCTGAATTGGTAATCAAGCTCACTTCACGACAAAAGAACGGCGCAGACGGGCTTGCCAAAGCCTGGGTTGATTATTTTGTGCATGATCAAAAAAGCTCCTGTAGTGGAAACTAATGGAGCTATCGCACCTTTTGCTGGCGGTAGGTTTCATATATAGCTAAAATTTGTCAGATAAATACTACCAAACAAAGACAGTACTTTACGGCTGAACATGCTTATCGGCTTTGCCTGCCCTGTTTGATCGCTTGCCACAGGGTTGCCTGGTGGCGAGCGGCCGGCTTAGTGCTTGATGGTATCGATATCAGGGA
>CAXBRM010000299.1:0-1609 GCA_963978305.1 uncultured Rhodospirillales bacterium
TTAAGCGTTGAGCATCGCTTTCGCGGTGTCAAGCATCCGGTTGGCGAAACCCCATTCGTTGTCATACCAACTCAGCACTCGGACCAGCCTGTTGCCAACGACTTGAGTGGATAATAGATCGACCGTCGAGCTCGCATCATTATGGATAAAGTCGACGCTAACAAGAGGTTGGTCAGTGACCCGCAGGACCTTGGATAAGCGACCGTCAGCAGCGTGGCAAAAGGCTTGGTTTACCTTATCAATCGTTACATCTGTACTTAGGTTTAATTTAACGTCGACCATGCTGACATCGGTTGTCGGTACACGAATTGCTGCGCCATCTATTTTCCCTTTTAAATGTGGCAGCACCAGCCCTACTGCCTTGGCAGCCCCAGTGGATGTGGGGATCATACTGACGGCTGCCGCCCTTGCTCTGCGGAGATCTTTGTGCGGTGCATCGGCCAGTTGCTGGTCGGCCGTGTAAGCGTGGACAGTCGTCATATAACCTGACTGAATGCCGAATGCATCATCCAATACCTTAGCGACCGGCGCTAAACAGTTCGTTGTGCAGCTGGCGTTACTAACAATTGTGTCGGTGTCGACAAGTGTGCTGTCATTGACACCAAACACAATGGTTTTCTCAACGTCTTTGCCGGGGGCACTGATCAACACTTTCGACGCTCCAGCCCGCAAATGCCCTGACGCGCCGCTGTGCGATGCGAAGCGTCCGGTACATTCCATGACGAGATCAATTCCTAATTTTTTCCAAGGCAGCTCATCGGGCGTTGGCGAATTAAAAACAGAAATTCTGTCGCCGTTGACCATTAAACCGTGATCCGCCAATTCGACATCGAAACCAGCTGGGCCATGGACGCTGTCGTAACGAAGCAGGTGCGCCAAGATGTCAGGCTTTGCCAAATCATTGACTGCAACAATTTTGACGCCTTTGTGCTGTCCTTCCAGCGCGGCCCTCAAGACATGTCTGCCGATTCTTCCAAAACCGTTAATCGCAATTTTCATTAAAATGAGTCCTCTGGCATGGCAATGCGGTCTGGGGAGATAAGTCCGCAGTGATCAAATTGAATGATCAATACATTCGAAAACAAACATAATATACATAACGAACATAAAACAACTTGCAACACCCTAATTTATGTTCAAAAAAGTGAACACGCACATTGTTGTTATATGACAAAGTGACATTATCTGAGAAGCACTCAAACCAGGAACAGAAATGACAAAAAAATCAGCGAAAATCGTCGCGACGATCGGTCCTGCCAGCCGTGACATTGATATGATTGAGTGTTTATCACAGTCAGGTGTCGATGTTTTCCGCTTGAATTTCAGTCACGGCAGTCACCGCGACCATAAGCAAAGTTATGATAATATCAGGTCTATTGAGAAGAAATCGGGGCAACCGACTTGTATTTTAGCGGATATTCAAGGCCCAAAGCTGCGGCTAGGAGTCTTCAAGGATAGCTTTATTTCTATCAAACATTACATTTATATTCTTTGATGAACACTCTGATAATATATCTTCAACAATTATTTTAGGGTCTTCGCTCCTGGGATTATCATTGGTAACAAAAACCTGATCAGATAAATTCTCTGCTATTTTTCCCATCTTTGA
>CAXBRM010000300.1:0-1607 GCA_963978305.1 uncultured Rhodospirillales bacterium
GCTAATTCTTCTTGGCTACAGAAGCAGCGATAAGCATGCCCAGCTTCCAAAAGCTGGTGGGCTATTTCTACGTGACGAGAGGCGCGGGCGCTTTGACTGACAGGAGCCACGTCGCTTTCGAGTCCCATCCAGCTGAGGCCATCAAGAATTGCGTCGACAGCATCTTTTGTTGAGCGTACCTTGTCTGTATCTTCGATTCGAATCAGAAATTGACCGTTGTAGCGCTTCGCAAAAAGCCAATTAAACAAGGCTGTGCGAACACCGCCGATGTGAAGATAACCAGTTGGTGAGGGCGCAAAGCGCGTGATAACAGGAGTACTTGGTGCCTCAGGCATAAAGGTCTCGACCCTATACAAAGAATCCATATGCAGTACGAAAGGCAGCTATCATGCAAACCATAAGATGACCAGCGCGTGGCTAGCAAACCAGCTTGTGGCTGCTGGTGCCCGTTGGGCGCGATGGACCGCAGTCGAAGAGCCTATGGTTTTATACGCGGGTGCCTTTGTTCTCGGCGTTGGTGGGTACTTTGCTCTCACCTTCCAACCGACATGGTGGCAAATTGCCTTGTTTGTGAGTTTGGCGGTGGTGTTTTGGTGGTTCGGACGACGCGGTCGCCTGTTGGTGTTGTCTGCCACCGGGCTCTGGGTGGCTTTAGGGGTTTTGCTTGCCCATGTTCATACCGTAACAACCGCTACACCCTTGTTGTTTGATGGACAACCGACATGGGTCAGGCTAAGCGGCAGCATCGAGGCGATCGACTACCGTGTCGATGGACCACGTTTGTATTTGAATGATCTGGATGTCATCAATCCGAACCGGCTGCAATGGCTTGAGGCTGGGGGGCTCCAGGTTCGGCCAAGGCAACAAAGGGCAGAGTTTGCCGTTGGTCAACGCGTTGAAGGCCAATTCCAGGTGTTTCCCATTGGCCCCCCACCCGTACCAGGATCTATTGATTTACAATTCCGTGCTTTCTTTCAGGGTATGTCGGCTTACGCCGTGAGCGTTGGGACAGTAACTGTTTTAGACGATGGCAACGTGCAAAGTTTCAACACGAAGATCGCTGCCATCCGTCAAAGCATTAAAAATCGAATTTTTGAGATATTGGGTGAGGAGCGGGGTGGTGTTTTGGTGGCGATGACGGTGGGTTTTCCGAGAACCATTCAGTCAGAGCGCTTGGAGGCATACCGAGCCGCAGGGTTGGCACATTTGTTGGCAATTTCTGGCCTTCATATGACGCTGGTCGTGTCATGGGTGTTCTGGATCCTACGACTATGTTTTGCTTTCGCGCAGACGCGACTATTGCCATCTCTCTGGCCAATCCCAATCAAAAAGGTGGCCATGCTATGTGCGTTAGCTGTTGGCCTTAGCTAATTTTTTGTGTCGGGGCAGGCGGTTCCCGTGCAACGGGCATTTACGATGGCAGCGTTGTTTGCTTTTGCAATAATTTTTGATCGGCGCGGCATAAGCCTGCGGTTGCTTGGTATCGCGGCAATTCTTGTCGTGGCTGTCGCGCCAGAAGTGATCGTCGGCCCCAGTTTTCAAATGAGTTTTGCCGCTGTGACTGTCCTCATTATCGTAACCGCCTTTGTGCCGCGCGGGCCTACCGC
>CAXBRM010000301.1:0-1598 GCA_963978305.1 uncultured Rhodospirillales bacterium
AGGTTTTCGCGTCCTTGGAAGTTGGCGCGCTTTTGCTACTTGACGACGGTAAGGTACGATTACGGGTTATGAGTTTTGATCACCAGCGTGCGTTATGCGAAGTGGAAGCTGGCACCAGGTTATCTGATCGAAAGGGTGTCAATATTCCAAATTTAGTTTTGCCTATTTCGGCGCTAACCGAGAAGGATCTCAACGATTTAGACTTCGCCTTAAAGCTCGGGGTAGATTGGGTGGCACTGTCGTTTGTTCAGCAGCCATCGGATGTTGTCGAAGCACGCCGAATTATCGGCGAGCGAGCGAACATCTTGGTAAAAATGGAAAAGCCTTCAGCACTTGATCATCTTGATGATCTTGTCACACTTTCCGATGGTATGATGGTTGCGCGTGGTGATTTGGGTGTTGAGTTGCCACCCGAGCAAGTCCCGCCGGCTCAGCGGAAAATTATCCGAGCGTGTCGGCGGGCAGGTAAGCCAGTAATCGTTGCGACCCAAATGCTTGAAAGCATGATTGTGGAGGCTGTTCCTACCCGCGCCGAAGCAAGCGATGTGGCGACGGCTGTATTCGATGGAGCTGATGCCGTGATGTTGTCTGCCGAAAGCGCTGCCGGGCGTTATCCCTTGAAGGCGGTTGACATGATGGCGTCTATTATCAGTCAAACTGAGAAGTCGACCCATTATTGGCAATTGCTGCGCGCTGGCGTGGACATGGATGATTTGAATGCCCGCCAAAGCCCTATTTCAGCGGCTGCCAGGGTGGTCGCTCGGCAAACCGAGGCAAGGGCGATTGTGACGCATACACGTTCAGGTCGAACTGCGCAGCGAGCGTCGAGGGAGCGTCCTGAGGCGCCAATTGTTTGCATCACGCCCAGCTTAGAGACAGCACGGCGTGTGCGTCTCAGTTGGGGCGTTTATCCAATTAAAGTCGGTCCCTTGGATACTGAGGCGGATTTAGTCGCCGCGAGCGAAGCCGCGATGGCAGAGCTGGGATTGGCCGAAAATGGTGATGAGATTGTCATTACAGCAGGCTTGCCCTTCGGGCGGGCGGGACGCACGAACATGCTGCGCCTTGCTCGACTGGGCGAAAAGTAAAAGGTGTCTGAACCTGTTCTATTTGAAGGAAAATCTTAATTATGCCGTCAATTTCGCAGCTTTCTGAACGCCACCGACAGATTTTGAATTTGGCCAATGAGCAAGGATTTGTCAGCGTCGACAATCTTGCTTCTACTTTCGGTGTGACCACGCAAACAGTGCGACGAGACTTGAACGAGTTGAGTAAACTGGGCTTTTTGAAGAGATTTCATGGCGGGGCGGGGCTGCCAACGAGCGCTGAAAATATTAGCTATGATAGTCGCGCAAAAATGGCGCTTCATAATAAAAGGCGAATTGCTTCACAGGTGGCGGACAATATCCCTGATGGTGCATCGGTTTTTATTGATGTTGGTACGACAACAGAAGAAATTGCGCGAGTTCTGAGCCACAAACAGCGTTTGCGGGTGATCACAAACAGTTTAAACATCGCTCAGATTCTAGCACCAAAGATTGATTTCGAGGTCATTATGAGTTGCGGTGTGGTTCGTGAATCAGACCGCGCGGTGCTAG
>CAXBRM010000302.1:0-1582 GCA_963978305.1 uncultured Rhodospirillales bacterium
GGCCCCCCGCCGCGAGGCGAGGGTCCGAATTTATCAGCTTACGAACGACGCTGCTTTTTTAGCCATTGGCGCATGTCCACGATCCACTGATAGCGCTCGTGGGTTGCAGGCTGCCAACCGATCTGCGGGTTTGGCGTGCCTTCAACTTCGCCGGTCATGCTAGCGAACGCTTTCGGGTCTTTTGGTACCACGTCCAAGACCAGCTGTTGCATTGTATCTTTTAGTTCTTGAGGTAGGTTTACGCGGGCTGTAAATGGGCCAGATGTGATTTCAGGAGACTCCCAGATCGGGCAAATCTCTCCTTCGTTGATCATCCCTTTTTCTATCATGCGCTGCCAGCGGCCGTCAGTAGCGTTGTTCTGCCAAGTTGCAGCAGCATCAAATGTGCCTTGCGCAACGCCAGCAACACCCGCTTCGTGTGATCCTGAAAATGGGATAGCTGAGAAGAAGGTTTTTGGGTCAACTTCTTTGGCTATATTGAAATAAGGAACCGCATATCCTGATGTTGAGTCAGGATCAGCAAAGGCTAGAACCTTGCCTTCTAGGTCTTTTAGGCCTGTGTAACCGTCTTCACAACGTGTTACAACAACTGAGAAGTAACCTGATGATCCGTCTTTACGGATCCGAGTTACCAATGGCTCAACTTGACCGTCAGTGGCTGTGTAGGCTGCGGCATAAGAAGAAGAACCAAGAAAGGCAAATTCGATTTGATCAGCGCCTAAAGCTTGTATTACGCCATCATATGCACCAGCTGTAAATATTTCTACTTCGACGCCCAGTTCGCGTTCAAGATACTCTTCGAACGGAGTGTAACGTGCAATCCGATCCTTTTCATTTTCGCCAGAAAGAATGCCAAATTTGATGACTTGGTAATCTTCTTTCCAGTCAGCTGCGATGCCAGCGGTTGCTGAAAGCGCAATTAGCGCGGTGGTAGCCAATATTTTCATTTAATTTCTCCTTAAGTTGGTTTGGCGGTGGGAAACAAAAAAAGACTCTCAATGGAAGGTTGTTTTATGCGAAGATGGTCTCTTTTTGGTTAGATGTGACGGCTTCGTTAAATTCACGCAGCCCCTCGGTTCCATAGATGTCGCGGACAACATCATCTGTCAGCTGTGCCGCGGTTCCGTCAAAAAACACTCGACCGTAGCGCATCGCGATAATACGGTCGCAATAGGCGCGGGCCGTGTCTAATGTGTGCAGGTTCACCAAAACGGTGATGTCGTCCTCGGTGTTGATTTGTTTTAGGCCATCCATGACTAAAGTCGCGTTAGCCGGATCCAAAGACGCGATAGGCTCATCGGCTAACATGATTTTGGGCTGCTGAACCAGCGCTTTGGCAATTGCAACACGCTGTTGCTGACCACCCGACAAATTGTCGGCTCGTTGATAAGCCAAAGCCTCAATCCCAACCTTCCGTAAGCACTCAAAGGCAAACTCTTTTTCGCTCTTGGGGAATACGCGAAAATTCGAAGCGCCTCGCCAGAAAAGATTTTTGCAGTGCGGCAGTCTGCCCGCCAACACATTGTCCAGCACCGTCATCCGAGACACTAAATTAAACTGCTGAAAAATCATCCCAACACGC
>CAXBRM010000303.1:0-1581 GCA_963978305.1 uncultured Rhodospirillales bacterium
TTGAGCGTCTTTATCCCAAGCCCAGCTTTCAGCAATCAAACCAAAGAAAAGCTGGTGACGCCTGGGACATCGAAGTACGTTGAAACTGAAATCAAGGATCACTTTGACAACTGGTTGGGCGCGGACGCATCCGCCGCCAAAAAGCTGCTTGAAGCGATCATAGAGCGTAGTGAAGAGCGATTGCGCCGACGCAAGGACAAGGATCTCAAGCGGCAATCTGCGACCCGCAAGCTGCGTTTGCCAGGCAAATTAGCCGATTGTTCCAAAAGCAGCCGTGAGGACACAGAGCTGTTTATTGTCGAAGGTGACAGCGCTGGTGGCTCTGCCAAACAAGCAAGGAGACGCGAAAACCAGGCGATATTGCCGCTGCGTGGCAAAATTTTGAATGTGGCGTCTGCAAGTGAAGATAAGCTGCGCGCTAACGTTGAGTTGAATGATCTTTTGCTTGCCATGGGAGTCCGAATGGGCAAGCATTTTGACCTTGATGACCTAAGGTATGAACGTATCATAATCATGACAGACGCTGATGTTGATGGCGCTCATATCGCCAGTTTGCTGATGACGTTTTTCTACCAGCAGCTGCCTGGGCTAATTCAGAGCGGTAGATTGTTTTTGGCCGCACCGCCGCTGTATAGGTTAAGCCAAAGCGGTAAAACACTCTATGCCCGAGATGATACGCACAAAGAGCAGTTGGTGGCGCAAGAGTTTCGGGCGGGGTCAAAAGTAGACATTAGTCGCTTCAAAGGCCTTGGCGAAATGAGCGCTAACCAGTTAAAAGAGACCACAATGGATCCCGGGACACGCACGTTGCTTCGCGTAACACTTCCTGATAGCACTGCATTTACGAATTCAGACTTTCGAGCGGTGCCGAAAGTCCCAGCTGATCTTGTTGACGCGTTGATGGGCAAAAAGCCTGACGGTCGTTTTCAATTTATCCAAGCGAATGCGGCTTTTGCCAACGATTTGGATGTGTGATGGACGCTGTTGCGCACAGAGCCTCTAATTCAATCGTGGGAACAGCGTGCCTAAAGTTTGCCCAATTAACGTTTGCTCGCGCAAGGTTATGTTGGTTGTTGTTTGCACAGGGACGATGATGCGATCGGTGCCGGCTTCAAATTGTCTTACAGACACGACACGCTGAAAATCGCCGAATTGGACGACAAGCACGTTTTGTTTTTCAAGTTTACGTCCGAGCAGAGGATGAGTTTGTAAAACCTGCGAGGTGTAAAACCAGTAATCGGAATCGGCAGCCGATTCAAAACTTGGGCTACCAAGCTCTGCCATTAGGTCGGCCTTGGTATCTTTGCCGATTTCTATTTGGCTGATTTGATACGCCGTTGGCATGTTGCCGCGCGTCACCTGCCTGCTTTCACAGCCTGTCACGAGCAGGGTGCCTATGGCGATTACGATAAGAGAAATAAACGCCTTGGCAGCCGGCATACTTCAGCCCATATCATTAGTGTGGATGGAAAACGGCACATTAACATAGTGTGAGAACATGGCCATTATTGGATTGCTTCGCCGCATTATGGGCGAACCAAGTGTTAACCCAATTTATGCTAGACTTGTTCGTCAAGCTCG
>CAXBRM010000304.1:0-1579 GCA_963978305.1 uncultured Rhodospirillales bacterium
TGGTGGACAGCCCGCTCGGGTAATGTCTGACTGAGCGTTTCAGACGATGACCGAGACACAGAGGTTATCAGGACGTGGTTGGTAGGATCTTGCTCTAAAAACCATGTCACAATGGGCAGCAAACTGGCCGTTTCGCCCAGGCTGGCCCCATGCAACCAAAGCAACTTTCCGGTCGGCCTTTCAACTGAGGCCATGCCAAAACGTTCATTGATGCGATGAGGAATTTCTTTACCCGCGCCAAGGCGTCGTTTTATTTCTCGCCGAATAAGCCAAGCGGCAAGATCGATGATTGCACCCACAATCCTTAACTGCAAGGAAACCTGTCGTTGCATTAAAGCCGACGTCCCAAGATTTCTCTTTCAGCCTGCTTAACCTTCGCGAGCATGTCGGCAGGCACTTTTACTGCGGGATGATTCGGATCAGCCGATCCATTCATAATGTCTTCATGTCGAACGCCAGCGAATTCTTTGCCAGGAACAAACGGATCGATCCCCAAAATATATCCTTTTGTAAACGGCAAGGGAATCTTGTGATGGTCCCAGGTGTTCACTCGGAACTGGCGTGTCCAAATGCCGTTCAAGAAAACAACTCTTGCTTTATGGCGTCTTGCCAGCAACCAAACGCCAGGATCGAATATGTGCGGTGGCCCCAGCGGACCATCTGGTGTAATTAAGACGGTTTCTCCCTTTGCAAGGGTTTCTTTTACCGCCTCATTGACGTTTTGCGATGGGTTGTTTTTGTCAACAATGATTAAGTCAATACCAAGCTTTTCGGTGAGTCTGTAGATCCAATCCACCGTGCGATGGTTGCTAATCACCACCTTGCCTTTGAATGGCCAGCCTGCGAGCCCCAACGCTAGCATTGAAATCACGTTTTCGTGTGGGGTCACCAAAATCACGCCTTCATCACCATCAAACAACGCCTTTTCGGCCAACTCACAATCAACGAACTCCCACCGGCAAGTGCGTGCCGTCCAATGCACCAGAGCCCTAATCAGTGCCTCCATGGTTCGTCGTAAAGTATGTTTTAACCATTGACGAAGCACTGATTGTTCTCCTCAAACGCCGGCAACTGACAAAGCATCAATCCGCATACTTGGTGCATCCATACCAGTTCGCAAACGCATATCGTCGGCAAATCGTGCCTTTATGAACATGTCGCTGAGATGACCAGCAACCGTCATGTTTTCTATTGGGCGATCTACCTGCCCGTCTTTGATCATAAAGCCCGATGCGCCTTGACTGTAATCACCCGTCAAGAGGTTGCTACCATGGCCCATTACCGAAGTCACAAAAAAGCCGTGGTCAATATCAGCAATCAACTCCTTCAGATTGCCAACACCGCCTGTCAGACCAACGTTGCCGTAGCTGACACCACCCGAAAAAGCACTATTGCCTGTGGCTTTGAGGCCTAACTGGCGCGCCGAATTCAAATCCATCATCCAGCTGGTCAATACACCGTCCTGTATCGGGCGCCAATGTTGCCTAGCCATACCAACACCATCGAAAGGTGCGGAGCGCACACCACGTTTAATCGACGGATTTTCAACAACATCGATGCCCTTCGCCAAAATAGCCTG
>CAXBRM010000305.1:0-1513 GCA_963978305.1 uncultured Rhodospirillales bacterium
ATCCTTCAAACCCCGGACGAGCAAGAGCCGCATACACGCCAAGCACTGCCACAGTCATAACACCTGCGATAAGAAGTCGGCGAACCCATGGCCCTTGTAGCACGGTAACCAAAAGCAAAAAGCTTATTAAACTGGCCACCCAAATCGGCCAGGCGCTAACCAAGGTTAGGGATAACAGTTTATATTCAATGGAATACATATCAGCGCTTCCGCATCCGGGCAATGCCAAGCAGGATGGTTGCCATTAACAGAAACAACCAGGGCGCAATCCAAACCAAAATGCGCCACCCTCGTGTTGCTGGTATATAGCTCACGTACTCACCATACCGCGTAATCAAACCACTTCGAATTTGTTCGTCGCTCAGTCCAGCCAGCATTTCTTCCCGTACCAGCATGCGCAGGGTTCGCGCGAGGTCAACGTCACTATCCTCGATACTTTGGTTGGCGCACACAACACAACGCAGTGTACGGCCAAGCGAAACTGCACGCCGTTCCAGGATCGGATCTGAAAGCTGGCCTGTTTCGAGAAAAACCCCCTCGGCGACTTGCACCGTGGCGACCAGGGCTACTGGCGCCAACAGTGCGAGGATTAAACCTATCACGACAGATCTCATTGATGTCGCGCGCTCTCAACCCGCTCTAAAAACTCTTCAAGATCTTGGCGATTAATCGCATTGTCGTGGCGGTGAAGGACGATACCGCTTGGAGATACAATAAAGGTGGTCGGGATTGCACTCACTCCCCAATTCACAGCATCCATGCTCGCTTCATCATCAACGACGATGTCAAAGGGATTTCCATACCGTGCAAGAAAGGCCTGTGCATCCTCAACGCGGTCATTGAAAGTGATCCCCGTCAAATGAACACCATCGGCCTGTGCAACTTCCAATAATTGCGCATGTTCGTAGATACACGGAACACAATAGCTTGCCCAAAAATTAATTACGCGGATATCGCTAGACAGAGCTGGTGTACTGACCAAGCCTTCCAGAGCAGAACTGGAAATTTCTGGCGCTGGGCGATTAATCAGCTGGCTCGGCGGCGCCTGCAGGTTTCTGGGCATCACCAAAACACTCAACACAATAACAACAAAGATTATCAGACCGACAATGGGAAGGACGAAAAATAGTCTTTTCATGTTCATACACCTATCCCAAAGGAGCGTCTGCTGCCGCCAAACGACGCCATGAGTCCACCCAAAAACATTAAAATTGCCCCCAACCACAAGAATATTTGTAGCGGTCTAAAGACAATTTTGGTGGCCATACGGCCAGTTTCAGTTTGCTGCCCTAACGTGGCAAAAATATCGGTGAGGCCGAAATTCACCGACAAGCTGCGGACAGTGTCGAGTTCCGTTGTCGCTTCTTGTCGGACGACATATTGGCGACGTTCGGGACGCAACGTCAGCACTTCACCACCCGCGTGAATCAACTGTATAGGGACAATAATGGCTGTATGATTGCTACGACTTTCAGTCTCCCAGTCGGCCATACTGACCCGCCAACCCTCATCG